>JAPYNE010000021.1 GCA_028285945.1 Candidatus Foliamicus numerosus | reverse complement strand
CCCGGCGCCAGCGCACGGCGTGGCCCTTGGCGAAGCCGCGCCTTCGCTTGGCCTTGGCCCGCCCGCGCAGGAAGGCGCAGGGCCTGATCCGGCGGAGGCGGACGCCCTTGGCGAGGATGCGCCCTATGGTGGACTCCGAGAGCATCGTCCCCTCGCGCTCCAGCATCACCTTCAGGCGCCGCTTGCCCAGCGGCGGCATGACCGTCTCAGGTACTTCTTGCGCATCCTCCACACGGCCCATTCCTGGGCCCGCGTCCAGCGCGCGGGGCTCGTCCGCCGGCGTGGTATCGTCAAGGCGCAGGCGCTTGATCCCCAGGGACTTGATCTGCATCGTTCGGCTCCTTTTTGTTCTTCGAGAAAACAAAAGGCTAACCGAACCCGCGCCCCGGCGATCGCCGGGGCGCGCCTCTATCCCTCCGGTCGCTCCGCTCCCTTCGGGAAAGAGGCGCTCCGTTCCCGCCCTGTCAGGGTGGAAAACGCCCCTCCGTCACATTCGGCTCCAGTCCCACATGTGTCTGAACCCGCACAGCTGTCGGTCTGGCTAGGGCCGGTGCCCCGCCAACGCGCCACCGACGGGAAGATGGACCATATATGCGAAAATTTTTGACACTACCGCCGATGTCCGGACCGTGCGCCACGGCATAGCGCCCGGCAAGTCATTCGAGCGCCGCCTCCTCGCTAACGGAGTCAGTCAAGGCGCTCAATGGCCGAATTCGCCCATGAGATTCACAATGAGACGAATCATCAAATCCTTGTTTGACGGCGCGCTTTCCGCAATCAGCAGCGTGAGCGCGGTCAAGGCTCCGGGACCGGGCTGATGCTCGATACCTTCCTGCGTCAGGTATAACAGGAACAAGAGGGCCGCGATGCGCTTGTTGCCGTCGGTGAAGGGATGGTCCTTGACTATGAAATAGAGCAGGTTGGCCGCCTTTTCCTCACGACTCCGGTAGAGGCGTTCGCCGAACATGGTTTGTTCAATGTTGCCCAGTATCGCCTCGAGTGCATCACCGCGCGGATTGCCGAACAGCGGCGAGGCTTCGCCCTTGGCGGCCAGATCGCGCCTGAATGCGTCTATCGCGGTGCGAACGCTATCAAGATCAAGGACGCTTGTAGCTGGTTTCTCGCCGACGGGAGTTTTGAGACGATCCTCATCGTACTCAAGCAGCAGGCGCCACGTATCAGCGTACGCAGTGATAATGTGCAGCACAGCGCGTCCGGTCTCGTCCACGAGCGCTTGGTTCTTAAGCGTACGTGCGAGTAAATCCAGAGTTTGGCTCGCTTCGTCGAGGCCGCGTTCCGCAAGCCTCCGCTCATTGAAGGTGTAGCCGCGAACAAGATGCTCGCGCAAGGTGCGCGTGGCCCACTGGCGAAAACGCACGGCACGCTTCGAGTTGACCCTATAACCGATGGAAATGATCGCGTCCAAGTTGTAGTGCTTGATCTTGCGTCGTACATTTCGGCGGCCTTCTGATCGAACTACCGAGAAATCCTCGGCAGTTGCTACTTCCTCCAGCTCGCCCAATGCGTAAATTTGCCTAAGATGCAAGCTGACGTTATCTGTCGAAGTCTCAAATACCTTCGCCATCTGCCTTTGTGTCAGCCAGACCGAGTCATGGTCGAAACGAACATCAACGCGCCCCTCGCCGTCCGGGGACTCATAGACGATGATCTCGCCTCCGGGGAGTGCCGGAGGTTTCTCAATAGCCATAACCACTCCGCTCGACTTCGCTTTCCGCGAACGCCGCCATCCCGTTAGGTCAGCCTGTCATAGCCACTACGAATGACATTAGCCATAGTCCTTAGCCGCGCAAGATCGCCGTCCGTCGTGGATTCGGGGGAATTTGTGTATCGACCGGCCAAAGTTGATGCGAAGAACCAGCGCCCGATCATTGCATCGCGCGGGCGGAAGGCAATCTCGATATGCTTCTCCCGATAATCGGCATCCAGCACCTTGCGACCGCGAAAAACTGCATACAGCGAATCGAACAGATCGCGCACCTTGGTGTTCTTCCAGACAAATGGGCGCTGGATATCCGGCAATCCTATATCGCCGATCTCAATGTAGTGGAGCAGTCCCGAGAGATCGTACTCCACCCGCTTAAAGCAGGTTTTTAGTTCGTTCATGCAACGGTCTCGGGTAGCGCAGTGACCTCCCGCATTGCTTTGCCTAACTGAGCCACCGGGGAGGCGCAGCGTGATTTTAGCCGTAACCGGTTTTTCAGGAGAGCAGGCGGCGACCACGCCGAGTTCCGCAAGCAGCAAGCGGACGCCGAGGGTATCGCCTCCGGCGCTGCCGGGATTTTGCTGGAAATGGCCTTATGCTTGGAAAAGGCTGGCTAGCTCAGCGCGGAGTTCTCACTTGAGCGGCAAACACAGCGCGGAAAGGCGGCGCGGCGGGAGCCGTAGGCGGCGATGAGCAGTGTGAAGGTCAGCGGCAGCAGGCGCTCGGCCCAGTCGCCGGGCGTGTTCTCCTGCCAGTTCAGCAGCACCGTGAGGACAAAGCCGCAAAGCAGCACCGCCAAGGCGGCGGCGGGCCGCACGGGTCGCCGCAGAACGGCCATCACCACCAGCGGCGCAAACGATGCGCCCAGCGCATGCCAGGCGAACAGCACGCGCGAGAAGATCGCATCAGGCGCGTACAGCGCAATCATCGTGGCGGCGGCGGTGATGCCTGCCACCACCAGGTAGGTGTGCTTCAGCCCCGTCCTGCGCCGCTCAAGCTCCAGCCGCCAGTCGCGCGACGCCGCCGCGGCGCCGGCCAGAAGCTGGCTGTCGGCGGTGGACATGATGGCGCTGAGCACGGCGGCGATCACCAGGCCCGCCAGCACCGGCGGCAGCAGCCCCTCGGCGGTTGCGAACAATACGTTTTCGGCATTGCCCAGATCGGCAAACAGAACCCGCCCGGCCAAACCCAGCGCGGTCATGCCGGACAGCACCAGCACGATCCAGACCATCGCGATGATGCGTCCCTGGCGGATGGCGCGTTCGTCACGGGCCGCCATATAGCGGTTCACCACATGCGGCTGGCCCGGCTGGGCCAGACCCACGGACAGGCAGCCCACCACGAAGCCCAGCGCCACGAGGCCGCCGCTGGCGGGCGTGAGGCGGAAAGCCCCATCGGACGCAGCCAGCACGCCGGCCGATTCCTCCAACTGCCCCAGCGCGAGCACCGCGGCCAGCGGAAGCACTGCCGCCACCAGCGCCATGAGCAGGCCTTGAAGCGTGTCGGTCACGCTCACCGCGAGAAAGCCGCCCAAAAGGGTGTAGCCGAGAATGACCGCAGCGCCCAGAACAATGCTGATGTCCGCATCCAGCCCCAGCGCCTGGCTGAAAGCGTTGCCGGCGGCTTGGAACTGGGCGGCCACGTAGAACACGAAAGAGACGAGGATGATCAGCGAGGCCACCTTGCGCGAAACGCGCCGCAGGAAGTCGTCGCCCTGGCCCAGAAGCAATTCGGTAAGGGTGAGCGCGCCGCTGCTTTCGGCCATTTCGCGCAGCCGCGGCGCCACCCAGAACCAGTTGATGATGTAGCCTAGGACAACGCCGCCGCACAACCACACGGCGGGCGGCCCCTCAAGAAACGCGAAACCGCTCACGCCCAGCAGCGTCCAGGCCGATGCGGCGCTGGCCGAGGAACTGATCGATGTGACCCAGGCGCCGATGCGCCGCCCGCCCAGAAAATAGTCGCTGGGGTCCTGCGCGCGGCGGTATGCCCAAATCCCTATCGCCAGCAGAACCGCCTTGTAGGCGATCAGCGTGGCGATAACGGTTGCTTCGCTACTCACGGGCGGCGGCCATGCGGCGCGAACCGGCAACGGCAATGGCCAGAGTCACGAGCATCGGCACCAAGCGTTCGGCCCAGTCGCCGGGAGTGTCCGGCTGCCAGTGCAGAATAACGGTAAGCGCGAACCCCAGCACCAGAACGGCCAGCGCATAGGCGGATTTCACCTGCCGGCCCAGCACCGCCATATAAACCAGCGGGGCGAAGGACGCGCCCAGCGCGTGCCAGGCGAACAGCACCCTCAGGAACACCGACTGCGGCGCGAACAGTGCGATCAGCGCAGCGCCGGTCGTCATCGCGATCACCGCGGCGTAAGTGGTCTTAAGGCCCGCCGCCTTGCGCGCCCGCTCAAGGCTCCAGTCGCGCGAAACCGCCGCCGCCCCGGTAAGAAGCTGGCTGTCGGCGGTGGACATGATGGCGCTGAGCACCGCTGCGGTCACGATCCCGGACAGCACCGGCGGCAGCAAGCGCTCGGTGGCGACGAAGAACAGGTTCTCGGGATTGGCAATGTCGGAGTGCAGCACCCGGCCGGCCATGCCCAGCACGGCCATCCCCGCGAAAACCAGCGCCACCCAAAGCAGCGCAATGATCCGGCCCCGGCGCACGGCGCGCTGATCGCGCGCCGCCATGAAGCGATTGGCCACATGTGGCTGGCCCGGCTGCCCCAGGCCTACGCACAAAGAGCCGATGAGAAACCCCGCCGCCGCGAGGCCGGCCTGCGGCGGCGCTAGGCTGAAGGGTTCGCCGGTCACGCTGAAAATGTTGTTGGTGCCGGAAATGACAATGATCGCGAACATCATCGTGCCGGCCAGCAGCAGTGACACCAGCAGCATGAGCAAACCCTGAAGGCTGTCGGTCAGACTCACCGCCAAAAAGCCGCCCAGCAAGGTATAGGCTAGGATGACCCCGGACCCCAGCAGGATGCCGGACCGCACCGAAATGCCCAGCGATTCCCCGAAGGCGTTGGCGGCGGCCTGAAATTGCGAGGCCACGTAGAAGGTGAAACAGACCAGAATGATGATCGAGGCGGCGCGGCGGGCCAGGCGCGCCCAAGCGTCGCCGCCGCCCAGCAGCAACTCCGTGAGCGTGAGCGCGCCGGTTCGCTCGGCCGCCCGGTTCAGGCGCGGCGCCACCCAGCACCAGTTGAGCACATAGCCGGACACGGCGCCGAGGGCCAGCCACAATCCCGGCGGACCCAGCGCATAGGCAAAGCCGCTGATGCCCAGCAGCGTCCAAGCCGAGGCGGTGCTGGCCGAGGCGCTCAACGACGTGAGCCAAGCGCCGATGCGCCGACCGCCGAGGAGGAAATCGCCCTGATCGCGCGTGCGGCGGCGCGCCCACAAGCCCATCCCCAGCAGGATCAGGTTATAAGCAATCAGGGTAACGATGACGGTTGCGCTGCTGCTCATCCGCTATCCCGCAAACCAAAGCACCTTGGAAGCGCCCAACTATAGCCCGCCTATGGCGCAGCGGGCATGCGCGCCCGCGCCAACGCCGGCGCGAACCCTTTCTCCGCCCCTTGCCCGCGGGAGTGTCGGCGACAGGGATGTCGCCGCCAAGCCCCATGGACGGGTTCATGCGTCTCCCGCGGGCAAGGGGCGGAGAAACGGCGGAGGAAGCACAGAGCCCACATCAGCCAGAGAGCGGCACTGGACGTACAATCCCCAATATGCCCGGATGGCGATTCTGGATTGATCGCGGCGGCACGTTCACCGACGTGGTGGCCCGCAATCCCCAAGGAGGGCTGGAGGTTCGCAAGCTGCTGTCCGAAGATCCCTCCCGCTATTCGGACGCCGCAGTACACGCCATCGGATCGCTGCTGGCCGGCAGCGAAGATTCCGCCGCCGTGCAAGACTTGAAGATGGGCACGACAGTGGCCACCAACGCCCTGCTCGAACGCTGCGGAGACCAGGTTCTGCTGGTCGTTACCCGGGGCTACGCCGACGCGCTGCTGATCGGCTACCAGAACCGCCCGGACCTCTTCAGTCTCCAAATCCGCCGGCCGGACCCCCTGTACGCGGAAGTGCTGGAAGCAGACGAGCGAATCAATGCCGCCGGCGAAGAGTTGGCGCCGCTGGACACCGGCGCGCTAGCGGAGGGGCTTGGAGCGGCGCGGGCAAGAGGCCTTACGGCGGCGGCCGTGTGCTTCATGCACGCCTGGCGCAACCCGGAGCACGAGAGGCTGGCGGGCAAGCTGGCCGCGGAGGCGGGCTTCGATCAAGTGTCGCTCTCGCATGAGGTGTCGCCCCTCATCAAGCTGATCAGCCGCGGCGACACCACGCTGGCGGATGCCTATCTCTCGGGCGTATTGCGCCGCCACATCGAAAGCCTGCGCCAAGGTTTGCGCGAGCGGGAAATCGCGCCGCGCCGCCTCGCCTTCATGCAGAGCAACGGCGGGCTGGCGGACGCCGCCCGGTTCCGCGGCAAGGATGCCATACTCTCGGGCCCCGCAGCCGGCGTGGTGGGCGCCGCGCGCACCGCCCGGCAGGTGGGCTTCGAGAAACTGATTTGCTTCGACATGGGCGGCACGTCCACCGATGTGGCCCTCTATGCCGGCCACTACGAATATGTGACCCACAACGAGATTGCCGGAGTGAGGATCCGCTCGCCGATGCTCAAGGTACATACGGTGGCCGCCGGCGGCGGTTCCATCCTCGAGTTTCGCTCCGGACGATTCGTTGCCGGGCCCGCATCAGCCGGCGCCCGCCCGGGACCTGCCTGCTACCGCAACGGCGGTCCGTTGACCGTAACCGACGCCAACCTGCTGCTGGGCCGCATCCACCCGGACCTGTTCCCGCAGGTGTTCGGCCCAGACGGACAGCAGGGGCTGGACATGGAGGCGGCGCGCGCGGGCTTCACGCGGCTGGCGCGGGAGGTCCAGGCGGACGGCGGCGCGGCCATGAGCGCCGAGCAGGTCGCCGAAGGATTTTTGCGCGTGACTATCAACCAGATGGCCGCCGCCATCGAGAGAATTTCGGTGCAAAGAGGCGAAAACCCGGCCGAGTTCGCGCTCTGCTGCTTCGGCGGCGCCGGCGGGCAGCACGCCTGCGCGCTCGCCGAGGAACTCGGAATGGAAACGGTGCTGCTCCACCCGCTGGCCGGCGTGCTGTCGGCGCTAGGGCTGGGGCTGGCGCCCCTGCGCGCCTACCGCCAAGAGGCGGTGGAGAAGGTGCTGGACGCGGAACTGATCGGCCGTCTGAAGGCGCGCTTCTCGAAGCTGGACGATGCCTGCCGCGCCGAGCTGCTCCACGCGGATATTCCGCCCGGCCGGCTATCCTTCGAACGGGTGGCCGAAATTCGCGCTATGGGATCGGACAACACGCTGTCCATTCCCTTCTGCATGCAGCGACCGAACCGGCAAGCAATAGGCGGGCGGTTTGCCGAGGCCCATCGGGCGCGATTCGGCATTGAGCCTCCCGGCGGACCACTGGTGGTTGAGGCGATCCGCGTTCAGGCAGCGGGCGAGACCGGCGAGGAATACCGCTTCGAGAGCCATGGCGAACCGACCGAAATCCAAAGCCCTTCGCCCTTGTTTGAAACGCGGGCCGTGTTTGGCGGCAAGCGCCGGGCCACGCCCGTTTACCGTCGCGAGGATATTGCGCTTGGCGCGTCGATCGAGGGCCCCGCCATCATCGCCGAAGACCACGCAACGACGGTGGTGCCCCCGCAATGGCTGGCCGCAGCGCGGGAAACAGGGCATCTGGTGCTTACCCGGCGCGGGCGGCGCAGGGCGGCCGCCGCCGATCACGAGCGGCCGGACCCCGTGCTGCTGGAAGTGTTCAACAACCGCTTCATGCATATCGCCGAACAAATGGGCGCGGTGCTGCAAAACACCGCGCACTCGGTCAACATCAAGGAGCGGCTGGATTTTTCCTGCGCGCTGTTCGACTCGCGCGGCGAACTGGTCGCCAACGCCCCGCACATGCCCGTTCACCTTGGGTCCATGGACGCCAGCGTGAAGGCGGTCCTGGGAGCGCGAAAGCGCGGACCGCGGCGCGGCGAAGCCTATCTGGTCAACGCGCCCTACAACGGCGGCACGCATCTTCCCGATCTCACCGTGGTCTCGCCCGTGTTTTTGGGCGATGCCGGACAGGCGCAGTTTTTCGTGGCCGCGCGCGCGCACCATGCCGACATCGGCGGGACCGCGCCGGGCTCCATGCCGCCGGACAGCCGGCGCATTGAGGAAGAGGGCGTGCTGTTCGACAGTTTTCTGCTGGTTTCCCGCGGGCGCCTGAAAGAGCAGCAGCTTCTCGCAGCGCTGAAGGCGGGGCCGTGGCCGGCCCGCAATCCGGCCCGCAACTTGGCGGACCTCAAGGCGCAGCTAGCCGCCAACGCCAGGGGGGCTGCGGAAATCGAGGCGCTGGTGAAGCACTACGGGCTCAGCACAGTGCGCGCCTATATGCTGCATGTGCGGAACAATGCGGAAGAAGCGGTCCGGCGAGTCATCGGCCGGCTGCGGGACGGCTCGTTCACTTGCGAGATGGACGGGGCCGAGCGGATATCGGTATCGATACGCATCAACTCCGGGAAGCGCGAGGCCGTCATCGACTTTAGCGCTTCCAGCGAGCAGTCGCCGGGCAACTTCAATGCGCCCTCGCCGGTTGCGCGCGCCTGCGTGCTGTACGTGTTCCGGGCGCTGGCGGGCGACGGCATACCGATGAACTCGGGCTGCATGAAGCCGCTGCGCCTGATACTTCCCGAAGGCTGTCTGCTGAACCCGCGCCATCCTGCGGCAGTGGCTGCCGGCAATGTCGAGACTTCGCAGTGCGTGGTGGACACGCTGTGCGGCGCGCTGGGCACCATGGCGGCATCCCAGGGAACCATGAACAACGTGACCTTCGGCAACGATCGGTATCAATACTACGAGACGGTGTGCGGAGGCAGCGGCGCCGGTCCTGATTTCGACGGCGCAGCGGCGGTGCATACCCACATGACCAATTCGCGGTTGACCGATCCCGAAGTGCTAGAATTGCGCTATCCGGTGCTGCTGCGCGAATTCCGCCGCCGCGCCGGCAGCGGGGGCAAGGGCCGGCACCAAGGCGGCGACGGGGCGGTGCGCCGCATCGAGTTTCTCGAGCCGATGGAGCTGGCGCTGCTGGCCAACCGCAGACGCACCGTTCCCTTCGGGCTGAAAGGCGGCGCGGACGGCGCTGCTGGCAAGGCCAGCGTGGTGCGCGGCGACGGCCGCGTCACCACGCTGGGCGCCTGCGGCCGCACGCGGGTCGAGGCCGGCGATCTGCTGGTGCTCGAGACGCCCGGGGGCGGGGGTTACGGCCTGAGCCCGGATGCGTCGTAAGGTACAGGCCGATGTTTGATATCGCCCTGGTCATCACGATCCTTGTCGTCGCCTTGGTCCTTTTCGTGACCGAGGCGCTGCGCATGGACATCGTCGCCTTGCTGGTGGTGGGCGCGCTCGCCGTCACCGGGCTGGTCACGCCCTCCGAGGCGGTGGCCGGCTTCAGCAACGAGGCCGTGATTACGCTCTGGGCCATGTTCATCATCAGCGAGGGGTTGCTCAGAACCGGCGTGGGCGACCTGATCGGGCGAAACGTGTTGCGCCTGTCCGGCCGCAACGAGGCCGCGCTGGTGGCCGTGATCATGCTCGCCTCGGGCGGACTGTCCGCTTTCATGAACAACATCGGCGTGGCAGTGCTGATGCTGCCGGTGGTGATGGGGCTGGCGCGTCAAGCCCGCGTGCCGCCTTCGCGGCTGCTCATGCCCTTGTCCTTCGGCTGCCTTCTGGGCGGTCTCACCACCCAGATCGGCACGCCGCCCAACCTGCTGGTGTCGGCCGCCCTGGCGGAGCAGGGAACGCACAGTTTCTCTCTGTTCGACTTTCTGCCGGTGGGAGGCGCTGCGCTGGCCGCCGGCGTGCTGTTCCTGGTGCTGGTCGGGCGCCGGCTGCTGCCCACGCGCGAAGCAGGCGAATTCAGCCGTCCCCCCAGCCAGCGTAACCTGCGGGCCCGCTACGGCCTCAGCGACCTGATGTTCACGGTGTCTTTGGACCGCGACTCCGGGCTGGCGGGACGGACGCTGGCCGACAGCCGCATCGCCACGCTGGGGCTGGTGATCTTCGCGATCGAGCGGGGGCGGCGCATCATCCGGCTGCCCTCGCGGCAGACCGTTCTCAAAGGGGGCGACCGCCTGCTGGTGCAGGGCAGGCGCGACCATATCGAGGAATTGCGCGCCTGGCAGGCGGTCATCGACACCGGCGAAGCGATTGCGGCCACGCTGCCCAAGACCGAGCATCTGCGCATGGTGGAGGCGCGCGTCGCCCATGGATCGCCGCTCATCAACGACCCCGTCAACCGGCAGGAACTGCAAATAAGAACGCGCGGGCTGGTCATCGCGGCGCGGCGCGGGGGCAGGGTGCAGCGGTCCGGCTTGAGCCGCTATCCGCTGCGCGCCGGCGACTACCTGCTGCTCCAAGGCCTGGTGGATACCGCCGACCTCGCTCGCCGGCTGGAAGCGTTCGACGAAGTGGTGGAGCTCAACGAGAACACCGTGGAGGAACTCTACCGGCCGGAGGAACGCGTGATCAGCCTGCGCGTGCCGGCGGGTTCGCCGCTGGTGGGGGCGGCCTTTGCCCGCACGCGGCTGGCGGAAGCGCTCGAGTTCCGGCTGCTGGCCATCAGCCGCGGCGAGGAGGTGCGCTTCATACCCGATGCCGACGAAGTGTTCCGGGAGGACGACCGCCTGCTGCTGCAATCGCGCAGCGAAGACCTTGAAACATTGCGGGCGGTGCAGGAACTGCGGATCGAAGAGGAAATGACGCCGTCCCTCAATCTCTTTGCGAGCGAGCGGCTGGCCACCGAGGAAGTCACGCTCGCCCCCCTGTCCCGGCTGGCCGGCCGCACCGCCGGGGAGATTGGCTTCAGCGACCAGTACGGCCTGGAGCTGATCGCCGTCCGGCGAGCGGGGGAAACGCTGCATACCGACCTGCAAACCGAGCGGCTCAATTTCGGCGACGCCTTGCTGCTGGTGGGGCCGCGCAATAATCTCCGCCGCCTGGCCAACGATCCCTCGTTCATCGAGGTCACGCCCTTCGTTCCCCGGCGACCGCGCAAGCGCTACGCCGGCTTGGTGATGATCGGCGTGATCGGCGCGGTGCTTTCCGGCTGGCTGCCGATTTCCATCGCCGCCCTGATCGGAGCCACCCTGATGGTGCTCATCCGCTGCCTGAGCATGGAGGATGCCTACCGGGCCATCGACTGGCGGGCGGTGTTTCTGATCGCCGGCATGCTGCCGCTGGGCACCGCGCTGGACAACACCGGCGCGGCGCGGCTATTGGCCAGCACGGCGGTCGATCTTCTCGGCAACCTGGGTCCTTGGTACGTGATCGGCGGCCTCTACCTGGTGACTGCCTTGGCCACCATGATCGTTCCCACCGCCGCGCTGGTGGTGCTGATGTCCCCGGTGGTTCTCTCGGCCAGCGCCTCGCTGGGCATTGCTCCCACTACGGCGATGATGGCCATGGCCATGGCGGCGTCGGCCAGTTTCACCAGTCCCATTTCGCACCCCGCTAACATTCTGATCATGGGTCCGGGCAACTACCGTTTTGCCGACTACATCCGCGCCGGCGTGCCGCTCACCTTGCTCGTTTTCATTGTGGTGATGCTGATGCTGCCGATATTCTGGCCGCTTCAGCCAGCCGCTTCCGGATAATTGCAAGGCCTTGGCGGGCACTGCGCGATGAGCGAATCCGTTGTGATCGTGGGCGGCGGCCAAGCCGCGGCGCAGCTCGTGGTTTCGTTGCGCCAAGGCGGGCATGAAAGGCCCATTGCGCTGGTGAGCGAAGAGGATACGGCGCCCTACCAGCGCCCGCCGCTGTCCAAGCAGTACTTGGCAGGAAAACTCGAACGGCGCCGCCTGCTGCTGCGCAAGGCCGAGTATTTTGAATCCAAGGGCGTCGAATTGCGGCTCGGCCGCCGCGTCGTGGGCATCGACCGGCAAGGCAAGCGGGCGACG
>JAPYNE010000020.1 GCA_028285945.1 Candidatus Foliamicus numerosus | reverse complement strand
CCCGGCGCCAGCGCACGGCGTGGCCCTTGGCGAAGCCGCGCCTTCGCTTGGCCTTGGCCCGCCCGCGCAGGAAGGCGCAGGGCCTGATCCGGCGGAGGCCGACGCCCTTGGCGAGGATGCGCCCTATGGTCGACTCCGAGAGCATCGTCCCCTCGCGCTCCAGCATCACCTTCAGGCGCCGCTTGCCCAGCGGCGGCATGACCGTCGCAGGTACTTCTTGCGCATCCTCCACACGGCCCATTCCTGGGCCCGCGTCCAGCGCGGGGGGCTCGTGCGCCCGGGCCGGCGGCTCTTGGCCGCCAGTCCCTTCACGTCCCTTCGGGGAAGAGGCGCTCCGTTCCCGCCCTGTCAGGGTGGAAAACGCCCCTCCGTCACACCCGGCTCCAGTCCCACATGTGTCTGAACCCGCACATTGGAACCGGGCGGCCGCCGGCTGCGGCTCCCGCCCTTCTCATCGCGCCGTCCGCCGCGCTTCGGCTTCGGCGATGTCGCGCCGGAACGGCGGAACCCGAGGGGCGGTCAAAGGGGATATTTCCGCTTTGCGTTATTACGCGCGAACGCGGGTGTAGAATGGAATGGAACCTTTCATATAAGGATTCGAGCATGGTGGAAAATCCGATTCAGTTGTTGCGCGTTGTCGTCCCAACGACCCATCAGCCCGCACGCCCAAGGCGGACCCGAACCATTATTCAGCAGCTGGAAAAATCCCAAGTCACTCCAGCGACACAGGAGGCAGCAATGACTAAGCACTGCGACTTTATCCATGCAGATCCCGCAACGCCCAATCGAATAACATTGCTCAAGGCGATCGGCCTTGCCGCCGTTATGGCGGGCGCGCCGCAGGCAATGGCCCAATCGGCCGCGCCGGCAACCGCCGAGGCAGCCGGCGAAATCGAAGAGGTGGTAGTGGTGGGCACGCGCCGCAGCGGGCGCTCAACCGGCGATCTGCCGGTGCCCGTTGACGTGCTGGGCGAAAGGGAGCTCGGCGCTCACGGTTACGGCGACATGCTCGACGCGCTAACCGCGGTTGCGCCATCCTACAACGTGGGCCGCGAACCCATCAGCGATGCGGCAACCCTGATCCGGCCCGTCAACCTGCGCGGCCTCCCCGCCGACAGCAGTCTCATCCTAGTGAACGGCAAGCGACGCCATCGGGGCGCCGTTATTGGAGAATTCATTTCCGGCATCAACAAAGGCGCGCAAGCCGTCGATATACTGCCGCTTGTCGGCATGTCCCTCAAACGCGTGGAGGTGCTGCGCGACGGCGCCTCCGCCCAATACGGATCAGATGCCATCGCCGGGGTAATCAACTTCGTCATGGAGGACGATCCGGACATTCGGCGGCTACAGGTGCAGTACGGCTCCACCTACGAGGGCGACGGCGACCAAGTTTCAGTGACCGGCTCCACGGGCACGCGCCTAGGCAGCACAGGGTTCGCAAGAGTCACCGCCCAGTTCAAGGACAGCAACCCAACCAGTCGCGGTTCCCAAGATCCCCAAGCAACCCTGCTGATCGAAAACGGCTACCCCGAGGTGGCGGACCCGGTGGTGATCTGGGGCGCGCCCAAGGTATGGGACGACTTCAAGGTGCTAGCCAACGCAGCGGTTGAAGCGGGCATCGGGGAAGTCTATTCCTTCGGCACTTGGTCCGGGCGCGAAGTTGACGGCAGTTTTTTCTACCGCAATCCCAACACCCGCAGGGGCGTCTTCGCCGATGGCTCCGGCGCAAACCTGCTCGTAGCCGACCTGACCCCGGATGATGCCATGTCCTGCCCCGTGGTGCCGGTCACGGGCGGCTTGGTGGACACCTCGCTGCGCGATGCGATCTGGGCGGACCCGAACTGCTTTCATTACAGTGAATGGTGGCCTGGCGGATTCACGCCAAGGTTCGGGGGCAAGGTCAGCGACACCTCCATTGTCGGCGGCTGGCGTGGCGAAGGCCCGAGTGGGCTGACCTACGACTTCAGCATCTCGGCGGGGCGCAACGAAGCCATCTACCAGATAAACAACACCGTGAACGCATCCTACGGGCCCAACACCCCCACGGAGTTCGGCCTAGGCGCGCAGTCGCAGACCGAGCGGCTCATCAATGCCGATTTCACGCTCCCGGTTGATATCGGCGCCCATTCAAGCCTGAATGTCGCCTTTGGCGCCCAGCACCACAAGGAAGTGTTCAAGATCGAGGCGGGAGACACCGAATCCTGGGCGCCGGGCGGTTTTGAAAGCCAAGGCTTCTCGGTGGGTTCCAACGGCTTTCAGGGCTTCAGCGCCGATGTCGCCGGCCGCTTCAGCCGCAACAGCTACGCCGGCTACATCGACTTGGATGTCGATGTGACCAGCCGCTGGCTTGTCTCCGGCGCCGTTCGCTACGAGGACTTCAGCGACTTCGGCGACACCCTTAAAGGCAAGATCGCCTCGCGCTACCAAGTGAGCCCGGCATTGGCTCTGCGCGGCGCCTTCAGCTCCGGGTTCCGCGCCCCCTCGGTGGGCCAGAGCAACCTGCGCCGGGCCGCCACAACCTTCTCCGGCGGGCGCCTTGTCGAATCGCTCACGCTGCCGCCCACCGATCCCATCGCCGTGCTCAAGGGCGGCCAACCGCTCAAGCCGGAGGAATCAATCAACTGGAGTCTGGGCACGGCCTTCTCCCTAGGCGCGGTGGATATCACCTTGGATTGGTTCCATATTGAGGTGGACGGCCGCATTGCGCTGACCCAGCAGAATTTGAGCGAGCAGGACAGGGCCGAGCTGATCGCGGCCAACGTCGTTGGCGCCGGAACCGTCACTGCGGTAACCTTCTTCGTCAACGACATCGACTCGGAAACCACCGGCATCGATTTGGTTGTGGACACCGATTTCGACTTGGCGGGCGGGCTTCTGAACCTGACCTTGGCCGGCAACTACACCGATACGAAAATCACCGACCCGGGCGTCACCCTCACGCCCACCACCACCCAGGAACTAGAGGATGCCCTGCCGGACACGCGCGCCACCTTCACCGCCGATTACAGCCGGGGGGATTGGAGCGGCCTGGTTCGGGCGAATTACTACGACAGCGTCCAGGAGCAGATCTTCAACGACCCGGAGCCCTCTTCCGGCACCATCATGACGGGCTCCATGGTGGCGGTGGATGCGGAGCTGACTTGGCGGCTTTCGCAGCGCTACGCCCTCACTGTCGGGGCCAAAAACTTGCTCGACCAACAGCCGGATCAGCATCGGTTCGCCGGCGTTTCCGGCTATCTCGGTGCGGACTATCCGCTTAATCATCCCGCCGGGTTCAATGGCGGCAGCTACTATTTGAGGGTGGACGCGGAGTTCTGATCCCGCGATTTCTCCTAAAAAGCCCCATATGTGCGAACCCGCGCAACGGATTGAAGCGCGTGCGGGATTCGGTTATGCTTCGCGCCCGCTTGGGCATCCGCCGGGGCTTGGAACCGTGAAAGCAGGCATTCATCCAAAGTACAACGAAATCAAGGTCACCTGTAGTTGTGGCAACGAGATCGTGACGCGCTCCACCCTGAGCGAGGACATTCGCGTGGAGGTGTGCTCCGCCTGCCATCCGTTCTTTACCGGATCCCAGAGGATCATGGAGTCGGCCGGCCAAATCGAGAAGTTCCGCCGCCGTTACGGCGCGCAGAATTCCGCGTAAACCCCTGTAGTTCAAACAGATTTCGCATTAACTAGCGCCGGCCATATAATTACCGGTTGCAATTCACGCGCCCAGCTTCTGGGCCGTGTTTTTCTTGACAGGCGTTTTCGGTAGAGGGGCGCCTGTTCCGGCGGTCGCAGTGCCGGCTTTCCTCATGCCTGTGCGCAACCGGCCTGCCGGCACGTACAGGATAGTGGAATGACCGACTCGAGCGACAAACTCGTAAACCGCGACGGGCACTCCGTGCCGCTCAAGCGCCGCTCAAGCGTGCTGGGCGCCGATGCCCTGGAGATTTCCGGCATTGCGGCAGCCGCCGGCGCCTACAGTTACGACCCCGGCTATGCCGCCACCATCAGCTGCACCAGTCGAATCACCTACGTGGACGGTGAAAAGGGCGTTTTGATGTACCGCGGCTATGCGGCGGACGAGCTGGCCCGCAACAGCAGCTTCGAGGAAGTGTCCTGGCTGCTGCTGCACGGAGAACTGCCGAAGCCGGACGAGCTCAAGGCCTTTTCGGGCGAATTGAAGACGCTGCGCGCCTGCGCTCCGGAAGTGCTGGCCACTATCGCCGCCATGCCCGCCCATGCCCATCCCATGAGCGTGATCGGCGCTGCCCTTTCGGTCATGCCCGCAGCGCACACGGACTGCATCGCGCCGAATGACGCCGATCACAGGCGCCGCTTCAGCTACCGCGCCATCGCCGCCATGCCCACCATAGCCGCAGCCGCTTTTCGGCACTCGCAGGGCCAGCCCCCCGTATCCCCGCGCGAGGACCTGGGCCATGCAGCCAATCTTCTCTACATGATGTTCGGCAAGGACCCCAATCCCACCGCCGCGAAAGCCTTGGACACCTTGCTGGTGCTGCACGCCGACCACGAGCAGAACTGCTCCACATCGACCGTGCGGATGGCCGGGAGCTCCGGCGTTAATCCGTTCTCGTCCTTGGCCGCTGGTTGCGCGGCGCTATGGGGGCCCGCCCATGGCGGGGCCAACGAGGCCGTGCTGAAAATGCTCGAGGCCATCGGCTCCCCGGAGCACATAGAGGAGTACGTTGCCCGCGCCAAGGATCCGAACGATCCGTTCCGGCTGATGGGCTTCGGCCACCGCGTTTACAAGAACTTCGATCCGCGCGCCACCATTATCCGCGATATTTGCCACGAGGTCATAAAGGCTCTGCGGGCCGGACGGGGCCGGCTGTTCCGTCTGGCGCGGAACTTGGAGGAAATCGCCCTGCGCGACCGCTATTTCAAGCGCCGGCGCCTGTATCCCAACGTTGATTTTTATTCTGGAATCATCTATCGGGCGATGAAACTGCCGGCCGCAATGTTTACCCCCATGTTCGCCATCGCGCGCACGGCCGGCTGGGCCGCGCACTGGTGCGAGATGCAAGAGGATCCCGAATTGCGGATCGGGCGGCCTCGTCAACTCTACATGGGGCCGGAACCGCGCGCTTACATTCCGGCGGAGGACCGCTAGAAGAGTTCCTCTTCGCCAGCATCTTCGCCTCCGGGGCCCGGGCCACGCGAGGCATCAGGCAGGGCCTGTTCCCGGAACAGTTCGAATATCGCGTCCGCATCGCCAGGCGGCGCCAGCAATCCGGTATCGGGCGAAACCCGCGCCGACACGATGCCGCCGGGACGCGGCAAAGGCGCTTCCGCCGCGCCCCTGAGCGCCTCCTCCATGAAGTAGATCCATACCGGCAGCGCGGTTCGTCCGCCCTCCTCGTTGCTTCCTAGGGAGCGTTCCTGATCGAAACCCACCCAGGCGGTGGCAAGCAGGTCGCCGTTGAATCCGCTGAACCAGGCATCCCGGTTGTCGTTCGAGGTGCCGGTCTTGCCGGCCAGGTCCTGCCTGCCCAGCACCAGCGCGCGTCGGCCCGTTCCACGCCGAACCACGTCGCGCATCATGTCGTAAACAATATAGGCGTTCTCGGCACTCACCACCCGCGGCGCCAGTTTCAAGTCGGCGAACAGCGACGGGTTTTCTCGGGCATCCGGCTGATGGCCGAAGGTGGCGGCCTGCATCTGGGCCGCTGAGTCGAAGGCGAGGCGGCCGGCAGCCCCGCCGCCGTCGCCCGGATACAACGGCGCCAGCCTGTCGATCGACGCGTAGGCGCGCGCGAGGCGGTCCGGCATTCCGGGCATGGCGCCGTTCAGCCATTCTCCGGTCGAGGACGATCCTGATCCAGCCAACTCCCCCGGCAGTTCGCAGTCGCGGCAGGCGATGAGCGTTTCGGCAGTGAAGCGAACATCATCCTGCTCCACGCGCTCGATCAGCCAAGGATCCACCCGGTATCCTCCGTTCGCCAGCACCGCATAGCCGCGGGCGATGTCGAGCGGCGCCAAGCCCCCGGAACCCAGCGCCAGCGAGTAGCTATCGGGCAGGGAGGAATCGGGCAAGCCGAAAACGCGTATATGCCCTATGGTGTCCGGCAGCCCCACGCGCTGCAATACCCGCACCGACACCAGGTTCATGGACCGCACCAGCGCCTCGCGCAGGCGGGTGGGGCCGTTGAAACGCCCGGAATTGTTCTTGGGCCTCCAGACCGTCTCGGAGGCGGGGTCGCGAATAACCACCGGCGCGTCATTCACAACCGTGGCGGCGGTAAGCCCGTGGTCCAGCGCGGCCGAATAAATGAACGGCTTGAATACCGAGCCGGGCTGACGCAGCGCGTCCGCGGCGCGATTGAATTTGCTGCGCGCAAAATCGTAGCCGCCCACCAGCGCCACAACCCCTCCGTCCCGCGGATCAATGGCCACCAGCGCGCCCTGCACATCCGGTTCCTGGGAAAGCTCCAGTTCGCCGTCGGCGGCCTCGCGCACCCGGATCAGGTCGCCTGCGGCAAACATGTCGTCCGGGCTTGCGGGCAAGGGGCCGCGCGCATTCTCCGAAATATAGGGGCGCCACTGAACACGATCCCATTGCAGCCGCTTGCGCCCCAAGCCCTCCGCCAGCACCTCCACCGCATTGGCCTCGCCAAAGGCCATGACCAGCGCCAGGCGGGTGTCCGCAACGCCCAGTTCCTGCTGCAGCGACTGAAGCTGCCGCAGCAACTCCGCATCGCTGCGAAGACCTTCGGCGCGCAGATTGCGCAGCATCCCGGGCCGCAACGCGCCTCGATAACCGTGGCGCCGGTCGTAGTCCCGCAAACCCCGCCTCACGGCCCGTTCAGCCGCCGCCTGCATGCGCGAATCGATGGTGGTGGAAACCCGGAAACCGCCCGTGTATGCGTCCAGGCCATAGCGCGCAAGCATCTGGGCGCGCACCATTTCGAGAACCCAGGGCGCGTTAACCTCGCGGCGCGGGCCGTGCAGGGTGGACTCCATGGGCTGTGCAAGCGCTTCCAGGCGTTCCGCCTCGTTGATCACGTTCAATTCCCCGAGCCTGCGCAGCACGTAAGCGCGCCGGCTCTCTGCGCGCGCCGGATTGCGCACCGGGTTGATCGCCGACGGCGCCTTGGGCAGCCCGGCCAGCGTGGCGGATTCGGCGATGGTCAGCTCTTCCAGCGACTTTCCGAAATACACCTGGGCGGCGGCGGCCACGCCGTAAGCGCGGTTTCCGAGGAAAATCTTGTTGAGGTAGAGCTCGAGGATTTCCTCCTTGCTCAGTTCGCGCTCCAGGCGAAGCGACACGAACAATTCCCGGGCCTTGCGCACAAAGGTGCGCTCACGATCCACGTAGTACTCGCGGGCAAGTTGCTGGGTGATGGTGCTTCCGCCCTGGCTGGCGGAGCGGGTAAGGACGAGATTGAAGGCCGCGCGCGCCAGCCCTTGGTAATCGTAGCCCGGATGCTCGAAGAACCGGTCGTCCTCGGCGGCAAGAAAGGCTTTGCGCAGCAACTCGGGAACATCCTCAAGCTCCACCGGCGTTCTGAGTTTCTCGCCTACTTCGCCGATCAGGCGGCCGTCCCGGGTCACCGCCTGCAATGGGATCTGCAGCGGCACCTCCCTGATGCTCTCGACACTGGGAAGGCCGGGCGCGAGATAGAAATACGCGCCGGACACGGCCATGGCCAGAAACACGAGGCCCATGGATGCGCCCGCTGCCGCCAACAGGCAAATCTTCATCAACGCGTTCATTAAACGTCTGGACTGGATCGGCATGCGCATCGCAGGATAGGCCCCGGGCTGTGCTGTGGCTGCATTCTCATTATAGGCAGCGGGCGCAGGCGTGTTTCGCGGCTTTGGGCCGGCTGTCGGCCAGGGAATCATGCCCCAAGGAATCATGCGGAAGTTGCTTCAAAAGAGAGCAGTGGTGGGGCTTGATCTCGGCGCGGGCGCCGTCAAGGCGGTCGAATGGGCCCAAGGTTCGGTGCGCGCCTGTTCCTTTGCGCCGCTTACGGAAGAGAACAGCAGCGCAAACGGCCCTGCCGAGGCAGTGATTCGCAGGGTGTTGGCCAACGGCGCGCGGGGAGCCGGCAGGGCGGTGGTGGGTTTGAGCACCGACCAAGTACTAATGCACGCATTCCGCCTGTCGGCGGATCTTTCGCCGGCGGAAATCGAGGAGCAGGCGCGCCTTCAGGCGGCGCAGGCGGCGCCCTACCCCCTCGCGGACGCCTTCTACGACTACCGTCGCGAAGGCGCGGGCGACCGGCAGGTCAACTACCGCATGGGGATTGTCCGCTCGACGGTCGTGGACACACTTTGTCGGCGCGTGGAGCAAGCGGGCATCAAGGTTGCGGCGGTGGACCTCACGTCCTTCGCCGTGCAGCGCTCGCTCGCCGCCGACACCGCGGGTGGCGGCGTCTGGGCCGTTCTGGACGGCGGCTACAGGGCCACCCGCCTGTCGGTATGCCGCAACGGCGGGCTCGCTTTTCAGCACAGCCAGCCCTTTGGTTGCCGCGAGCTCGCCGAACGTCTCCGTGCAGCCTTCGGCCTTGCGGCAAATGAAGCGCACAAGGCCATCAAGGAGTGGCGCTCATCCCCCGGAACGCTCGGCGCCATCGGCAACGCCTTTTTGGAAGACCTCGCCCGCCATGCCGCCCGGGCGCTGCAACTGTATCTCGCCTCCGGGCGCGAGACGGCCGTTCCGGAAAGAGTGTTTTTCTGGGGCGGCGCGGCACTCATGGACGGTGCCGGCGAAGCGGTCGCGGCGGCGCTGGGCATACCGGTGGAAGCGGCCAGTCTCACGCCGGCGCTCAATGATGCCTCGAAAGCGCCCGGGCATGCGCCGGCGCTTCTCGGGGCTTATGCGCTGGCCCGCAACGATCATGCCTGAGGTGACGAAGCAGTCGTCGGGCATGCGGGCGGATCTGCGTTCGTTCAATCTTCTGCCCTGGCGGGCGCAACAGCGCAGGGCGCGCAGGCGCCAAGCCGTGGTGATGCTGGCATCCGGTTCGCTTGCAGCGCTTGTGCTGCTGGCCGCGATCGAGCTGCCGCTGCGCCACCGGCTGCACGCCGGGAATGAGCGAATCGGGCGGCTTGGATCGGCGATTTCGCTGGCGCGGCGCACCGCGGGCGACCCGGATGCGCTGGAGGAACGAAGAGCGCAGGCATCATCATTGCTGGCCGAAGTCGATCGAATCCGCCGGCGCAATTCGACGGCGCGGAACTGGCTGGCGGCGCTGCCGGCGCGGATTCCCGCCGGCCTGCGCCTCACGAGCCTGGTCGTGGCCCAGGGCGGCTGGCAGTTGCGCGGCGTGGCTGCGGAGCTGAATCAGCCCGCCGAGCTGCTCCAAAGGGTTCGCGAAATGCCTATGGTGGCGGACGTTCGAATGGAGCAACTGCAAAGCAACCCGGACGCATCGCGGCAGTTTCTGATCGCGGGGAGGTTTAAGCAGTGACGCTGCTGGAAGAGCTGCGGAACCTGGATGTGGCGGAGCCGGGACTGTGGAGTCGGCGGGTCAGCGCGGCGCTGGCCTGCGTGCTGTTTATGCTCATCGCGATCGTGGGCCTTAGGATACGGGTGTTTGGGCAAGTCGCGCCGCGCCTGCAAGCCGCCGCAGCGGAGGCGGAGGCGCTGGAGCAGCAACTGGCGGAAACACGCAGCAATGCCCGCGCCGCGCACGCAATCGGCGAGCAGGCCGAGCAGGCCGAGTCGCTGCTTAAGGCTGCGGCCGCGTGGATTCCGGCACAAGCGCCGGAATTGGACCTGCCGGTGGCGCTGGCCGCCGGGCGGAACAGTGCCGCCTTGCGGGCCGTGCAGCCGTGGGAACCGGCGGCGAACCGGTCGGCGGCGTTGCAACACGCGGGCGCGGAACTTGAGCTGAGCGGCAGTTACGCAGAGCTGATCGCCTTCTTGGACCACGCCCTGCATTCCATGCCATTGCGGGAATTGATTGAGTTGAAGGTGGAACCGCCCGGCCCGGAAGATCGCGGGCATCTTCGCGCAACCGCACGGCTGGTGGCGTATTTCGGCGGCCCCGATGCCGCGCGGCTGTTGCGGACCATGCCGGAAAAGCCAACTTCGCTGAACGCCGCAACGTTTCCCGTGCTGCACAGGCTTGACGATCGCCTGTCGCCATTTGGCGTTTCGGCGCCCGCTAACGGAGGCGCAAACGGCGGCGAAAGGCGTGCGGAGGACGCGGCGGATGCCTCCCGGAAGCGCGGCTTTGTTCGGGTGGGAACCCGACGCTACGCCATCATGCGGAACGAGGCGGGCAGACTCACCCTGCAAGGCGGCGAAGGATGACCGGACCAATGCGATTCGCCGGGCTAGCGGCGGCGGTGCTGCTTGGCGCCGGGCCTTCGTTGGCGGACGAGGGCGAAAAGGTGTCGCTCAGCTTTCAGGACCTGCCGGTGCGCACCGCCCTGCAGCTTTTGGCCGAAGCCTCCGAAATGCAATTGCTGGTGTCGGACAGCGTGGCTGGCAATCTGACGCTCGAGCTCCACGGGATGAAACGCGAAGACGCGCTGGCGCTGGTTCTGGAGAGCCGGGGTCTGGAAGCGCGCCAGCGGCATGGCGCCTGGATCGTCGCCACCGCGGCGGAGTTCAGGGCCGGCGACGCCTCGCGGCTCGAGGCCGAGCGCGCGCAGGAAATGCTCGCCCCTTTAAGCTGGAGCAGCTTCAGGATCAACTATGCCGAGGCGGCCACGCTGGCCGCGCTGATCGCCGATGCCCGCTTCGGTCTGCTTTCCGAGCGCGGTTCCGTTCAGATCGACGAGCGCAGCAATACGGTGGTTGCACGCGACACCGCGCCGCGTCTGAAGAAAGTCGGGGACTTTGTGGCCGAACTGGATGCGCCGTCCCGGCAGGTGCTGATCGAATCGCGCGTGGTGGTGGCCAATCAGAACTACAGCCGCAACCTGGGTCTGCGCTGGGGAGTCACCGCCGCTCGCCGGCAGGGCGGCGGCAAGGCGGTGGCCGTGTCGGGCAGCGCCGCGGCCACAAACCGCATCGTGAAGGCGCTTGAAGCCGGAGACGGCGCGCTGAGCGACGCGGAGCCGGCCGACCGCTATAACGTGAGACTGCCTGTGGCCGGCGCGGCGGGACAGTTTTCGCTCGCGCTGCTGCACCCCGACTATCTCGTGGACCTGGAACTCGCCGCGATGCAGGCGGAAGGCGAAGGGCGGCTGATTTCGGCGCCCAGGGTTCTGGCTTCCGATCAACGCCAGGCGAGCATTCAACAGGGCGTTGAGATTCCCTATCAGGAAGCGGCATCGAGCGGCGCCACCACCACGCACTTCAAGCAGGCGGCGCTGGGCCTCACGGTCACTCCCCGAATCACGCCCAACGGCGAGGTCATTCTTCGTCTTCTGGTCACCAAGGACAGCGTTGGCAAGGTGGTGGCCACCGAGCGCGGCGGCACCGTGCCGTCCATCGACACGCGCAGGATCGAAACGGAGGTGCTGGTGCGCGACGGGCAAACGCTGGTGCTTGGCGGCATTCGCGAAACCGACAGCACCGACACGCAGTCGAGCGTGCCGTTTCTCGGATCGATTCCCGGGGTCGGCCGCTTGTTCCGCTCCAGCATCCAATCATCGAACCAAACGGAACTCCTGATCTTCGTCACGCCCACCATCATGGCCCCATAGAATGTTCCCCGATGCCGGCCATAAGCAATATTTTCCTGGTGGGTCCCATGGGGTCCGGCAAGTCGGCGGTGGGCGCCTGGCTGGCCAAACAGCTCAAGCTAGCGTTCGCGGACAGCGACGGATGCATTGAGCAAGAGACCGGCGTGGACATCAGCCGGATTTTCGATATTGAGGGGGAAGAGGGCTTTCGCGAGCGGGAGGAGCGGGTGATTGGGAATCTGTGCGGTCGGCAGGGCCTGGTGCTGGCCACGGGCGGCGGCGCGGTGCTGCGCGCCGCCAACCGGCGGGCGCTGCGCAACAACGGCACCGTGTTCTACCTGCAATGCAGCCTGGATGAACAGGTTGAACGCACCCGCAACGCGCGCAACCGGCCGCTTCTTGAGCAAGGCCCGAGGCGGCAGGTGCTCAAGGAGCTGATGGCGGCGCGCGAACCCTTGTACCGGGAAGTGGCCGATCATGTTGTCGATACCACCGGGCTTCACGTGCGGGAAGCGGGGCGGACTATCATCCGCCTCCTGAACCCCGCATAAACGCGATGGCGGCGCATTGACCAACCGGGATTGCCGGAACAAAACCGACGTGACGAAAATCGAAACAATCGAAGTGGCGGCGGCGGCGCGCCCGTACCCGGTGCTGGTGGGCGGCGGCCTGCTCGAACGCGCCGGGATACTGGACGAATGGATGGGTGGCGGCGAGGTGCTGGCGGTCACCAGCCGGACGGTGGCCGGGCTGTATCTGGACCGTCTTCCGGCGCTGCTCGGCGCCCGCGGCTGCGAGTCGATCATTCTGCCGGACGGCGAAGAGGCCAAGGACGCAAGCCACTGGCAGCGCATTCTGCGGCGCATGGCGCGCCTCGGCCTGGGCCGTGACTGCACGCTGCTGGCGCTGGGCGGCGGATGCGTGGGCGATGTGGCCGGTTTCGCCGCCGCCTGCTATCACCGGGGCGTGGACTATGTTCAGCTGCCCACCACCTTGCTGGCGCAGGTCGATTCATCCGTGGGCGGCAAGACCGCCATCAACACGGACTGGGGCAAGAACCTGCTCGGCGCGTTTCACCAGCCCCGCGCCGTGCTCTGCGACACGCGGGCGCTCGACACCCTCCCGGAGCGGGAATACGCGGCAGGGCTGGCGGAAGTCGTGAAGTACGGCATGATCGCCGACAGCGGTTTCTTCGACTGGCTGGAAAGCAGCCAGCGCATGCTCTTGGCCCGCGATCCCGACTGCTTGCGCCACGCCGTGCGGCGCTCGGTGGAGATCAAGGCCCGAATCGTGGCCGAAGACGAGCACGACCGAAGCGGGCGGCGCGCCGTGCTGAATTTCGGACACAGCTTTGCTCATGCGATCGAGCATTCCGCCGGCTATGGGGAATGGCTACATGGCGAAGCCGTTGCGGCGGGGATGTGCATGGCCGCAAGGCTGGCGGTTCTTGAGGGCGGCCTGCAAGCCGCCGAGAGGGAGCGCCTGGAAGCATTGCTGGGCGCTCTCGGGCTGCCCGTCCATGCCGGGGATTTCGGGGCGGACACGCTCAAACAGGCGATGCTGGCAGACAAGAAGAACCTCAAAGGGGCGATCCGTTTGGTCCTGCCGAACGGCATGGGCCAAGCGCGGCTGACCGGCGATTTCTCGCATGAATCGCTGAACGCGGTGCTGGCGGGGCGCGAGCCTTGACCAAACCCGTCTGGCGGTGGGAACGGACGGGCGAACTGGCACCCTGGGCGGTGTCGAACACGCCCGGCCGCGGCCGTGCTCATCAAGAAAGCGAGCACCCGTACCGAGGTCCGTTCCAGCGGGACCGCGACCGCGTGATCCACTGCCGCGCTTTTCGGCGGCTGATGCACAAAACCCAGGTTTTCGTGGCCGGCACGGGCGACCATTTCCGCACCCGGCTCACGCACACCCTGGAGGTGGCGCAGATCGCACGCACGGTCGCTGCCTGCCTCAATCTCAACGAGCATCTGACGGAAGCGATATGCCTGGGGCACGACCTCGGGCATCCGCCGTTCGGCCATGCCGGACAGGATGCGCTCAATCACTGCATGGCCGATCACGGCGGCTTTGAGCACAACCTCCAAGCGTTGCGCATCGTCGATCGGCTGGAGCGCCGGTATCCCGGGTTCGGCGGGCTGAACCTTTGCTGGGAAACGCGCGAAGGCTTGCTGAAACACTGCTCGCGACGCCACGCAAAGACCCTGGGCGACCTCGGGGAACGCTTTCTTAAACGCCGCCAGCCCAGCCTGGAAGCGCAGCTGGCGAATATCGCCGACGAGATCGCCTACAACCACCACGACCTCGACGACGGCATTCGCTCGCGACTGCTCAGCCACGACGACATGATCGAGGTGCGCCTGTACCGGGATGCCTATGAACAGGCGCGCCGGCGCCATCCGGGCGCCCGCGGAGGGCCATTGGTGGCGGAAGCCATTCGAGGAATGATCGACCGCGTGGTGTCGAACCTGATCGAAACCACCCGCGCGGCGCTTGAAAGCGCGGCGCCGGAACACCCCGACGCGGCGCGGGCGCTGGCCGAGCCTTTAGTGCGGCTAAGCGCCGAATTGCAGGAGCTTCACGCGGAACTGGCCCGCTTCCTGCGCAAGCGGCTATATCATCACCCGCGCATGGAGCAGGAGCACGAAAAGGCGCGGGCCGTCATCGAAACGCTGTTCTCCTTCTATTTCGATCATCCCGGCCAACTGCCGCCGGGCCATGGCCCGGAAGACGCCGGCGAGGAAAAGGCGCGGGCCGTGGCCGACTACATCGCCGGAATGACGGACCGGTTCGCGCGGCGGCGCTTCCGTGAAGTGCCGGCATGAGCCGCGACCGGCTGATCGTGGCGCTGGACGTGCCCGCGCCCTCCGATGCTCTGGCGCTGGCGGACGCGCTGGGCGACGCGGCCAGTTTCTACAAGATCGGCTTGGAACTCCTTTCGGCCGGCGGCTACATGGACCTGATCGACGCATTGACCCAACGCGGGCACAAGGTGTTCGCCGACCTCAAGCTCTTCGATGTGCCGGCAACGGTGGCCGCGGCCGTGCGGGGGCTGCGAGCCCGCGGGGTGGAATTCCTGACCGTTCACGGCAACCAGGCCATCATGGAGGCCGCGGCTCGCAACAAGGGAGCGAGCATGAAGATCCTGGCCGTGACCGCCCTCACCAGCCTCGACCGCAGCGACTTGGACGACCTCGGCTTCGACTGCGACATCGGCGAACTGGTGCTCTCGCGCGCCCGGCGCGCGCTGGAAGCAGGCTGCGACGGCGTGATCGCTTCGGGCCACGAGCTCCCCGCCTTGCGCCAGGCGCTAGGCAACCGCCTGCTAGTGGTCACGCCGGGCATCCGCCCGGTCGATA
Organism: Candidatus Foliamicus numerosus; assembly: GCA_028285945.1. Taxonomy (GTDB): domain Bacteria; phylum Pseudomonadota; class Gammaproteobacteria; order Steroidobacterales; family Foliamicaceae; genus Foliamicus; species Foliamicus numerosus. The sequence goes on along the minus strand of JAPYNE010000020.1, from coordinate 17,219 downwards.
ACGACGAGGCGCACGACCAGAAACGGGTCGTTACACCGGCTGCGGCGATCGCCGGAGGCGCGGACCATATCGTGGTGGGCCGACCGATCAACGCCGCTCCCGATCCGCGAGCGGCCGCGCTGGCCATACAGAACGAGATCAGCCGGGGCCTTCAAAAGTCACTCGCCTAACTGCGCCATTTTCGGCGCTGCACGTAAGCAGCTATAGCCTCCCGGTGCATACCGGCACTGCGGTTCGGATTTCAACTGCCTGCCCCAAGTTGTGGGCGATGGAATCTAGTTCTATCGCCCAGATCTTAGGCATCAAGCGCAGGCATACGCGTTACAGGCTGGCATTGCCTGATCTGGAAAGCATTTTGTCCAACTAGGGACCAAGCGGAACACCCTGCTCCAGCTGAAGCAATTCGGCGTTGAGGGCTGGCCACAGGGCATCCAGCATCATTTCCTGGGCTTGCGGCGCGGGGTGGATGCCGTCCGCCTGCATCAGGCCCTCGGTGGCGGCGAGCGCCTCTAGGTTGAAACGCAGCAGCGCAACGCCTTCGGCCTCGGCGAGTTCGCCGAACAGCCGCTCGAACCCGCCAACGTAGTATTCGCCGTAATTCGGCGGAATCCGCATGGCCACCAGCACGGCGTGCCCGTCCGCCGCGCGAACCGCTCTAATCATTGCGCTCAGGTTGGCCCGGATCGCCTCCAGCGGCTTGCCCTGAAGACCGTCATTGCCGCCCAGTTCAATAATCACGCATTGCGGTCGGTAGAGCTCCAGCAACTGCGGCAGGCGCTTGAGGCCGCTGCCGGTGGTGTCGCCCGTAATGCTGGCGTTGACCACCCGCCACGGACGGCGGGATTCCTCAAGGCGGCGCTCAAGTAAACTTACCCAGCCTTGGTTTCGGGGCATTCCGTAGGCGGCGCTCAGGCTGTCGCCCAATACCAAGAGCACGGGCGCATCCTTCGCGGCGGCGCCCGCGAGTGCAAAACAGAAGGCGACCGCCGCAAGGCAAGCGATGACCGAAGTTCTAAGCGCTGAAAACCTTGGCATGACCGTGTCGAGCCCGGAAGGGAGCCTAGAGATACTCAAGGATATCAACTTGCGGCTGGAAAGCGGCGAATCCTGCGCGCTGATGGGCCCGTCCGGCGCCGGCAAAACCACGCTGCTGGCATTGCTGGCGGGGCTGGATCAGCCCACGGAAGGGCGAGTTGTGCTGTGCGGACAGGATCTGGCCAGTCTGGACGAGGACGGGCGGGCGCGCCTGCGAGGCCGCCATCTCGGGTTCGTTTTCCAGTCCTTCCACTTGGTGGAGTCGTTGACCGCACTCGAAAACGTAATGCTGCCTATGGAGCTGAACGGGTCGCGAGGCGCCCGCAAGGCGGCGGACGCCGCGCTCGCGCGCGTCGGCCTGTCGCAAAGAAGGCGGCACTATCCGCGGCATCTTTCCGGCGGCGAGCGCCAGCGCGTAGCCATTGCGCGGGCATTCGTGACCGAACCGCAAGTGCTCATGGCCGACGAACCCACCGGCAACCTGGACGCCGATACCGGCCGGAGGGTGGGCGATATCCTTTTCGATATGAACGAACAGGCTGGCGCCACCCTGCTGCTCGCCACGCATGACAAGATTCTGGCGCAACGCTGCGACCGCACCTGCCGCCTTGAGGCGGGACGTTTGTAGCGGCGGGAAAGCCAGGAAACAACTTTACTCGGCCAGACCCAGAGACCAGAGCATGAAGGCGTATTCCTCGGCCACTTCGTAGAGCGAATCGTAGCGGCCCGACTTGCCGCCATGGCCGGCCCCCATGTTGGTTTTGAGCAGCAGCGGGGTCGAGCCGGTTTTGAGCGTTCGCAGTTTTGCGACATATTTGGCAGGCTCCCAGTAGGTCACCCGGGGATCATTCAGGCCGGCGGTCACCAGCATCGGAGGATAGCGGCCCGGTTTGAGCTGGTCGTAGGGGGAATAGGAGCGAATCAGGGCAAAGGCGTCAGGGTCTTCTATGGGATTGCCCCATTCCGGCCATTCCGCGGGGGTGAGCGGAAGCGACTCGTCCAGCATCGTGTTGAGCACATCCACGAACGGCACATGGGCCGCGACCGCGCCCCATAACCCGGGTGCCTGGTTGACCACCGCCCCCATCAGCTTTCCTCCCGCGCTGCCGCCCGCAATCGCAATGCGGCCTTCGGCTCCATAGCCTTCGGCGGTGAGATGCCGCGCCGCATCCACGAAGTCGTTGAAGGTGTTGGCCCGCTTGCCGAGCTTGCCGTCCTCGTGCCAGTGATAGCCGAGATCGTCGCCGCCGCGAACATGGGCGATGGCGTAGATGAAGCCGCGGTCAAGCAGCGACAGCCGCGCGGCGGAGAACGAGGGCGCTATGGCATAGCCGTAGGCGCCGTATCCGTAAAGGTACAAGGGGGAATTGCCGTCGATCGCGGTGTCGCTGCGCCTGACCACCGACACGGGAATCTCCGCGCCGTCCCGGGCCGGCGCCATCAGGCGTTCGGTCACATAGCGCTCCTTGTCGTAGCCACTGGGGATTTCCCGCACCTTGCGAACTTCCAAGCTGCCCGGGCCCAGGTGGTAGTCGAACACCGTGGAGGGCGTAATCATCGAGGAGTAGTTGAGCCGCAGCGTCTGCGTCTCGTACTCGGCGTTGTCGCCCAAGCCTACCGAACAGGCGGTTTCAGGCAAGGGGACCTGCGCATGGCTGCCGTCGTCGCGGATCAGCCGGATCCCGTTGACGCCGTTGATCCGCTCCACCACCGCAATGAAACCGGCGAACACATCGAAGCCGCGAATGTAGATTTCGCCGGAGCCTTCCAGCAGCGGCTTCCAGGCATCCTCGGACGGGTTGTCCTCGGGAGCCGCAAGCAGCCGGAAGTTCTTGTGGCGATTGTTGCTGCGGATAATGAAACGGTCGTGGTGGTGGTCCACGCCATACTCGTGGCGCTCGCGCCGCGGAGCAATCAGGCGCGGCTTTGCGGCGGTCTCCGCGGCGGGAATGAAATACGCCTCGGAGGTCACTTTGTCGGCAGTATGAATCAGCAGGTAGCGCCTTGATGCGGAACGCGACACGCTCACGAAGAAGCCAGGATCCTTCTCTTCGTAAACGACAGTGTCGCTGGCCACAGGCCGGCCGAGAACATGCCGGCGCACCTGGTGCGGGCGCCAGTTTTCGTCCACCACCACATACAGCAAAGCCGAATCATCCGCCGCCCACACAGGGCTTCCGATGGTGTTCTCGATCCGCTCAGGCAGCAGTTCGCCGCCGGCCAGATCCTTGATCGTGAGCGTGTACCGTTCCGACCCGTTGGTATCGGCGCTGTAAGCCAGGAAATCGCCGCGGTTGCTCACTGCCAAAGCCCCTAGGCGAAAGTACTCCTGACCGCGGGCGAGTTCCGGCTCGTCGAGCAGAGTTTGCGCCTTGCCGTGCGGCCCGAAGCGCGCATCCGCGTGGTCCGCGGGCCAGCGCTGCCAGATGCGGTACTGGCTGTCCTGCTCGAAGCGCCACTGGTAGTACCAGCCATCCTCCAGCCACGGCACGCCCGAATCATCGGTTTTCTCGCGCGCCTTGATCTCTTCGAACAAGTTCTGCACCAAGCCCCGGCGCGGCTGCATGACGCTTTCAAAGTAGGCATTCTCGGCCTTGAGATAGGCCAGGATGCCCGGATCTTCCACCTGCGGATAATCCGCGTCCTTAAGCCAATGGTACGGATCCTCGATCGTGACACCGTGGTGCGTGTAGGAATGCGGCCGCCGCTCGGCCACGGGCGCGGCGGGCAGCTTGAATTCTGGAGGCATCGGCGGATCCTCGGCAACGCAGGCAAGCACCGCAACAGCCGTTAGGCAAAGCAGGACAGGAATCTTCACGATTACGGGCATCTTGAGCGGGCATGCAGTATATGCCAAAGTTTCCGCCGCGATGACAGCGCCGAATCCGACCTCCCTGAAGAGATGGCTGCGCGAGCTGCGCGCAGGCGACTTTACCGTCATGCTATCGGCGCTGGCCGTGTCGGTGGCCGCCGTGGCCGCCGTCAGCCTGCTGACCGAGCGGATTGGCGCCGCCGTGCGACAGCAGGCCGCCGAAGTGCTCGCTGCCGACCTGGCCTTTGCGGCTCCCGCGCGGTCGGACCCGGAACGCTTCAGCCGCGCTGCCGCTTATGGGCTGCAAGGCGCCGAAACATGGTCTTTCGCCACCGTTGCCTTCACCGCGCAGCGGACCGCGTTGAGTTCGGTGGTGGCGGTGTCCGGCGACTATCCGCTGCGCGGCGAAGTGCGGACCTCCAACCGCCCTTTCGGCCCCGACAGTCTGGCGGCAGGCATCCCCGAGCCGGGCGAAGTATGGATTGACGCCGCGCTGCTGGCGCAACTGGACATCGAAGTGGGCGAGCCCCTGCGCCTGGGATCCGGGGAATTCACGGCAAGCCGGGTATTGCGTTACCGCCCGGACCCGGGAACCGGCTTCCAGCAACTGGGCCCCGCAGTGCTGGCCAATCTTGACGATGTGCCGGCAATGGACGTGGTAAGGCCCGGAAGCCGTGTTTCCTATCGGCAGCTGTTTGCGGGCCCGAAGGCGCAGGTGCTCGAATTCCGGCGCGCCGAGGAAGGCGGCCTGCGGCCCGACGAACGCATACAGAACCTCGAAGAGGCCAGCCAAACGCTAGCCTCGGCGGTACAAAGATCCGGGCGCTTTCTCGGTCTGGCGGCGCTGGTGAGCGTGATTCTGGCGGCCGTCGCCACCGCCCTGTCGGCGCGCAGCTACACCCGCAGCCGCTTGGTGACCGCGGCGCTGGAGAAGTGTCTGGGCGCCACGCAGAGGCAGGTGTTCCGCCGCTCTCTGGTTCCGATTCTCATCGTGTGCCTGCTCGGCATCGCACTGGGCAGCGCCAGCGGCTTCATCGCCCATCTCGGATTGGCGGCCTATGCCCGCGAAGTGGTCAATCTTGGGCTGCCTCCGGCCACCTGGCGCGGCCTGCTCCCGGGAGCGGTGATCGCCTTGGCGGTGACCGGGGCCTGCGTGATGCCCTGGCTGGGCGCGCTGGCCAGAACCTCGCCGCTGCGGGTGCTGCGGCAGGACCTGCCGGTGAGGGGTCCGACGCTGCTGCTGCGGCAGGGGGCGCCGCTTGCCATGATCGTGGTCATCATCTTTGCTCTCGCCGGCGACCGGGAACTGGCTTTATGGATGTGTCTGGGCTTGGTCGTTACGGCCACCGCCGGACTGCTGCTGGGCTGGCTGCTGGTTCGAGTCCTGTCGGCCCTTCGCGGCGCGGGCGGGGTCGCCTGGCGGCACGGCCTGGCCAACATCCGCAGGGGCGGAGGCGAAAGCGCGGCGCAAGTGGCCGGGTTCGGGCTGGGGCTGATGGCGGTATTGCTGCTGGGGGTGATGCGAACCGATCTGCTGGATGCCTGGCGCGGCTCGCTGCCGGAAAACGCGCCCAACTACTTCTTCATCAACATCGCTCCGGATGAATGGCCCGGCATCCGCTCGCTTTTGAGCGAACAGGTGCCCGATCTTTCCGAGGCTCTGCCCTTTATCCGGGCGCGGATCACGCACATCAACGGGATACCCGCCCGGGAATGGCCGCTGCCGGTTCCCGAGGGGCGGCGATTCACCGAAAGATCATCCAACCTGTCCTGGTCGTCCGGGGTTCCTGAGGGCGATCAAGTGGTGCTCGGCGAGTGGTGGGACGAGCCTCACGAAGGACCCGCCGAGTTGTCGGCCGACTCCCAGTCCGCCGCGCGCCTCGGCGTGGCCCTAGGCGACCGCCTGAGCTTCGATGTGGGCGGCGTGGGCATCGAAGCGGAACTGAGCAACCTGCGCAGCGTGGATTGGGACACCTTCAATCCCAATTTCCAGTTAGTGCTCTCGCCTGATGCGGCCGATCTGCCCCAAACGATGATCGCAAGCGCCTATATCCCGCCTGAGCGCGGCGAAGTGCTGATGACGCTGCTCCGGAACTATCCAAGCGTCACCATCATCGACCTAGGCGCGATCATCGGCCAGGCCCGGCAGATCCTTGATCGCGCAGGCTTGGCCGTGCAGTTCGTTTTCGCGTTCAGCGTGCTGGCCGCCATCGTTTTGGTTCTGGCGGCGGTGCGCGCCAATCGCCGTGAGCGCTCCCTTCAGACCGCCGTGCTGCGCACCTTGGGCGACCGCCGCGCCGTGATCCTGCGCAGCTTGGTGGTGGAGTTCGGCGTGCTGGGCGGATTGGCCGGATTGCTCGGCGCAGGGGCCGCCAGCGTGCTGGGCCTGTTACTGGCCGAGCGCGTATTTGATCTCGATTACAGCCTCGACCCGGCGCTGCTGGCCCTGGGCATCGGCTCCGGCGCCCTGCTGATCGGACTGGCAGGCTTGCTTGCGGCCAGCAGCGCGCTCAAGGCCCCCCTGCTCAGCGTGCTCCGCGGCGATTGAACTCAGCAATTAAGCAAGTTCCAGCAGTCTGGCAACGAGCCTGCTCACGTTCGTATATGGCGGGCCCCGGGGTCGCGTTTCCTTTGGCAGTCGGTTAAGTTGCTCCGCATTGGCCAATGCTTTCTCAACACGATCCTTAACCAGCTTGAGGTAGCCCGTTGTGTTTTTGCGGTATTCAGGGATGTGCCTTTGGAGCTGCTCAATCACGTTTTGGCAGGCGCTTCTGCCGCCTCGCAGGGAAGTGTAGGGGCGATCCGAGAATTCAAAATGCAAAAGCAGCCAAAGCTCGAAGCAGGGATCGGACAAGGTCATTTCGACTTGTGTCGAGGCTCTCTTCCTGTTGATGGCGGCAAGCCCAGCTTCCAGTTTGCCCACTGCGGAATCGCGCCCGTCGTGATCGAGCACGCAATAGATCTCATCCCAGCCGGGATCGTTTCGCAGTTCATCTCGCGCACGCTTCAATAGCTCGGGAGGTCCGAGCGGGCGCGCCCGAGGGCCACGAACCACAACGCTGGTCAGGCGCCTGTCGTGTTTCAGCCAGCTGAAATACGCAGGCTCTGTTCTTGCTCCTTCGCACAGGATGAGAATCCGTGGCTTGCCGGTTAAGTGCGGGCGGCGGCGCCTTGCTTTGAAACGCCCGGCGAGAAGTTCGGGGCGATCACTCAATTGCTTCGAGTTCCGCGATGTTCGGAATGGCGCCGTAGCGTCCTCCTAGGTATCCGCGCCGCAAAGATTCATTTTTTCGTGGCCGATAGGCGGAAAGGGGAGTGAGCGTCGCCGCTTGGTCCAGCCCCTTTTCGGTGAACCATATCTGCGTTCTGTCGAGCGCATCCTCTAGCAGCAGGGTGTCATGCACCGTGGCTACGAGTTGCGCCCCGTCACGGCCCGCAGGCTGCGGGAGATTGATAAACCGGATCAAGAATTGGACGAGATGCGGGTGCAAGCTCCGGTCCAACTCATCCACAACGACAACTCGGCTGCGATCAACCACATCAAGCCACGGGGCGGCGAACGAATAAACTCGCTGAGTTCCATCCGACTGCTCCCCAAGTTCCAAGTATGCGAGGTCATTGCCTCCCCTAACCGGCAGCCCAAACTCCGGCACTCGAATTTTCGCGCCTTCCAAATCTCCAATGTCTTCCAGAACTCGCACAGGCAGATAGGGCCCAATTTCGTCTAAGTCAACCTCCTGCTCCCGCACCCGTATTTTTGAAACAAGAATGTCCGCCTGCTTGAGAAAACGGACCAGACGCGCCCGGAATGCTGGTTCTTCCTGAAAATTTTTGGAAGTGAAATCGGATGGGATTCCGCTAGGCCCCACGATGGCCAGATTGCGGAACCAGTTGACAATCGGGCGAAGCAAATCGCTGTTCAGCTGCACTGCCGTTGAAACGAAAAGCGCGTTTTCCCTAGTGGCCTTCTGCCAAGTGCTGCGGGACCCTCGAAAGGTGGCACCGAAGACCCAGCTAAATGCCTTGGAGCGGGGATGATACTCCCTAGTCAGCCAATGCCGGCGACGCCCGCCCGGCAGGCGCACGTACAACCATTCCCCTAGGATTCGCTCCGAATCCACCGCAAAGCTGTATTCGTACGCGACACCGTTTTCAATAAAGACGAAATCAAAACGGCATGGCTTTGCGCGCGCCTCGATATCGAAAAGAAAAGGCTGGGTGTCGATCGAATCGCCAGCCTGTGCTCCCTGCGCCGACTCCAGAACGAGGCTTCTCGAAAAGGCAAGCGCGTCAACGAAACGCGATTTGCCGCTGCCGTTAGGGCCGTAGATCGCCGAAACCCGGTTAAGGCGCGGGTACTTGCTCACGTTTGTATCGAACGCATACTCATCCGGCGCGCTGCCGACAGCTTCCAAGCTGAACTCCTGACGGTCCCGAAAGCAAGTCCAGTTCTCCACATTGAAAGATACGAGCATATATTGCCTCCCGAAAACCTGATCTTATGCGCTGAGTGTCAGCCGCAGTTGCGAATTAGGATAGGAATAAAAGCAGATAATATACCAAATACGTAAAAAACATGCGAAAAATAGTATTTATCGGTGATTATTCCGCGATGATCGTGTGCTCGCGCTTGAAGTTGTCCGAATACGTTTTTGGGGGCAGCTGGGCCCCATTCGCTTGCGTAAGCACGCTCACCGCCAATGGACTCAAAAACCGACTCCATCACTACGGCTCCGGGCTCGGATGCATCTGGGCTCGGACGCGATGAATGGACGGCGGCTCCTGAGGGCGGAGCTGCAAGGAGCCATGCGTCTCCCGGCGGAAGGGGAGAGGCTGACGCGACCGGGATTAAGCTTGGAGGATCAGGTGGCTTCCTGGACGCCGCGGGCGATTCCGTACACGGTGGATTTGAGCGCCGAATAGAGGTCGCCGGAACACTCCCGCCCGCTTTCGCGCCAGCGCCACAGCAGCCGCACCTGCAAAAGATTCATGGGATCCACATAGGGATTGCGCAGCCGGATGGAACGCCGCAGGGCCGGCTGGTCCTCAAGCAGCGCCTTGCGCCGGAACACGCGCAACAGGTTCTCAAGGGTTCGCTCATGCTCTTGAAGAATGACCCGAAAACAGGGCTCGTGCAGCTTGCCTGCCAAACGCGAGTACCGCTCCGCGATTTCCAGGTCCGAGCGGGCCAGAGCCAACTCCAGATCACGCAGCATGCCGTGCAGATAGGGCCATTCCTGCGCTGCCTGACTCACCGCCTTGAGTCCATGCTCCCTTATGGCCTGGGCCAGCCCAGAGCCGAAACCGTACCAGCCCGGCAGCAGATTGCGGCTTTGCGCCCAGCAAAAGGACACCAGCGCCCTGGGAAGCTCCACGGCGGTGCCCTCCCGCATGCCGCTGCGCCTCACCGTCGTGGGCATTCGCGCCAAAAGGTCGGCCGGGGTAGCCAGCTCGAAATACTCCGCCATCCCCCGGGCGCCGCCTGGAAACGCGCTGTGCGCCTGTCCGCTTCCCTGAACCAGGGTCTCCATTATTTCCTCGGCGCCGTCCGGCCTTGCCTCGCCGGCATGGCCTGACTTGGCCAGCAGCAGCTCGCCGGCGGCCAGCTCCAGCGCGCGCAGCGCTATGCCCGGCATGCCGTAGCGCAAGCCCGCGCGCTCTCCTGCTTCCGCATACTTGAACGGCTGCTCGAGCTGCTCCGCGGGAATACCGGCCAGAAGGCTGCGCCTGCCGCTGCGCTGGTAGGCGCTTCCGCGGCCCTGAAGCAGCACCGCAGTGGCCTGGTTGCCCGCAATCGCCCCAACGGCGGCCTTCTGCAGGGCCCTGATCGACCACTGTTCGGACGGCAGATCAAAATCGAGCCGCGCCCGCGCGTGGTCCACCATCACGAACTGCCGCTTGTTGCGCGATGCGATATGTCGGCGGTAGGCGGGTTCGCTCAACAGCTGCCCGATCACGCGCGCGCATTGGCGATCGTCAAAGTTGCTTTCAAAAACCGGGATCAGGTCCAGCGGCGCGTGTCCGTCGCCCCTCTCGAATCCCGCCCAGCGGGCCAGCAACAGCGCGCCGAGAACGTCCGCAGGCTCCGTGACTCCGCCAAGCAGCAGGCCGCCCAGCGCATGCTTGCCGTAGCGTCCCCTGAGATAGCGAAGAGTGTCGAACAGCCCCAGCGCGCGCAAGCCCTCGTTGCCCAGGTTTTCCGGCCGCACTACATCGCGCTCCAGCGCCCGGCGCAGACAGGCCAGACGCGCTGCCGACGTCTCCCAGTCGGAGGGGTCGAAGGCCTTGCCCAGCACGCGCCGCAGCAGCGCGGCGCGCTGCCGCACCTCGACCGCCAGCAAGTGAAAGCCGAAGGTTTCCACGCGCCGGGCCAGCCGCTGCACGCCCCTGCTTCCGGCAAAGGCGCCGCCGTGCATCGACAAACTGTCGGCAAGAACCTGCAGGTCGTCCAGAAACCCTCTTTCGTCGTCGTAGTGAAAGGCGGTGTCGAGCGCTGTGGCCTTGAGGCGCGCCGCCATCAGGCGCAGCAGCGCACGGTAGGGCATGTCGCGCTCGTCCGATCCCAGCCGGCCGTACACATCCGGAAAGTGCTCCCGGTAAACGCGCAGGCGGCGGCGGATATCCGGCCCCGCCTCCATGCGCCTCCCGGAGTGGGTGAGCGCATCGGCCAGCGCGAGACACTCTTCCCTGTAGAGATTGAGAACCGCCAGACGCTTCGTGTCGAACAACTGGCGGATGGAGCGCGGAGTAATTTCCGCGTCGGCTTCAAGATCGCCGCCGATAGACGAGTGAAAGCGCAGCAGGCTGGCAATCTCGACCTCCCGGGCCTCCTCCCCGAAAACGATCGTCATGGCCTCGGTGAGCGAATCGTAGAAATCGGGACAGGCCTTATAAATCACCTCGGCCACGAAGTAGAGCAACTGCTGCAATTCGGCAGCAACCGTGGTTTCCTCGTTAGGGTGTTCCTCGCAATGCCATATGGCCGTGAGCTTTTCTTGCATGGAGCGCCGCAGCGCGTCCACCTGCCGGGGGGGGCGGCTGCGGCGATGAAGTTCCTGAAGAAGCGCGGCAACCCCGGCTTGCTGCCGCAGGACAGCGGTGGGCGTGGGCTCCGTGGGATGCCCGGTGAAAACAGGGTTCAGGCGGATCGAGTTGAGAATTTCGACCGCCTGGCGCAAATCCATGCCGTCCTTGCGCAACTGCCGGAAGATCGCTTCGGGCCCCCCGCGCTGCGGACGGCTGGCATCATAGAGGTAGGCGTGGCGGCGGCGGGCCCGATGCAGTTGCTCGGCCGTGTTGATCGCCTGAAACCAGGTGGCGAAGGCCCGCGACACGTCCTGCGCGCGGCGGTCATCCAAGCTGCTCAGCAGTTCCACCAGACGTTGGTGCGCCCGGGCGTCGCCGTCCCGGCGGGCGATCGCCAGGCTGCGCACCGCCTCGACCGAATTGAACAGTTCCTCGCCGACGCGATCCCTGACCATGGCGCCTATCTGGCCTCCCAGTTCATGCACATCCTCGCGCAGCGGAACCTCCGTTTCGGAAAAGCGGATATTGCGCCGCTTGTCGGCCGGCAGCGAGGCCGGATGGCGCCTGCGGCCGTTTTCGGGAACCATCGTCAGGCTGCCAGATACCGGGCGAGAAAATCGCCGAAAGGCGGCTCCTCAAGAGCCTCCATCGATTCCTGGCGCCTCAGCGAAGCCGGCGCCTCCTCCTTGAGCGCCCTGCGGCGCGCCGAGTTGGGCGGAACCACAGGGGGCCGGGAAGCGGCAAGCGCCTTCTCCATGCCCCAAGCCTGATGGTCCCAGCCAGCCTTGCCCAGTTCATCGAGCACACGGGCCGCCGGAGCCAGCTGCGGGTCGCGCAGGCATTCACGCGCAGCGCGCAGCGCCTTGCCGCAGGGGCCGTCCGACTGGCCGTCCAGCGCCTCGCACAGGAGCGCCAAGCCATCGCACACCTCAAGGCCCCAGTCCCTCAAGCGAACCTCCCGGCCATCGCGAAACAGTTTCGCGTTCTTCGCCCGGCCCCGCCAAGCCGTGGCATCGAGATTCGACATCGAGGCGAGATGCTCGCGGGCAGGCATTGGCGGACTCTCTTCCAGAAGGCAGTACAAGAGGAACGCCTCCATAAAGCGCATCGACTCCGCACTCACGCCCAGAGGCTCGAAAGGGTCCGCGTCCACCAGCCTCAATTCCAGATACTCCACTCCGCGCCGGCGCAATGCGGTGGCTGCCCGTTCGCCGCGGCGAATCCGGCGTTTCGGGCGGGCCGGCGAGTAGTACTCGTTTTCGACTTGCAGCACGCTGGCCGACAACTGCCGGTGCTCGCCGTTGACGCGAACGCCAAGTTTCGCGTAGCCGGCGTGGGGCGCATGCACGGCGGCCTCCAGATCCCGCACATACTGATGCAGACTGTTGGCCGAAATCACCAGCCCGGCCTGCAGGGCGCTGGTGTAGCCAAGCGTGCTCATCCTCAGGGAAGTGGCATCCGGGGCGTACAGCGTGCCGCCGCGGCCCTTCTTCAGGCCGGGCGGGCGCGCCGCCGACAAACTGGAGTGAAACGCGGGCGAAGCGCCGAGAAGGTAGGCGGGCAGCCAAGCCAGCCGGCGCGTGTTGCGCATCTGGCCCATCATCCAGGATGAGCGCTTGGCCGCCACGCCGGACGGAGGGCCGTCCTGATGGGGCAGAGCGCTCCACAGCTCCGGCGGCGGAGAATAATTGAAATGGATGCCCGAGATGGCCTGCATTCTCGGGCCATAACGGTTGGCCAAGCCAAGTCGATACACATGCTTGAGCCTGCCAATGTTGGAATCGCCGTATTGCGCCGGTTGGAGATCGCCATCGTCCAGTATCGCCGGAGGCATGCTTGCCGGCCAGATCAGCTCGGCGGCGATCTGCCCCAGAACGAACTCGTGCAAGGCAGCCAGCCAGTCGCATATGTCGCGATTGGACTTTGCCGGAGGCGTAATCAGCTCAAGCAGGGCTTCGGCAAAGTCCGTAGTGATATAGCGATGCGTGAGCGCCGAGCCCAGTGGCCGCGGATGGCCGGTGGGCGCCACACGTCCGGCCCCCGTCACACGCAAGCACTCGCGCTCCACGCCGCGCAGCCCCCCAAGCAACTGTCGCCGGCTCAGCCGCCTGATTCGTTTCTCGAAGATCGCGCCCACAACGGTAAACCGGCACCCTTTATCGGCACGGCTGCAATTTGGAGAACAAAAGGTTTATGGTTTCCGAGTGCTCTGCGTACGCCGATTGTAAGCGCACAGGCCGATTGTTCGGGGCGGCTGACGAACAACCTTCGACCGCAATGGAACGGGCAAGCCCGCCTATTGCGCCAAGGGGCGTGGAGGCCGCGCAGAATTATGCTTGGCCCCTCGCCATTCCCCGCCCCCCTCTTTTGGGAGACGCATGAACCCGTCCATGGGGCTTGCTCGTTCGCGCCGGGACATCGGCGCTCACCCTGCCTCCGATGCTCCCAAAAGAGGGGGGCGGGGAATGGCTTCATCTGTGTGCTTAAGGCATAGCCGTGCTATGGCTTGGGGCATAATTGCCCGGCTGACGGCAAACGTCTTGGAGTCGGGCCGCAGCATAGGCAGCATAGGAGGAAGACATGCAACGTATCGCCATACTCACCGGCCTGTCAATCATGCTTGCAGGCGGCGCGGCTTGGGCGGGCTGCGACTACCCGGACGAGCCCACCATGCCGAGCGCGGCGGAAATGACGCTCGAAGAGTTCAAGGCCGCAATCGGCGAATTTCGGGAATTTCAGGGCGCGCTCGAAAGCTACCGCCAATGCTTGGAAGACGATTTCAATTCACTGGACGAGGAATCACGCACGGAAGAGCGCGAAGCCTTGTTTGTGAGACGCTACGACAGTTCGGTCGATCGGGAGCAACAGTTGGCGGAGCAGATGAACGAGCAGATCCGCCTCTGGAACGAGCTCAACAGCAAGGACGACTAACGAACTCCGGTCGAGCAGGCTCTGCGGAGAGACGGCTAGGACCCGCTAGCCCTAGTTCCGCAGCACCAGCAGTTCCGCCAGCTTCGCCAAGCCGGCGCGAAGCCAGGCGATCAGTACCGAGGAATTTTCGCCGCCGGCATCCCGCCCTGACTGGCCGCCGCTAGCGGCGCGCTTCACGGGCAATCCCGGCGCTTCCTGCGGCTGGAACCCGCTCGCCGAGGAACGAAAATCGGCTAGCGCCAGCGCTTCACTGCCTTGGGCGCCCACGATTTCCCGGGTAATGTCCCGCGCCAGCTCGCTGGCGGGCGGCGATTCATAGCCGACCAGGCCGGCGTGAATGGCTTCCCGATCCAGGCCATGCGTGTTGAAGGTAGCCGCGTCGTCCGCCTGCGGCGCGCCAGCCGCCCCGAACACAAGCGCCGCCGCGCACACCGATAGGCCTATGGTTTTGCTGTTCATGCCCTGATTCTCTCTCCAGTCTCTGAGATATGATCCGTGGCAGGCGCCAGTGTCCTGTCATTCACCTCTTTGATGCCGCTGGCAAGGCAATTGGTTGCACTGCGGCGTATTCCGCAAATATAGCAGCCCTAGCCATTCCTCACGCTCCCTTCCTTTCGGGAGTGTCGGCGACAGCGAGCGTCGATGTCCCGACGCGAGCACGCCGCCAAGCCCCATGGATGGGTTCTTGACCTTCCAGGTCAAGCTTCAAGTAGTCATGCGTCTCCCGGAGGAAAGGAGCGTGAGGAATGGCGGAATCCATGCGTCCCGCGGAAGGCGGCGGCGCACCTTCATGCCCTCCATATGGCGATACAATTCCTGTCCCCGCTACAGGCCGGAAAGTCATGCCACAATCCACCCAGATTGCCATAACCGGCGCCGCCGGGCAGATCGGCTATCAGCTCGCATTCCGCATCGCATCGGGCCAGCTCCTCGGTTACGGGCAACCGCTCACACTGCGCCTGATCGAAATCGCCCCCGCCATGAAAGCGCTGGAGGGCGTTGCCATGGAACTCGCCGACTGCGCGTTCGAATCGCTGCACGAAGTCACCATGACCGACCGCTTGGAGGAAGGCTTCCGCGGAGCCGAGTATGTTTTCCTGGTGGGGGCAAAACCGCGGGGCCCGGGGATGGAGCGCGCGGACTTGCTCACCGAAAACGCGCGCATATTCTCCCGCCAAGGGGCCGTGCTGAACGAACAGGCCGACGAGCGGGCCAAGGTTCTGGTGGTGGGCAACCCGGCCAACACCAATGCGCTGATCGCGGCATCGAACGCGCCGGACATGGATCCCCGCAATTTCTCGGCAATGACCCGCTTGGACCATAACCGGGCCTGCGCGCAACTCGCGGCCCGAACCGGGCATCACGTGAGCGCCGTGGAGCGGATGATCATATGGGGAAACCACTCGGCCACCCAGTACCCGGACCTTTCGCAGGCGCTGGTGGACGGCGAGCCGGCAATGGCGCTGGTCGATGCGGGCTGGGCCAGGGGCGAATTCATCGCCACCGTGCAGCAGCGCGGCGCCTCGGTGATCCAGGCGCGGGGCACTTCAAGCGCGGCTTCCGCCGCCAGCGCCGCCATCGACCACATGCGCGACTGGGCGCACGGCACGCGCGACGGCGACTGGGTGAGCATGGCGGTGCCCAGCGACGGCAGCTACGGCGCCCCGGACGGCGTGTACTTCTCGTATCCGGTGCGCTGCGCGGACGGCGCCTGGGAAATCGTGCAGGGGCTGGACTCGGACGAGTTCTCGCGGGATCGAATCCGGAGAACCGGCGAAGAACTGCTGGAAGAACGAAACGCGGCAAACAAACTGGCCCTGTAGGCGGATCGTCCGGACGTAGGCGGTCAGCTGGGAATAGCCGCCCGGATAGCCTAGCGCCCGAATCTCCCGCAACAGGCGGGTGGCCCGCAGGCCCGGATACGCCGTCACCTGCTCGCGCAAATACGACCGATACGGATCCAGCAACGGCGCCCGCGGCCCATACGAAGGCGCCTTCAGACCCGCCTTGAGATACTTGCGGACCGTCTTACGGTCCATCCCGGCCGCGCCGGGCCGTCCGAGATGCTCGCGCTCAACCGCGGCCACCGGGAAATCGAGAACCGCGTCCATTACGTCCGCGACTTCGCCTACGACGAGGACCGCTCGCAGGCGCGCGCCGGCAGCGCGCATAGACCGGAACACGTCCGCGAAGCGCGCCGGAACAACCGGCGAACGCCGCCGAACCGTCCCGCAGCCTCCTCCGCAAACAAACCACTACATCCGGCAACCGGCCAATCGACTTAATGACAACTTCGGAATGGCCCTGCCAGAGAAGGAGAGTTCGTCGAGACACCGTGTCCCCCTCAGTTAGGATGGATGATTCTGGAGTGAAGAGCTAATTTCTTCGATGCCTAACTTCAATCACGCTTATTCCTTGCCTACAGATTTCCTCTATCTGAGCTGACATTATTTCGATATTCTTGGTGTCGAGATTAGCGTCCCACTCATCCAGCAGCAAGAAGCGAATTCCCCCCATCTGAGAAATGGCTTCAATGTGTCTTCTCAATCGCTGTCCCGTAGATTGAGCCGCATGTCTGCCGCCTAGTAATAGCTGATCGCTGTAGGAGTAAAAGTATGCGTCAGCACCTAGTAACTCCTTGATCTTTAAGAGTAGGCTTGTTTTCCCTGCCCCATTTCTCCCTCGTATGGT
This sequence comes from Candidatus Foliamicus numerosus, assembly GCA_028285945.1. GTDB lineage: Bacteria > Pseudomonadota > Gammaproteobacteria > Steroidobacterales > Foliamicaceae > Foliamicus > Foliamicus numerosus. Next base: position 724 of record JAPYNE010000020.1, on the reverse strand, counting down.
GACCCTGCCGCCGTGGTCCAATTCTTCAAGCCAGCGCTCTAGGTCAAGTGTCTTTAGTGAAGTGATAGGGACCGGCGCTTGGACTATAAGCGAATTGCTATCTATACGCTGTTCAATTTCTTTGGCGTCCGATTTCTCAAGGATTACACTTATCGCACTAAAACGACCACTCCAAAGACCGACTACACTTATCATGGATACAATTTGTGCTTGGCTATTTAGCGCCATTATTGTGGGCGGCAATAACAGCAGAGAAGGCAGCAAGTTGGCTTGTGACGATGAATGGAATACGGGCCATAGCAGAGCGGCAAGTGTTGGAACAAAGGCAATTATTGCGAGGCTGGCCTGTAAGATTATCGAGAATCGAATCGACCCAAGTCTTCTAATTCCAAAACTATTTACTACGCGGCGTGAGTAATGATCGAATCTATCGCAATCAAACTTATTTCCTGCAACCACATTCGGCCAAACTTTGTTTGCTAGCTCGCCGAATCTAATTCGGTATTTCTCGGCTCGCTCACCATAATTCCTTAGTTTTCGTTGGCCCCATACGGCGACTAGCGTACTTAGGATCAGACTGAGGCTATATGTTGCGGACAAATAGAAGTGTCCGGTTTTAGAGCACATGAAGTGTCCGGTCGGGAGTTTACCCTCAAAGGCGCTTCGCGCCCCCCGCGAAGGGAGCGCAGCGACCGGAGCGGGGGGCGCGCCGGGGCGCTCATGC
>JAPYNE010000002.1 GCA_028285945.1 Candidatus Foliamicus numerosus | reverse complement strand
CGCTTGGCGCTTCAGATAGCGGTCCAACTCGGGGAGGCCACAGGAAAATGCCGCCCGGTCGTGCCGCCTGCCGAGCGGCTCCACAATGACCGTTTCGGATACGGTCAACGCGGGCCAACGCGGCGGGCGTGTTCCTCTAGCGCCGTGCGGAGGCGTTCATTCGGCGGCGGGGGTTCGGCCAAGGCATCAAAAAAGCGCAACGCGTCGTCGCGGGGAAGCGCCATGGTCCCGTGTCTGTCGATTGTCTCTTCGGCGGTTGCCAGCGCACTGGACACGATGAACGCGCTGACGGGCTTGCCCTTGACGGAGGCCGCCTGTTCGATGAGCCGCTTCGCTGTGCCGCTGAGGCGGAGGTTGATGCGCTCACTGCGGGCCGTGCTTGCCTGAATCATTGCGCTGCTCCCATTCCAGCGCGTAATGTACGTCGTTTTGGTGCCTGTCGCAAGGTCTGTAGCGGCTCAGGACATTTCGGAATTTTCGGTTGCTGGTTCGGAAAGGCCGAGGGTCCGGCGCTCCGAAGCGCGCCGGGCTTGATAAGCCCAATGGAATACCTCCGCCAGCAAAGGACAGCCGAACTCGATCAGTCCCATAGGTCCTGAACCCGCACAGGGTGGCTCAAAATAGGTTGCGAATTCGCGACCACTTCTGCCGGAAATCAAGCGTCCTCGGACAGGAGCGCCAGCAGCGGCGGGTTGATGTAAAGGTTTTCGCGGCCCGCCTTCACCTTCTCCAGAATGGCCTCTTCCGCCAGGGCATTCAGGTAGGCGGCGGCCGTCTGACGCTGTCCTATGCCCGCCCTGACCACATCGCTCACCCGGCAGTAGGGATTCACGAAGATCAGTTCCACCAGTTCCCGGGAGTGGATTTTCGGCAACTTCCCCCGGATTGCGGAGGCTGTCTCGTCGAGAAGCCTTCGGATTGCGCGGATTTTCTCCTTGGTCCATTCGGCTGTCGTCCTGACGGCTTCCAGTATGAAAAGGATCCATGTCTCCCAATCCTGTCCGGTCGTTACCGCGAGCAGGTGCCGATAGTAGAGCGCCTTGTTCCTGATGATGTATCGGCTGAGATAGAGGACGGGAATATCAAGCAGATTCTTATCCACAAGGAAAAGCAGGTTCAAGACCCGCCCGGTTCGACCGTTGCCGTCCACAAATGGGTGGATCGCCTCGAACTGATAATGCATGACCGCGAGCCGGATCAAGGGATCGATCTCTTCGGCCCCGTGGATGTAGCGCTCCCAGTTGGCCAGTTTCGTCCGAATCACGTCCTCTCCCGCCGGCGGCGTGTAAATCAACTTTTTGGTTGCGTCATTGATCAGGGCCGTTCCCGGGACTTTGCGAATATCGAGTTCAACGCCCTTGATGATTCTGCACACCTCGACGGCCATGGCGGTCGCAACCGGCCGGTGGTTCAGCATCTCGAAACCGCGGTGGAGGGCGGTGCGGTAGCGCAGTGCCTCCTTGGTGGCGGGGTCCGCCCGGTCCGTCGTGTCGTTGGCATGGCGGAACAGCCGGTCCGCCGTAGTGACGATGTTCTCGATTTCGGAACTCGCCCGGGCTTCCAGCAGCGGGATCGAGTTGATCAGCATGGACTGGTTCGGAATGAGCGTCCCGGAAGCCCGAAGCTCCGCCAGCGCCGCGCGTGCCGCGATGCAACCACGGAGAATCGCCTTTGTCTCGGTTTCCGCGGCGGGCGGCAGATCCGGCAATTCGTTGTATGGACGGGCGGGGTCGAATGATTGGTTCATGTTGTCCTGTGGTATCCCACCGATACGGATGCGCGCGCTGGACATGTCTATGGCATCGACATCTTGCCGAAACATGTCGAAGAAATTGAATTATATCGACATATCCTGGCGCGGAAAGCGGTGGAATGCCTTGGCCGGCAAAGAACAGCCGAAACCGAAAAGTCCCACATGTCCTGAACCCGCACAAGCTATTGACTTCGGTAGGTGATTCCGCATAATTCGCGGATTCGGCGCTTGTGGCCGGAGGCTATTTGAAAAGTGGCCTTGTCAGGCGTAACGCAGGCGAGTTTTATTTCAACCTAAGGCAGGGGCAGGCCGTAAAGCAATGTCCACGGTCAATCAGCTTGTGCGCAAGCCGCGCGCGCCGCGCCGCGCCAAGACCAGCGTTCCGGCGCTGGAAAACAGTCCGCAGAAGCGGGGCGTATGCACGCGCGTGTACACCACCACGCCCAAGAAGCCCAACTCGGCCATGCGCAAGGTGGCCCGGGTGCGGCTCACCAATGGCTTTGAGGTCACGAGCTACATCGGCGGCGAGGGCCACAATCTGCAGGAGCACTCGGTGGTGCTCATTAGAGGCGGTCGGGTGAAGGACCTGCCGGGCGTGCGCTATCACACTGTTCGCGGCACGCTCGATTGCGCCGGCGTGTCGGACCGCCGCCAAGGCCGGTCCAAGTACGGCGCCAAGCGGCCGCGCTGATGCCGCCGGCCCGCCAACCAGAACTTTTCCGCCGCGCCCGCTCCGTCTGACAGCCCCGCATCTGCCGCCATGTCCCGCCGCACCAGAGCCCCTCGCCGCCCCGTCCTGGCCGACCCCCTGCACGGCAGCGAGCTGTTGTCGCGCTTCATCAATATGATTATGAAAAGCGGCAAGAAATCGGTGGCCGAGAATATCGTGTATGGCGCCATCGACGTGATCTCCAAAACCCGCAAGCAGAGCGCCGAAGAGGCGCTGGTGCTTCTTGAGGAAGGACTGGAGAACGTCAAGCCCACGGTGGAAGTGCGCTCCCGCCGGGTGGGCGGCGCCACCTACCAGGTGCCCGTGGAGGTTCGCGCCACCCGCCGCGAGACGCTGGCGATGCGCTGGATGATCGACGCGGCCCGCGGCCGCAGCGAAAAAACCATGGCCGAGCGTCTGGCGCGCGAGCTCATGGAC
>JAPYNE010000019.1 GCA_028285945.1 Candidatus Foliamicus numerosus | reverse complement strand
AGTGTCGGCGGCAGGACAGCCGCCGCCAAGCCCCATGGATGGGTTCATGCGTCTCCCGCGAGGAAGGGGGCAGAGAAGAGGCGGATTGAAACGCCTCCCGGAGGAAGCGAGCAAGCAAAGGGCGGATCGAAGCGCCTCCCGGAGGGAGGGAGCAAGCAAAGGGCGAATCGAAGCGCCTCCTGAGAAAGGTGAAAGCGTGCAAACAGGCGGCATCAAGGCACCGGGGCCGACTATTAGAAGTCTTGGCGGATTATCATGGTTTCCTATGTCGGATAACGTGTCGTTTGCAAAGGAGGCGCGCCGGGTTCTGAGAATGGAAGCCGGCGCAGTGGCGGCTCTCGAGAAGCGCCTGGACAGCGGCTTCAGCAAGGCCTGCCGCCTGTGCCTAGCCACCGAGGGCCGCATTGTTGTGACCGGAATGGGCAAATCCGGTCATATCGCCGGCAAGATCGCGGCCACGCTGGCCAGCACCGGAACGCCCGCCTTCTTCATGCACCCCGGAGAGGCCGGGCACGGCGACCTCGGCATGATCACATCCAATGACATCATCATTGCGCTGTCCAATTCCGGCGAAACCGACGAGATCGTGCGCTTGCTGCCGATGCTCAAGCGCGCCGGCGCTGCGCTGATTGCGATGACCGGCGAGAAGGGTTCCACCTTGGCGCGGCAGGCGGCGGCGGTGCTCGATACCCATGTGGAGGAAGAGGCCTGCCCGCTTAACCTGGCGCCCACTTCCAGCACCACGGCCATGCTGGCGCTAGGAGACGCCCTCGCGGTGGCCCTGCTCAAGGCGCGCGGATTGACGCCGGAGGAGTTCGCCCGCACCCATCCGGGCGGGCGGCTGGGCCGCCGTTTGCTGGTCAGGGTTTCGGACGTGATGCGGACCGGTTCGGATATCCCCCGGATTGGCCCCGAGGCGAGTCTGGCCGAGGGGCTTTTGGAAATGAGCCGCAAGGGGCTGGGAATGACCGCGGTCACCGACCAAGCCGGACGGCCCCTCGGCGTATTCACCGATGGCGATCTGAGGCGGGCAATGGACCGCGAAGTGGACCTCAAGGCAACGCGCATGGCCGAAGTGATGACCCGGGGGGGCTGGACGGTCGCCCCTGGAATGCTGGCGGCGGCGGCGGTCGCCGAAATGAACAAGCGCAGGATCACTGCGCTGCTGGTCGTGTCCGACGGGCTGCTTGCGGGCGCCTTCAATATCCATGACCTGATGCGCGCCGGTGTGGTGTGACGGGCGCGCCGAACGATTTGCGCGCGCGGGCGGCGGGAATACGGCTGCTGGCGTTGGATGCCGACGGGGTGCTGACCGATGGGCGGATCTATATCGCGGATGCGAGCGGCAAGGAATGGGCCATGGGATTCTCCGTAAAGGACGGCTACGGCATCCGGCGTGCGCTCAAGGCGGGCCTGGAGATCGGCGTCATTTCCGGGCGGGACAGCTACGGACTGCGGCTGCGGCTGGGGGAGCTGGGTATCCGGCGCACGGCGCTGCGATGCAGGGACAAGCACCAGGCGCTTGCGCAAATGCTTGACGAGTTGCGGATCGAGCCCCGCGCGGCGGCATTTGTCGGCGACGACGTGCCGGATCTGCCGGCAATGCGCCTAGCCGGGCTGGCGATAGCGGTTGCCGACGCCCACTCCGAGGTCCGTGCCGAAGCGCACTGGGTCACATCCTGCCGCGGCGGCCGCGGGGCCGTTCGGGAAGTATGCGACTTTCTTCTGGCGGCGCAGGAGTGATCCGCAAGCGACGGCTTTTCCCGGCCCTGCTGGTGGCTGGTCTCGCAGCATCCAGCCTGCTGTTGAGCTATCGCGGCGGCAACGGCGCGGCGCCGCCGCAACTGGAGTTGTCCGGCAACTATTTCTTCCGCAACGCGCGGTTCGCGCTAACCGGCGGCGACGGGCTCGCGTCGATGCAGATCGAGGCTGGCAGCGCAAGGCGGGGCCTTGAGGATTCGGCGCTTAAGCTGGAGGGCGTTTCGATTCGCCGAGGAAACCCACCCGCCCTGTCGCTGGCGGCCGATTCAGCGCTGCTCCCGAACGAGAGCGCGGACCTTTCGGCGCAGGGCAATCTGCGCCTTGCCTTCGGGCCTTCCGGCGCCTGGGTGGCGAAGGCCGAACATGCCCGGATGCAAACAAACGGGACCCGGGTGACGCTCACCGGGCAAGTCAGCTTCAGCCGCGCCGGCGGCCCCGGCGACTCGCCGTCGATCAGCGGCGAGCATCTGGTCCTGGATGCCGAAGACATGACGGCGCGCACTGACCGGCCGGTGCGCGTGCGTATCGGCGATGTGGTGTTCGAGGCCAATGGCCTCAATGCCCAGGTTGCCGCCGAAACAATTACACTTGATTCCGATGTCCAGGCCACCATCAATCCCTAGCAAGCCTTGGCCGGCTCTTCTTCTGGCCGCATTTCTTCCCGCCGCAATGCAGGCAGGCGCACAGGAGCAGCCTTCCGGCGAGGCGTCAACCGATCTGGACATCAGGACCGAGTGGTCCCGCTACGACGGTGCCCTGGGCCGCCTGGTTTCAACCGGCGTCACGATACGCCAGGGCGACTTTGAGATCACAGCGGACCGAGCTGAAACCGCATCGCTGGACTTCAGGAACACCACTTGGCTGTTCTCGGGCAATATCCGTTTTCTCGCCGGCACGGCCACGCTCAATTGCGAGGAGGCGGAACTCAAGTTCGAGAGCGGGCTCACCAGCGCGGTCATCAGCGGCAATCCGGTCACGATGCTCAACGAGGGAACGCGCGTCGTGAAGGGCAGCGCCCGGAGGGTGGAGTACCAGGCGCAGTCGGGGCTGGTCCGCTTCATGGGCGGCGCCGCGCTTGACACCGGCGAGAGCCGGGTGAGCGGGGAATCGATCACCTTCGACCTGAACGCCGAAACCGTAACCGTGGCGCCGGGCGAAGGAGAGCCGGTGCAGTTCCTGTTCGAGTTCCTTTCGCCGCCGGATGATTAGGGCCGAGCGAATTTCCAAGCGCTTTGGGCAGCGCCGGGCCGTGAGGGAAGCCTCCTTCGTGGTCCGAACCAGCGAAGTGGTGGGCCTGCTGGGGCCCAACGGCGCGGGCAAGACCACTGCGTTCTACATGGTGGCCGGTCTGTTGAGCTGCGACGCGGGCGCCATTTCACTGGACGGCGAAGACCTGACCCATCTGCCCGTGCATCGCCGCGCAACGCTCGGGCTGGGTTACCTGCCGCAGGAGCCGTCGATTTTCCGCAAGCTCTCGGTGGAGCAGAACATCCTCGCTATTCTTGAATTGCGCAGCGGGCTCAGCCGGGGCGAGCGCAGGGAGGAACTGCACCGGCTGCTGGACGAGTTTCAGTTGCACAAGGTGCGGAAGTCGCCGGGGGCGAGCCTTTCGGGGGGAGAACGGCGGCGGGTGGAAATTGCCCGCACCTTGGCGCGAACGCCTCGCTACCTGCTGCTGGATGAGCCGTTCGCCGGGATTGACCCCATTTCGGTGACTGAAATTCAGGGCATTATCGGCAGTCTGGCGCAACGCGGCATCGGCGTGCTGATTACCGACCACAACGTGCGCGAAACGCTGGGCATATGCATGCGGGGATACATCCTGCATGAGGGCTCCGTGATCGCGTCCGGAGAGCCAAAGGAATTGCTGGCGAACCCGGAGGTGCGGTCGGTGTACCTCGGAGAGTCGTTCCGCCTATAGCTGCGCCGCAGGCCCGGCGCCGGCGGCGCCACAGCAACGCTTGTACTTCTTGCCGGAACCGCAGGGACAGGGATCGTTGCGACCGATGCGCGGGCTGGCGCGCCGATAAGTCTGGACCGGCGACGGCGCTGGCGCGCGCAGCGCCCGGCGCCCCCTGCCAGCGCCGGCGGAGAGCGGCTTGGGAGCGGTCGCCGAATCGGGAGCGGACAAGGCCGACGCTGCCTCATGCTGCAAACGCAGCGCGCGCGGCGGAGCGGAAGGCTGCTCGGCCGGCTGCGCCGCTTCCGAAAACTGCGCCCTGCTCAGCATCACGGTGACCTGCCTGGCGACCATGCCCAGCATTTCCGTGAACATGTCGAAGGCTTCGCGCTTGTATTCCTGCTTAGGATTGCGCTGCGCATAGCCCCGCAGGTGGATTCCCTGGCGCAGGTAGTCCATCGCGGCCAGATGCTCCTTCCAGTGGTGATCGAGCTGCTGCAGAAGCACAACGCGCTCGATATGACGCATGGCTTGCGGCTCAACCGCAGCCGTCTTGGTCCTGTAGCGCAGCCCGAGCGCCTCGATCATTCGCCCGGCCACGGCTTGCGAGTCCATTTCGTTGTTGGCCTCAAGCCACTCCGCCACCGGCGCCTGGGCGCCCAGTTCCAGATTCAGGGCCTTCTCAAGAGCCTCGGGGTCCCAATCCTGGTCGGCGGCATCCTCGGGCATGTGCTGGGCCACGAGATCCAGCACCGTCTCACGGCGCATGTTCTCCACGATTTCGCTCACGTCGCCGCTGCCCAGCAACTCGTTGCGCTGCTCATACACCACCCGGCGCTGGTCGTTGGCCACATCGTCGTACTCCAGCAGCTGCTTGCGAACGTCGAAGTTGTGCGCCTCCACCTTGCGCTGCGCGCGTTCGATTTGCCGCGTCAGCAGCTTGCTCTCAATGGCCTCGCCTTCGCGCATGCCAACGGACGACAGCATGCCCTGGGTGCGCTTGGGATCGCCGAATATCCGCATCAAGCTGTCCTCCAGCGAGATGTAGAAGCGCGAGGCGCCGGGGTCGCCCTGCCGGCCCGAACGCCCGCGAAGCTGGTTGTCGATGCGCCTGGATTCGTGCCGCTCCGTGCCCACGATGCGCAAGCCGCCAGCTTCGAGCACTTGCCGGTTGCGCCGCTTCCAGTCTTCGCCCAAGGCCTCCTTCTCGGTTTGCGGCGCGTCTTCGCCCAAGGCCTTCAACTCGGCCTCCAGGTTGCCGCCCAGCACGATGTCCGTGCCCCGGCCGGCCATGTTGGTGGCAATGGTTACCACGCCGGGACGGCCGGCCTCGGCAATGATTTGCGCCTCGCGGGCGTGCTGCTTGGCGTTGAGCACCTGGTGCGGAATACGCAGTTCCCTGAGCTTGCCGGACAGCAGCTCGGAGGTTTCGATGGAAGCGGTGCCCACCAGCACCGGCTGGCCGCGCTCCCGGCTTTCCTTGATGTCTTCGGCCACTTCGTTGAACTTGTCAGCGGAGGTGAGGAACACCAAATCGGGCTCGTCGCGACGAATCATCTTCTCGTGGGTGGGAACCACCACCACCTCAAGCCCGTAGATCTGCTGGAACTCGTAGGCTTCCGTGTCGGCGGTGCCGGTCATGCCCGCCAGCTTTTCGTACATGCGGAAGTAGTTCTGGAAGGTGATCGAGGCCACGGTGCGGTTTTCCTTGCGCACGGCAACGTTCTCCTTCGCCTCCACCGCCTGGTGCAACCCGTCCGACCAGCGCCGGCCCGGCATGGTGCGGCCGGTGAACTCGTCCACGATGACCACTTGCCCGTCGCGCACGATGTAATCCACATCGCGCTTGAACAGGTAACGGGCCCTCAAGGCGGCGGTCATGTGGTGCATGAGGCGAACATTGGAGGCGTCGTAGAGGCTGGCGCCTGCCTGAATCAATCCGGCTTGGGCCAGCAGTTTCTCCACCTGCTCATGGCCCTCGTCCGTGAGATAGGCCTGGCGAGCCTTTTCGTCCAGCGTGAAATCCCCCGGGCCGTCCTCCTGTTCCTGCTTGCGCAGGCGCGGCATCACTTGGTTCATCCGGCGGTACAGATCAGTGCTTCCCTCGGCCGGTCCGGAAATAATCAGAGGCGTTCGCGCCTCGTCGATCAGGATCGAGTCCACCTCGTCAACAATCGCAAACGCAAGGCCGCGCTGCGCCTGATCTTCCGCCCGCAGGGCCAGGTTGTCGCGCAAATAGTCGAAGCCGAACTCGTTATTGGTGCCATAGCAGACATCGCTGAGGTAAGCCTCGCGCTTATCCTGAGCGGACTGCTGGCTTTGCACCACCCCCACCTTGCAGCCGAGGAAACGGTAAACCGGCCCCATCCAGTCGGCGTCGCGCTGCGCGAGATAGTCGTTCACCGTAACGATGTGAACGCTCCCGCCGGAAAGGGAATTAAGGAAGGCCGGAAGCGTCGCAACCAGCGTCTTGCCTTCGCCGGTGCGCATTTCGGCAATCTTGCCCTGATGAAGCGCGATGCCGCCCATCAGCTGAACGTCGAAATGCCGCATGCCCAAGGTCCGCACGCTGGCCTCCCTGACCAGCGCAAAAGCCTCCGGCAACAAGGCATCCAGCGCTTCTCCCTCGCCGGCGCGGCGTCGCAGAACCGCGGCTCGCTCGCCAAGATCGGCATCCGATGCCTTGCCAAGCCCGGGCTCCAAGGCGTTGATCCGCCGGGCGATCTTCTCGTAGCCTGCCAGCAGCCGATGATTGCGGCTGCCTATGATCCTTTTCAGGGGATTCACGGGCTTACCCCCGGGGGCTGTGCATTATCCGGGCGCTTTGCGCAGAAATTCAATCGGATTTACGGAAACACCATTGCGCAGAACTTCAAAATGCAGGCTGCTGCCGGTCACGCGGCCGGTTCGGCCGATGCGCGCGATTTCCTGGCCGCGCTGAACATAATCGCCCACCGCCACAAGATTCAGCGAATTATGGGCATAGCGGGTCACGTAGCCTCCGGCATGGCTCACTTCCACCAGTTCCCCATAGGAGCTTCTGCGGCCCGCCCAAGTAACAACGCCAGGTGCCACGGCATAGATGGGATCGCCCGTGTCGCCGTCGATATCAATGCCATCATGCCACTGGCGCTTGCCCGTGAACGGATCCTTGCGAAAGCCGCGATGCGAGGTGATGCGGCGCGATTCCACCGGCCAGCCGGAAGGCGAGAACATCGCTCGGGCCCCTTCCGCCGTGAGCGCATCCGAAACGCTGCGCAATTCCTCGAATCGATGGTTCATTCGGGCGCTGAGGAAGTTGAGTTCGGCGATCAGGTCGATGCCGCCCTGATCCGCAGGCATGCTGAAGGCGGCAGGAGGTTCGACGATTTCGGCGGAGGCCGTCGTGAATGAGGCCTCGCCGCTCATTTCCCGCAGGGAACCCTGCCAGGTTTCCATTTGCGTAAGGACCGATTTCATGTCCTCGATCCGAGCCGCCATCACAGCGATCCGCCGCTCCGCGTTGAGGCGGGCGCCCTCGAATTCCTCGTCCTGGGCCACCATAGCGGCCTTGAGCTTGCCGAGGCGCTCTATGGCCGAGGGCAGCGCCCGCTCCTGCGTCATGCCGCCAATGATGAAGCTGGCCACCGAGCAGGCAAGCAGCGCCAGCGCCCAGAGGATGTTGGGATTTTTCGGCAGTGTTCGGATGCTCGGTTTCATGGCAAGATCAGGCAGCAGAATTTTACGAGATTCCCGCAATGGCAGGATCACACCGGAAAGGCCGTCCCGAGCCGATCGCCGCCTCGCTGGCTGGCCTGACCGTCCAGGCGCGGGACCAGATCGCGCTGGCCGAGCAGCTTCGCGGCGCTCTGCACCCCGACCTGCACGACGGTTTTGCCGGCAGCGACCTGGATGCCGGCGGCACGCTTACGGTGTTCGCGGCCGCGCCGGAATGGGCCGCCCGGCTGCGGTTCGAGACCGCCAATCTCGAAGAGGCGGCCGCAAACGCGGGTTGGCCGGTGAGACAGGTTCGCATACGGCTAGCTCTGCAAGGCGGGTGAGCCTTCCGCCGGGGCAGGATGGACGGGGGCCATGCGACCGGCGGGCGTGGCGGCGACTTCCTCCCAAGCGGAAGACCGGCTCATGAGTTCCTGAATCAGGCGCGCGTTGAGGGCGTGCCCGGAGCCGAAGCAGTCAAACCTGCCGATCAACGGCCGGCCCAGGAGATACAGGTCGCCCACCGCGTCCAGCAACTTGTGGCGGATGGGTTCGTTGGAATAGCGCAAGCCGCCCTCGTTCATGGCGCGATAGTTGTCGAAAACCACGGCGTTGCCCAGGTTTCCGCCGAGCGCCAAGCCATGTCGCCGCATGGCGGCCACTTCGTTGAGGAAGCCGAAGGTGCGCGCTCGGCTGATTTGTTCGATGTAGGCGGTGCTGGAAAATTCGAGGCGATGAGCCAAGCCGCCCCGGGCCAGGGCGGGATGCGTGAAATCGCCCTGGTAATGGAGGCTGAAGCCTTCCCCGGGCGACAGCGCCGCCCAGTGGCGGCCTTGCTCCGCACGCACTTCCTCGAGCACCCGCACATAGCGCCGGGGCGATTCCTGTCGCTCAAGACCGGCCTCTTCGATCAGCAAAACGAAAGCCGATGCGCTGCCGTCCAGCGCCGGCACTTCGGGCCCTTCCAGATCGATCCAAGCATTATCGATGCTCATTCCTGCGAGCGCGGACAGCAGATGTTCGACGGTGGCGGCTTTCGCCTCGCCTCGCCCCAGCGTGGTGCCCCTTAGCGTATCGACAATGAAATCGTAGCGGGCGGGAATCTCGCTTTCACCATCCAGATCGACGCGCCGAAACGCGATTCCGGTGTTCGGCGCCGCAGGGCGCAGCGTCAGACGGGCGCGGCGACCACTGTGCAAACCGATGCCGGATACCGAAACCGTGCCGCGCAGGGTGTGCTGGCGCTCCGCTGCACTTTCGCAGAAATTGCTCATAAGCTGCCGAATTATCGACATTTTTACAAAAAAATCAAGCCCGTGTGCGGGTTCAGGACATATGGGACTTTTCGTGTTCGGTTGTCCTTTGCTGGCGAAGGTATTCCATCGGGGTGAGCAAGTCCAGCGCGCAGTGGGGTCGGACATGGTTGTGGAAGCGCTGGTATTCGGCCAGCGCGGGCGCGGCGTCCCTGACGGTCATCTCGCCTTGGTGGAGGCTCCGGAACTCGGTTCTGGAGCTGTCGTTGGCGCGCTCGACGACGCCGTCGGACTGGGGGCATTTCGGCGGCAGGACGGCCAGGGGGAGGTTCAGCGCCTGGCAGGCGTCCTCGAACCCGGCGCGGAACTCGCTGCCGCCGCCGACCTGGATCGAGCGCGGCGGATAGGGCAGGTCCTCGAGCACGGCCTGGAGGAAGCGGCGGGCGTTGTTGGCGGTGGCGCGGGAATAGACCCGTGCGACGAGTTGCTTGCCGATCGGGCAGACGGCCCTGAACTCCTTGAGGGCGGCGCCGTCGCGCGAGACGCCCATGTGGTCGATCTGGATCATGTCGCCGGCCTGTCGGGCCTTCATGTCCCGCCGCCCGCGCCGGCTTTTCCGGCAGCCCCTGAAATCCGTGCCGCCTCAGTTGCGGAGCGCGCCGGCAAGCTGAAGAACGCCTCGCGGCAGGCGGGGGACTCCGCCAACGCATCCCGCGGCCGAAGCGGCCCGGGGCCGGCGGGGTCCGCCACCGTCAGGAGCCCATGCAAATCGTTGTGTTCGCATAAAAATAATCGTCGCAATCGAGCTGAAAATACTCCATACTCTCCAAGGTTTTGTGCCCAAAGTCACCGCTCGCCGTGGCGCCGACAGGCATCA
>JAPYNE010000018.1 GCA_028285945.1 Candidatus Foliamicus numerosus | reverse complement strand
CAACAATAGCCTGCTGCGTATGCCCCTGTTGGACGGAGCGTCTGGGGCAGGATGCCCCAGCCGAGCCCCATGGATGGGTTCATGCGTCTCCGCCCAACAGGGGCATACGCAGCAGGCGGGCAGGCGCAACGAATCATCAAGGCCGCCAGAAAGCGGGCGGAAGCAGCACTGGGTTCACGCGTGTCCGCGCAAGAGGGGCGTGTGCGGAGGGCGGGCAGCGAACCCCTCCTCACGGCCGCCAGAAAGTGGGCGACAGCAGCACCAGAAAGGTGAAAATTTCCAAACGCCCCAATAGCATGGCCACAATGCAGGCCCACTTCGCGGTCGGAGCGAGGCCGCCGTAGCCCGCGGCCACATCGCCCAGCCCCGGCCCCAGGTTGTTGAGCGTGGCCGCCACCGCCGAGAACGCCGTGAACGAGTCCAGCCCCACCCCCTCCAGCACGATCAGAATCACGATGAACACAGCCACGTACACGGCGAAGAATCCCCAAACCGAATCGACCACCCGCGTGGAAACCGGCGTATTGCCCAGCGTGACCGGAATTTCGGCGCTCGGATGGACCAGGCGGCGCACTTCGCGGATGCCCTGCTTGACCAGCAGCAGCACCCGCACGCACTTCATGCCGCCGGCCGTGGAGCCGGCGCAGCCGCCCATGAAGGCGGACAGCATCAGCAGCATGGGAAGCAGGCCGGGCCACAGCGAGAAATCGGCGGTGGTGAAGCCGGTGGTGGTCATCATCGACACCGACTGGAAAACGCCGTCGATCAGCGCCAGCGAAGGATCGCTGTAGCGCCCCCAAATGAGCAGTCCGGCCACCACCAGAAGGCAGATTCCCAGCAAGGCGGCGGCATAGGCGCGAAATTCGGCGTCGCGCAAATATCCGGCCAGGGTGCGGCGGTTGAAGGCGATGAAGTGCAGGGAAAAATTGACGGCGGCGAGGAACATGAAGGCGATCGCCACCAGCCTCACGCCGTGGCCCGGAAAGTGGGCGAAGCTGGCGTCGTGGGTCGAGAAACCGCCAATGGCCACGGTGGAGAAGGCATGCGAGACGGCATCGAAAAGCGTCATGCCCGCCAAGTAGTAAGCCAGCGCGCAGGCGGCGGTCAAAGCGCAATAGATGTACCAAAGCGCCTTGGCGGTTTCCTTGATGCGCGGGGTCAGGCGGTTGTCCTTCATCGGCCCCGGCGTCTCGGCGCGGTAGAGCTGCATCCCGCCCACGCCCAGCATGGGCAGCACGGCCACCGCCAGCACCACGATGCCCAAACCTCCCAGCCATTGCAGCTGCTGCCGGTAGTAGAGGATGGCGCGCGGCATGTCGTCCAGCCCGGCCAGCACGGTGGCGCCGGTGGTGGTCAGCCCCGATATGGCCTCGAACATGGCGTCGGTGAAGCTCAGCGCCGGCTCGGCGGCGAATAGCAGCGGAACCGCTCCGAAACTTCCCAGCACCACCCAGAAGGACGCCACGATCAGGAATCCGTCGCGCAGTTTCAGTTCGCCGCGGGCGCGCCGGAACGGCAGCCAAATCAGGAACCCCGCCGCGAGCGCCGCGGCGAAACTCCGGGCGAAAGCCGGCCAGCTGCCGTCGCCGAAGTAAAGATCCACGCCTGCGGGCGGGAGCATGGTGACGCTGAAAAGCATCAGCAAGCGGCCCAGCACGCTGCCGATCAGCGCGAATTGCATGGCTTGGCGGTCGGCTTGCTGTTCAGGCGCCGGCCTCGAACAGTTGTTCGACCTGCGCCTTGGCGCGCGGGTTGGTCATAAACAAAATGACGTGGTCCTCGTCGCGCACGGTGGTGTCGTCGGCAAGCGGCAGCATTTCCCCCGAGCGCACGATGGCGCTGACCGATGTGCCGTTGGGAAGCGCCAGCTCCCCCACCGCGCGTCCAACCAGCGCGCCGTTGCCGGCGTTGCCGTGGGCCACGCCCTCGATGGCCTCGGCGCGCCCGAAGCGCAGCGAATGCACCTTCACCACGTCGCCGTGGCGCATATGGCGCAGCAGCTCGCTAACGGCGATTTGGTCCGGGGAAATCGGCACGTCGATGCCCATTTGGTCGGCCAGCGACGCGTACGCCGGCCGGTTCGCCAGCGCCATCACGCGCTTGCATCCGGCGCGCTTGGCCAGCCCGGCCGCCAGCAGGTTGGCTTCGTCGGCCTCGGTGAGCGCAACGAAAGCGTCCATGCGCTCGATGTTCTCCTCGATGAGCAGTTCCTCATGCGTGGCGTCGCCATGCAGAACGATGACCCGGCTGAGCCGCTCCGCCACCTGCTGGGCGCGCTCCGCCGAGCGCTCGATGAGTTTGACCTGAAGGCTGCTTTGCAGGCTCTCGGCCACCTTAAGCCCGATGTTGCCGCCCCCGGCAACCATGACGTTTCGCACCTGCTGCTGTTCCGGCCGCAGAGCGCCCAGCAGTTTGCGCGCATGCTCGCCGGCGGCAATGAAGAACACCTCGTCGCCGTCGCGGACCGGGGTTTCGCCGTTCACGTTTTGCGGGCGGCCGTCGCGGTAGATGGCGGCGATGCGTCCCTGCATATCGTTCTCGCCGAGCGCCGCGGGGGTTTTGCCCACCAGCCACGAGCCCTCGAAAGCGCGCGCGCTGAGCAGCAAGGCGCCGCCTTCGGAGAATTCCATCACTTGGGAGGCGCCGGGATAGCGGATGAGCCGCTCGACATGGCGCGTGACCAGGTCCTCCGGCGTAATCACCACGTCCACCGGCAGGCCGTTGGGGCCGAACAGCGCCTTCATGCGGCTGTAATGGCTGTAGCGAAGGCGGGCGATTTTGGTGCGCTTGCGCCCGCCGGGCTCGTGCTCGCGGTAGCGCGAATGAACCACTTGGCAGGCCACCATGTTGACCTCGTCGTTGCCGGTCAGCGCGGCGATCAGGTCGGCGTCGCCGGCGCCCGCATGCTCCAGGATGCCGGGATGCGAGGCGTGGCCGGCCACCGTGCGCACATCCATCCGCTCATGCACGTTCCGCAGGATGCCGGCATCGAGATCCACCACCGTGATCTCGTTTTCAGGTTCGCGGGACAGGCGTTCGGCGATCGTGGAGCCCACCACACCGGCCCCCAGGATCAGTATTTTCATGGTTTCAGGCGCATCCGCTTGCGTCGCGCCCCGCACGCCTTCAGGCGAAGGCATCCGCTTGGCGCGGCAACGGGCACTATATCAATTCCAGGCGCGCATAGGCCACAACCAGCCATTTCGAGCCGTGCCGCTCGAAATTGACCTGCACCCGCGCATGGTCGCCCGAGCCCTCGCGATTGAGGATCACGCCCTCGCCGAACTTCGGGTGCGAAACCCGTTGCCCCAGCCCGTGGCCGTTCTCCGCGTCCGGCTGCGAGGCATCCGCTCCGCCCATGCGCACCGGCATCGACACGTTCGGCGCCGACCGCACCTCCTCAAGCAGTTCCGCCGGGACTTCCGAGAGGAAGCGCGACGGGCGGTTGCGGTGCTCCTGCCCGCGCAGCCGCCGCACCTCCGCGTAGCTCAGGTTCAGCTCCTTCATCGCCCGGGTAATGCCCACATAGCAGAGCCTGCGCTCCTCCTCAAGCTCCTCCTCGCTTTGCGCCGACCGGCTGTGGGGGAACAAGCCCTCCTCCATGCCGGTGAGAAACACCACCGGGAACTCCAGGCCTTTTGCCGCATGCATGGTCATCAGTTGCACCGCGTCCTCGCCGCCCTTGCCGGCATCGTCGCCGCTCTCCAGCGCCGCGTGGGCGAGAAACGCGTTCAGCGGCGAGGCGGGCGGTTCCTGGGCATCCTCTTCATTCGCCGGCGAGGCCCATTGCTGCTGCATGCTCTCTTCGATCATCTGCGCCGCGTTCACGAGCTCGTCGAGATTCTCCACCCGCATCCGGTCCGTTTCGCTGCCCGCCGCCGCGAGCCGCTCCACCAGGCCGCTGCCGCGCACCACGCGGCCCACTTGCTCCTTCAGTTCCATTCCGGCGACTTCTTCCGCCAAGGAACCGATCAGGGCGAGAAAGCCCTTCAGCGCGGCCGCCGCGCGGGGATTAAGAAAGGTTTCGGATGTTTCCGCCGCTTCCCATAGCGTCGAGCCGCGGCGCCTGGCATGGGCGCGAACGCGGCTCAAGGTGGCCTCGCCGATGCGCCGCGGCGGGTTGTTCACCACGCGCTCGAACGAAGGGTCGTCGCCGCGGTTCGCGACCAGCCGCAGGTAGGCCAGCGCGTCCTTGATTTCGGCGCGCTCGAAAAAACGCAAGCCTCCGTACACGCGGTAGGGGATTCCCGCGCCCACCAGCGCCTCCTCGAACACCCGCGACTGCGCGTTGGAGCGGTACAGCACGGCCAGCTCGCTCAGCGAGCCTTCGCTGCGCGCGCGCGCGCGCGCCACCACCTGGCGCGCTTCGTCCCACTCGTTGTAGGCGGCGAAAAGGCGCACCGGCCGCCCTTCGTCCCCGCGCGTCCACAATTTCTTGCTGAACCTCGAAGCGTTATTGGCGATGACCGCGTTGGCCGCCTTGAGGATGGTGCCGGTGGAGCGGTAGTTGCGCTCTAGGCGCACCATCCGGACCTCCTTGAAATCGCGCGTGTAGCGGCGGATATTCTCCACCTGCGCGCCGCGCCAGCGGTAGATGGACTGGTCGTCGTCGCCCACGGCGAACGGCGTGCCGGTGGTTCCGCAAAGCTGCTTGAGCCAGTTGTACTGGATGCCGTTGGTGTCTTGGAACTCGTCCACCAGCAGCCAGCGGAACCGCTCCCGGTAGCGGTTGAGCAGGGCGGGATGGTCCTGCATGAGTTCCGTCGAGCGCAGGAGCAGTTCGCCGAAATCGACCAGTCCGTATGTTTCGCAACGCTTCTGGTAGAGCGCGTAAAGCTGCTTTTTCTCCTCGCCGTGCGGGGAGGAAGCCGCCGGCGCCTGCTCCGGGCGCAGCCCCGCCTCCTTGGCCCCCGAAATGAAATACTGCAAGGACTTGGGCGGAATCATGCGCTCATCGACCTGCTCGTCGCTCATCAGGCGCTTGACCAGCCGCAGCTGGTCGGCGGAATCGAGGATCTGAAAATCCTGGCGCAGCCCCGCCTCCTGCCAATGGCGGCGCAGCAGGCGGTGGGCCAGGCCGTGGAAAGTGCCGATCCACAGTTGCCGCGTGGGCGTGTCGAGCAGCGCCTCGATGCGCGTTCGCATTTCGTTGGCCGCCTTGTTGGTGAAGGTGACGGCGAACAGGCTCCAGGGCGAGGCCCCGCGCGCGCTGACCAGCCAGGCGGCGCGGTGAACCAGAACGCGCGTTTTGCCGCTGCCCGCGCCGGCCAGAACCAGCACGGCCTGGTCGCCCGCCGTAACCGCCTCGCGCTGGGCGGTATTGAGCGGTTCGAGAATATGGGTGACGTCGTCCATCAGTACGCGCCTTGCCAACCCTTCAGTCGCTGGTTCATCTCCTTGCCCTTGAGATGCCTGCAAGCGCGCCTTTCCGGGTTCCGTGGGTGGTTTGCCGGCCCTCCGGCCACTGGCTCATTCCCTGTGCAGCCCGCCAGCCCTCCGGCCTTTGGTTCGTTCCCTGGGTCCCGGAAACGCCGGCAAGCACATCCCTGCGGGCTCTGTGGCGGTGTGCGCGCCAAGCGATTGGCGCGCACTGCCTCCACAAGTTCCGGGACCCAGGGAACGAACCAAAGGCCTTTAGCAGGTGCGACTTCGAGGGCCGCGCCAGCTAAAGCCCTTTGCTTGTCCCCGCCTCGCGGGAGCGTCGGCGGCAGGAGCCGCCGCCGAGCCCCATGGATGGGTTCATGCGTCTCCCGCGAGGCGGGGACAAGCATAGGCACGCTCGCCAGTCTCTCAGCCGATCTTCGGCGGCAGGAGCCGCCGCCGAGCCCCATGGATGGGTTCATGCGTCTCCCGCGAGGCGGGGACAAGCGCAGGGCGAGGGCAGGCACAAGGATGCAATAGGCAGCTAGGCACGCTCACCAGCTTCTCAGCCGATTTTCGACAGCTTGAGAAGATGCTTGGCATCGCGGAACAGGCCGTCCGCGCTGGCTTCCGGCGGATAGCTCAGCACCAGGTTCCCCAAGGGATCGATCAGCAGCACTTCTCCCGGCCGCCGGAAGCCGACGTTCCGCAGCACAGCGGAGCGCCCCGGCGCGCCATCCGGCACGATGGCCATTCCAGGAAAGGCCCGGGCCAGATTCCGCCCCTCGTTGCCGGAGGCCAGCGGTTCTAGCGGAACGAACACCCGTTGCAGCCGGCCCGCGTCCTTGCCGAGCGCCAAACGGACCTGGCGCATGCGGGCCAGCGCCTCTTCGCACGCCTGCCCGCAGGCGCCCCGATGCAGGTACAGCAACGACCAGCGTCCCTCCAGCTGCGCTTCGGTTCCGGCATCGCCGCCTGCGGGCAACTCCATATTGCCCAGCGGAACCGGCGGATCGGCCAGAACGCCGTGCGCGCCCGGAATGTAGCCGCCGCCGGATTGCCCGGAGAACACGAACCAGGCCACCACCACGGGGGCCGCGAACAGCGCGGCGATGGCCGCGATTTGCGCCTGCTTGAGGTTAATTTTCATTGGAGGTTCTCCTGCGCGCGATTGTGACCGCAAGCCAAATGCCTGCGGCGGCCGCCGCTAGTCCATACCATTGCACCGCGTAGGCGAAATGCCGCTCGGGCGGCATGCCGTAGGGCTGCCAAGCCCGCACATAGCCGTCCGCCTCGCCGCTTCCGAGCAGGATTTGATACTCCGGCAGCCGCGGGTCGATGAGCGCGCGCAATTGCCCGGCGGACGGATAGGTGACGCGGCGCGGCCAGGCATCGCCCGCGCCCGGTTCTTCAAGTTGCAGGCCGGCGCGGAAATAGGGCGCCGCCACGCCGGTCAGCCGCCTCCGGGCGCCGCCCACCGAAACGTCCGGCAGCAGCGCCCGATCCATGCCGCCGGGAATGAAGCCGCGGTTGACCAGCACCACGCCGGCGGACGTGTGAAACGGGGTGAGCACATGGTAGCCGCGCCGGCCTTCGTGCGTCATGTTGTCCATCAGGATTTGCCGCTCCCCGTCGTAGCGCCCGGACAGCGCCACGCGCAGATAGCCGCCTTGCGGCGACACGGCGCCCAATCCTTCCGCAGGCGCCGCCGCGCGCGCCTTCTCGAACGCTTCGATCTCGGCGCGCCGCTCCGCCGAGCGGTTCATCTGCCAGTTGCCGAGCGAGCTGAACACCGCCACGCCCAAAAGCGCAAGCAGGAGGTTGCGAATGCCGGGGCGGCGGCTGGCGGGTGAGGGTATCATGCGGGCGGGTTTTTCGGTCGAGGCAGATGGCTCGGGCATTCATCGTTGCGATGCTGCTGGCTATTATCGCCAGCTTGGGGTCGGGTTTGTACCACATGGTGTCGCCCAAGGGCGACTCCGCCCGCATGGTGCGCTCGCTGGCTTGGCGCGTGGCGCTGTCGGCGGCCCTTTTCGGCCTCATCTTCCTATTCTGGCGGCTCGGCCTCATCCAACCCCACGGCCTCCTGCCGCGCTAGCCCCGCCCAACCTCCAGCAGAGCGCCTGCGGACTCCTTGCGGCAAAGCGTTAGGAGCAGCGAGTTCCCGCAATAGCCCCGACTCGCGTTCCGCCGCTTCGGCGGCACGTTGTTGTTCAAGATAAAACGTTATAACATAACGTTTTTGAACGCGGATTCATCCCATGAGATTTGCCAAGTCCAAATGGCATCGTGCGAACATCCTTGCTGCGGCAGTCGGTTTCAGCCTCTTCTTGCAGTTACAGGCTGAAGAACGCGCTAACGCGCCGACTGGAGAGTTGGCTGGCGACGGCAAATTCATCGAAGAAATTTCCGTCTACGGTCAGCAAATCAGCAGCCGGAACTCAACCGGCAGTCGGCTTAATTTAGGCGTTCTGGAAACGCCGGCAACAGTGGAGATCATCAGCGGCGACAGCATTCGCGACCGTCTGGACTTCAGCGTGATCAAGGCCGTTACCCGTACAGCCGGCTTCACCAACGAAGCGGTCCCCGACAATGGCAGCCAGAGCATCGCTGCACGCGGCTTCAGCGGCCAAGGCGCAGTCACCAAGCTGTATGACGGCACTGGCTACTTCAATGCATTCAGCACCATTACCTTCCCGTTCGACACCTGGGGTGTGGAGCGCATCGAGGTGCTCAAAGGACCATCCTCCGTGCTGTATGGCGAAGGCGGCATTGGTGGCGCGATCAACGTCATCCCCCAAAAACCGCAACTGACGCCGAGCCGAGACCTCAGAATGACCCTCGGCGAAGACGACACCGTGTTCGTGGGCATCGGCCTTGCCGGCGGCGTCACCGATAATATGGCGTATCGCTTGGACTATAGCCGCCATCAGTCCGATAACTGGGTTGACAATGGCGACAGTGAAGCGGATATGTTGTCCTTGGCTCTGAGCTGGCAGGCCAATGAGGATCTCAGCCTGAGCCTGCGTTATGACTATGGCGATAAGGATGATCTGAGCTACTACGGCATCCCGGTGGTTGACGGCGATTTCGCCCCCGGTCTTCTGAAGGCGAATTTTGAGTTCGGTGACGGCGAATCCCGTTACCAGGACCAAGCAGTTCGCTTGAGGGCCGACTGGGCGCTTGCCGACTCGCTTGCCATGCAGGCCGAGTACTACCACTTGGCAACCGACCGTTTGTGGCGGAATGCCTACTTCCCTGAGTTGGACAGTGACACGGGATTCATCCGGCGCCTATATCCGTGGGTCGGCGCCCACGATATGGAGCACGACGGGGCGCGCGTCAACCTCACGCTTGACAACACC
>JAPYNE010000017.1 GCA_028285945.1 Candidatus Foliamicus numerosus | reverse complement strand
GATGCGCTGGGGCGTTTTTGGAGAATGCTGGCGCACTATCACGGACAAACATGGAACGCATCGGAGTTGGCGCGTTCCATGGACGCAAGCGAAAAGTCATCGCGCCACTACCGCGACCTGCGCGAATTCATCGAGCACGCCCAATCCCTGCCCGGCATCTGGTGGACCACCCGCGAAGCCATCGCCGAGCACTACCTCAACCAACACGGCGCAAGTCCAGCCGCCACCTAAGGCGCTGACAAGCGAGACCTGAACATCGGCGCCATGCGCTTCTTGCCTTAAAGACCAAGCCGACTTGGATCGGATCGATTGCAGTGATTTTGGTTGCCCCAAGCAATTCTGTTCTCGTTTCGGCCTGATAAGCATTAGAAACCGAAAAAATCGAAGCGCTTTTTAAGGGCACACTTGTTCGGCTTTTGCGCTTCGTTTTTCGGCTCACATAGAGGGTTGTCGTGATAATTCTCGTAGCTGCTGCCACGCAGTTCTTTTTTGACCACAACCATGAAGCTGTCCGGATGAATGGTTATCAGGCCGCAATCGAACAGCGTGTGAATGTCGGCGCGGAGCAGGAGCCCGTTGCTTTCGCAGTTCGTGCCTTTATCGGCGTACGGGTGAATATGCGCCGCCTCCAAGACATCCTGAACCGCGCATTTAGTGATCGCACACTTGCGTTCATAGGCTTCAAGCAATCTTTTCCGAAATCTACTTTGTCCGCGGCGTTGCAGGATCGATGTATTGATCCGTTCCCATGCCCCCTCGATCGTTTCCGGGTTGCCTGCGTCAGCGGCCGCAGCGTCCGGTGGAAGCGGTGACAGAACGCCGAGTGGGGGAAGCGCCTCCTTCAGTTTCTTGCAATTCTCTTCTTTCGGATTCCGAGTCCCACGCTCCCAATGAGAAACCATACCAACAGACACGCCAACTTTCTCTGCGAGCTCGGCTTGCGTGAAACCAAGTTCGCAGCGGCGGCGGCGTATGCTTTCGCCAAAACTGTTATCACTCATTGCTGATCTCTCCTTTGCTGATTCGCTGCCCCGCCTTCTGCTAACGGGAGAGGGCTTTGCCGATTTGCTTGCAGAATTTCTCTCTGTCAGGGGCTTCTTTGTAGAGCACAGCCTGCTGCAAGTTTGAATGGCTCGTGCCCTCCACTTCGGAGAGCGCAAACCTCTTGCCGCCCGGGTTTTCAGGATCGTCCTCGTAAGAGTAGGACATGAAAATGATGTTGACGTTGCTGTCCCGCACGTCCCGCGTCCGCATGAACTCCGCCTTGGAACGCACGTATTCGTACAAGACATCCTGCATCACCGCGACGATCTTCGTGCCCCAGTGGTGATGGAAATATCCCTTTCGTATGAGCTGCATGATGTACCGCTTATAGACATTGTCGAAGTTAAGGCCATAGCTCTTCTTCGTCTCCAACGGCCTGCCTTCCCGCAGGGCCGAATAGGCATCGCTCACCGTTCCAGTGATATCAATTGCTTGCAGTTCAACCGATAAGAACTGGCCTATGCCGCCCCCTTCATCAATGTCGGCCACAACAAAATCAACATTCCCAAAGCCAGCCATCTTTACTTCACGGGCCACTTTGGGGTTCGCAGGAAGGTTTCCGGGCCAGCAATGCTTCACAACATCGCTCAGGAAATCGACTTGATTGAAGCGTTTGGGGCACACGCATACCCGCCTGCCCGATTTCCAAATTGAACAGACCGGATAGGGCTCATCAAGCGATGTGCTCCGCTTCACGCACCGCAAGCCCAGGAATGGACAAACAAACGAATAGGCGGACGGATCGAATCCGGGATCCGCGGGCCTGCCCAGGACCTCGCAAATATATTCTTTCGGATCAGACGGCAATGGCCAGTTCCAAACCGGCATCGCTTCGGCGCTCCGATTCCGCAGCCTGCATTGCACGAAGCATTGCTTGGGCAACGCGCTTTCCTAGAACCGGCGGCACCGCGTTGCCCACTTGAACAAATTGTTCGGTCCTAGGCCCTCGAAACTGGAACCGGTCGGGAAAAGATTGCAGGCGCGCCGCTTCGCGCACCGTCAGCACCCGATCCTGTTCGGGGTGGATGTAAGCGCCCCAGTGGATGTCGCATTTTGTAAGTATGGTGCTTGACAGGCCATCGTTACGAAGCCTGCCGTAACGCTTGGTATGGTCGCATCGGCGCGCCTTCTTCATTCCAGCCGGCAACAGGCCGTGCGGAATGTCGCGCCAGCTTCCTCCCGGTCCAATATGCTGCATCCGCTGCAAATTGATTGGGGCAAGGCGGGGCGCGGCATGATTATGCACCATGACCGAACCGCCACGCATCATTGCCTGAAAGCCCGAACTCGCTGCGGAACGATACGTTGCAAGGCCGGGATCTTCTCCATTGTTTAGAACCGGCAAGTCGCTGATCGCCTCCCCCACAGTGACAAAGGGCAACAGGCTTGGCCCATGTGTGGGTTGCGGCCACAACACGGGCAGGCCCAGCCGGTTGCCGACGAAGAATACCCGGCGCCGCTCTTGCGGCACGCCGTGCTCTTCCGCCCTTAATGTCCGCATATCCACAACGTAACCCAACTTGGAGAGGCCGGCCAGAATTTGCTTAACCGCCTTGCCCTTGCCGGCGGAGGTAATCCCGGTGACGTTCTCCAGCACAACCCATTTCGGGTCCAATCCCCTCACAATCCGCAGATATTCCTCGAACAGCCTGCTGCGCTTGTCGTGAAGGCCGCGCTGATGGTTATAAACGCTGAATGCTTGGCAGGGCGGCCCGCCGATCAGGCAGTCCAGCTCCCCTTTTTCCAAGCCGGTTGCCTTAAGGAGATGGTCCGCGCTGATTTCCTCGATGGGTCCCGGCAAGAACTCGGCGGTGTCATGCGCCAAGCTGAATGTGGCTCCGGCGTGCTCGTCAAAATCGTTACCGGCTAGAACCCTGAAGCCAGCCTGTTGAAATCCCTCGGAAAGACCTCCTGCTCCGCAAAACAGGTCGATGGCTGTCATTTCCTTCATTGCCTTGACTCCTTGGCTTGATGCGCGGTTAGCATACTCGCTGCCTCGCTCCGCAACAGTCGGCGCGCACTATCCTAAAGCATAAAGGCCGCGCGGCCTCCACGCCCCATTGGTGCAATATCCGGGCTAGCAGTGGCGGCAGCGGCGGCGGCAGCCGGGGTTGCGGCGGTGCTTGAGCTCGGTGAAGCGCGCGGCCAGCGCATCGTAGTGGAGCAGCCTGCCCACTAGCGGATCGCCCGCGCCGAGCAGAATCTTGATGGCCTCCACCGCCTGAAGCAGCCCCACAACGCCCGGCACGATGCCCAGAACGCCGGCCTCGGCGCACGACGGCGCCAGCTCCGGCGGCGGCGGTTCCGGGTAAAGGCAGCGGTAGCAGGGGCCGGGGTCCGGATGGCGCGACGGCCAGAAAACCGTGACCTGCCCCTCGAAACGGAACACCGAGCCATGCACGTTGGGTATGCCGTGCCTCACGCAAGCATCGTTGACCAGATAGCGGGTGGCGAAGTTGTCCGAGCCGTCCACCACCACGTCGCATCCGGCAAGCACTTCGTCCACATTGCCGCTGTCCAGCCGCAGCGCATGCTCGATGACCGCAACCGCCGGATTGAGCGCGTTGAGGGCCGCGCGCGCCGAAGCCACCTTGGGAACGCCCACGCGGTCGTCAGTGTGCAGAATCTGGCGCTGCAAGTTGCTGCGCTCAACCATGTCGTGATCCACGATGCCGAGCGTGCCCACGCCCGCCGCCGCCAAGTACAGCGCCGCCGGCGAACCCAGCCCGCCGGCGCCGATCAGCAGCGCCTTGCTCTTCAGAAGCTTCAACTGGCCGGCTTCCCCCACTTCCGGCATCGCCAAGTGCCGCGCGTAGCGCTCGCGCGCGCCGGCATCCAGCGCCTTCGGGCGCTCGAACGGCAGGCCCTCGTCCTTCCACCGATTGCAGCCGCCGGCAACGGAGCGCACGTCGCTGTATCCCATGCGCCTGAGGGCATCGGCGGCGAACAGCGAGCGCCCGCCGCTGGCGCAAGCCACCAGCACCGTCCGGTCCGGGTCGGGAACCGCCTCCTCGATCCGGAACTCTAAAAAGCCGCGGTCGATGCGATGCGCGCCCTCCGGGCTGCCCTGGGCGATTTCTCCCGCATCGCGCACATCCAGCAGCGCCGCGCCGCTGCGCTGCAAGGCGAGCGCCTCCTTCGGCGCAACCTCGGGGATGGTCGAGCGCAATTCAGCCAGCCGCCGGTCGCTTGCTTTCATGGCGAGCCTGTCGATGCCGCAGGAAACATAGGCCGAGCATTCCCTTGTCGCGCCATTGCCTCTGGCGCTTCGCGCCGCCGGTCGGGCGGACGGGTTCTGTTCATCCGAAAAACGCGCATCGGCTGAATGGTAGCAAGGATTCTACTCTTTGGAGGCTGCTAAAATCAGCGGTTTTTCAGACATCCCCCGAAGCTCGGGACGGGACGACTTATGACTTATGTGTATGCGGCCATCGCCGCCGGTTTGCTGGCCATTGCGTATGGACTTTTGAGCACCCGCTGGGTGCTGCGGCGCGATGCGGGCAATGAGCGCATGCAGGAAATCGCCTCGGCGGTGCAGCTCGGCGCCAAGGCTTACCTGAACCGGCAGTATTCCACGGTGGCCTTGGCGGGCCTGCCGCTCATGCTGCTGCTCGGTTTTGTGCTGGACTGGGCGGTGGCCGGCGGTTTCCTGCTGGGCGCGGTGTTCTCCGGGGCGGCGGGCTATATCGGCATGAACGTGTCGGTGCGCGCCAATTCGCGCACCGCCCAAGCGGCCCACAACGGCATGAATGCGGCTTTGGCGGTGGCCTTCCGGGGCGGCGCCATCACAGGCATGCTGGTGGTGGGCTTGGCGTTGCTGGGCGTGGCGGGCTACTACCTGCTGCTCGACGGCATGGGGCTGGGCACCGGCGATGTGCTGCACGCGCTGGTGGGCTTGGCTTTCGGCGGCTCGCTGATCTCGATTTTCGCGCGCCTGGGCGGCGGCATCTTCACCAAGGGCGCGGATGTGGGCGCGGACCTGGTCGGCAAGGTGGAAGCCGGAATCCCCGAGGACGACCCGCGCAATCCGGCGGTGATCGCCGACAATGTGGGCGACAACGTGGGCGACTGCGCGGGCATGGCCGCGGATCTGTTCGAGACCTATGCCGTCACCGTTATCGCCACCATGCTGCTCGGTTTCCTCACGGTGCAGGAGGCGCCTGCCACGGCCGTGCTGTATCCGCTGGCGATCGGAGCGGTCGCGATCGTGGCCTCAATCCTCGGAACGTTCGCAGTGCGCGCCGGCAAGGGCGGGTCGGTGATGTCCGCCTTGTACAAGGGCGTCATCGTGGCAGGCGTGCTGGCGGCTCTGGGCATCTGGTTCATTACCCGCGAGATGTGGGCGGACAGCGGCGCTTATCCGCCCAACAGCCTGTTTCTGTCCGCGCTGATCGGCCTGGTGCTGACCGGCGTGATCATGTTTATCACCGACTACTACACGGGCACCGGATTCTCGCCGGTGCGCAAGCTGGCGCAGGCCTCCTCCACCGGCCACGCCACCAATATCATCGCCGGCCTGGGGCTTTCGATGAAGGCCACCGCGCTGCCGGTGCTGGCGGTGTGCCTGAGCATCCTCGCGACCTATCAGCTGGCGGGGCTGTACGGCTTGGCGATTGCAGCCACGGCAATGCTTTCGATGACCGGAATGATCGTGGCGCTGGACGCCTTCGGACCAATCACCGATAACGCCGGAGGAATTGCGGAAATGGCCGAAATGCCGGAGAAAATCCGCAATATCACCGACCCTCTGGATGCGGTGGGCAACACCACCAAGGCGGTCACCAAGGGCTACGCGATCGGCTCGGCGGGCCTGGCGGCGCTGGTGCTGTTCGCCGACTACACCCACAACCTGCAGGCGGCGGGCAAGAGCTTTGTGTTCCGGCTCGACGATCCGGCGGTGATCATCGGCCTGTTCGTGGGCGGCCTGATTCCGTACCTGTTCGGGGCGCTTGCGATGGAGGCCGTGGGGCGCGCCGCCGGGAGCGTGGTGAAGGAGGTGCGTCGGCAGTTCCGGGAAATTGCCGGGATCATGGAAGGCACGGCCAAGCCGGACTACGGACGCGCCGTGGATCTGCTCACCAAGGCGGCGATTCGCGAAATGATCGTGCCTTCGCTGCTGCCCGTCCTGGCGCCGGTGGCGCTGGTGCTGGTGATCGGCTGGCTGATGCCCGAAGGCGCGGGCGCGCGGGCGCTGGGCGGCATGCTGATCGGATCGATCGTGACCGGGCTTTTCGTGGCCATTTCGATGACCACGGGCGGCGGCGCCTGGGACAACGCCAAGAAATACGTGGAGGACGGCGCGCTGGGCGGCAAGGGCTCGGAAGCGCACCACGCGGCGGTGACGGGCGACACGGTTGGCGATCCCTACAAGGACACCGCCGGCCCCGCCATCAACCCGCTCATCAAGATTGTCAACATCGTGGCCCTGCTGATCGCGCCCTTGCTCTGACTTCGGTTTTGCGTTGATGGAAGCACCGCTTCCGCAGGCTTTCCTTCGCGGGAGACGCCAGCAAGCGCATCCCTGCGGGCTCGGCGGCGGCTCCTGCCGCCGACGCTCCCGCGAAGGAAAGCCCGCGAAAGCGGCCAATCCCTTTCAGCATGCGGCGGCATGCCGACTGTGCCGGGGGCGTCTTTCGATGTTGAACCCTTCCGGGAGACGCATGAACCCATCCATGGGGCTTGGTCGTTCGCGCCGGGACATCGGCGCTCACCCTGCCTCCAACACTCCCGGAAGGGTTCAACATCGAAAGACGCAGTGCCAATCCATATACGAAGGAATGATGGAACGAACAAGGGAAGCCCTGCCTGAAACCATGCCGACCCTGCCTGCGAAATCTCCGTAACCAAATCCATTTGCGTTGCCGGAATGGCGGAATCGGCAAGAGGGTAGAATTCGTTGGTTCATGTCGGCAGCCCTTCCCCTATGAAGAAGATCATCCTGCTCGCCGCGCTCGCGGCCTTGGCCGGCGCGCCCCTGCCGGGTTCGGCGCAGAATTTGCTCGAGGTGTACGAGCGGGCGCGCATGAGCGATCCGCTGCTGCGCGAAGCCGAGGCGCGGCTGATGGCCTCCCGGGAAGTGCGCTCGCAAGCCCGCAGCCTCCTGTTCCCGGAAATCGACGCGAACGGCAGCTATTCGCGCCAGGACAGCCGTGCGGCGCTGCTGTTTTACGCGCCCACGCCAACCGGGAATTTCGCGCCCGTTGTCGATAACAGCACAACCGACGCGAAGTCCACCGGATGGGGAGTCACCTTGCGCCAGAGTGTTTTCGACTGGGCTGCGGTCGTTGCGCTGGGCGCTTCCGGCGACGTGCTGGCGCAGGGCGAGGCGGACTTCGAGGCCGCTCTGCAGGAATCCATGCTGCGCACCGCCCAGGCCTATTTCGCGGTGCTGGGCGCGCAGGACGAGCTCACCTCGCAGAGCGCCAACCGCACCGCCATCGCCCGCCAGCTTGAACAAGCGCAAAAGCGTTTCGAGGTGGGCCTGATCGCGATCACCGATGTGCAGGAGGCGCAGGCCGCGCATGACCAGGCGGTAGCCGCCGAGATTGCGGCCAAGCGGTCGCTGGCCACGGCCGAGGAGCAGCTGCGCGAAATCGTGGGCGCGCCCATGCCGGTGGCCCGCCTCACCCGGCCCGCCGAAGGCATGCCGCTGCCGCTGCCTTCGCCCAACGTTGAGCAATCCTGGATCGATACCGCGCTGCAACAAAACCCCGGCCTCGTGTCGGCCCGGCTGGGCGCCTCCATCGCCGAGGCCGAGGTCAGGCTGCGCCGCTCCGATTACTTTCCCACGCTGGAACTCGTAGCGGATGTGAACGGCAGCAGCGGCGACCGGGAACGGGTCTTCCGCGGCTTGGGGGCGGAGTACCGCGACAGCTTCCGCAGCGATTCCATCCGGTTGCGGCTGTCGGTGCCGATTTTCGACGGTTTCAACAGAAATTCCAGGGTTCGCGAGGCCAGGTTCCTACACCGCGCATCCACCGAGCGCCTTGAAGGCGTGGAGCGGGCGGTGGTGCGCCAGACCCGGGATGCCTTCCTAGGCGTGAGTTCGGAAATTTCCCGCGTTAATGCGCTGCGCCAAGCGGTGGCCTCCAGCCGGACCGCGCTGCGAGCCACCGAGGCCGGCTATGAGATCGGCACCCGCACCATCGTCGATGTGCTGGATGCGCGGCGCAATCTGGTGCAGGCCGAAACCAATTACGCGCGCAGCCGCTACGACTTCATCATCAACGTGCTCAATCTCAAGAGTGCAGCCGGCATCCTCACGAAGGAGGACCTTGCCGAAGTCAGCCGCTGGATGGAACAGAGCGCGTCTTCGGAGCAGGAAGAAGCGGCTCAATAAGGCCCAGCGTCCGGTCGAGAACGCCAAGGCCTGCGTTGCCGCAGGCCTTGGCCGCTTGGCCGGCGGCACGGCGGGCTTGCTCGCTTCCCAGCAAACGGGCCGCGCGTCCGGCCAGCTCGCTGGCATCGCGCACACCGAACAAGGCGCCCGCATCGCTCAAAAGGCGCGCTGTTTCAGGCGTATTGAAAAGATGCGGACCGGCCAGCACCGGTAAACCGAAGGCGGCGGGCTCCAGCAGGTTGTGGCCACCCGCCCGCGCAATGCTGCCACCCACGAAGGCGATGTCCGATGCCGCGTAGAAGGCGGTCATCTCGCCTAAGGAATCCAGCAGAAAGACCTGCGTTTGCGCGTCCGGCACGCTATCGCGCGACCGCATTGCAACCCTGAGGCCGCTGCGGCGAAGGCATGAGCGCACTGCGGCGAACCGCTCGCGATGGCGGGGAGCGAGGATAAGCAGGGCGTCGGGCCGCTCATCAAGGAGCAGGCGGTGTGCGAGAAGGGCGATCTGCTCCTCCGGCTCATGGGTGCTGGCGGCGATCCATACCGGTCGGGCGGCGCCTAAGGTAGCGCGAAGCTCGGCACCGCGCTCAAGCACGCCCTCCTGAGGACGGTAATGAAACTTCAGATTGCCGCTCACCCGCACGTCCAGGCCATCGTGGCCGAGCGCGCGGAAACGCCCGGCATCCTCCTCGGTTTGCGCGCCCACGATGCGGACCGCGCTCAGGGCGGCGGCGATGAGCGGCCGAATTTTGCGGTAGCGGCGATACGAGCGCTGCGTGAGGCGGGCGCTGGCGATGATGAGCGGCACGCCGACCGAGCGGCAGGCGGAGTACAGGCCGGGCCATATCTCGGTTTCGAGGATCACGCCCGCAGCGGGGCGCACGGCACGCAAAAAGCGCCGGTTCACGATGCCCAAGTCGAACGGCAGCAGGCCATGCGACTGGCCTTCCCGCAAGCCGCGTTGAATGGCCGCTGAGCCGGCAGGCGTGAACGCCGTCAGCAGCAGCGGCAGATCCGGTCGGCGGCGGCCCAGTTCCTCGGCCAGCACCAAAAGCGCGCCAACCTCGCCCAGCGAGGAGCCGTGCAGCCACACCCCGCCTGCGGGCGCGGCGGGAACGTCCGCGCCCCAGCGTTCGGGCAGGCGTTTGCGCCAGCTGGGATCTCGCGCCGAGCGCGCCAGCATATAGCCGCACAGCGCGGGGGCGGCAATCCAGGACAGCGCGCCGTAGGCGCCCAGGATTGCTTTGTCGCTCAGAGAGACGCGCCCCCGGGCTTCCTTGTTCTCAAGTCGCGCAGGAGGCCGGAGGTGGACCAGCCCTCGCGGTACGGAAGAATAGCCACGCGCCCGCCCATGCGCTCCACGGATTCGCCGCCGGCCACCTCCTCGGGGCGGTAGTCGCCGCCCTTGGCCAGCACCAGCGGGCCCACCTGCCCGATCAGCCGTTCCGGCGTGTCTTCGCTGAAAGGCACCACCCAGTCCACGCAGCCCAGCGCGGCGAGAACCTGCATGCGCTGCTGAAGCGGCATGACCGGCCGCCCCGCGCCCTTGAGCCTTCGGACCGAGTCGTCGTCGTTGACCGCGACCATGAGGCGGTCGCCCAGCGCGCGGGCATCGGCAAGGCAGGCGGTATGTCCGGCATGCAGCAGGTCGAAGCAGCCGTTGGTCATGACCAGCCTGCGTCCGGAGCCGCGCAGGCGCCGACCGATTCCCGCGGCCCGGTCCGCATCAACGACCGCGGCAGGCGCCCGCGCCTCGCCCGCGCCCAGCTCGTCCTCGATATCGGACAGGCTGACGGGCGCCACGCCCACGCGCCGCACGACCACGCCGGCGGCCACATTGGCCAGCCGAGCCATTTGCCCGAGGTCGGCACCCGCGCCAAGCCCCGCGGCCAGCACGGCCGCCACCGTGTCGCCGGCGCCGGTCACGTCGAAAACTTCGCGGGCCCGGGCCGGAATATGCTGCGGCGCGCCGTCGGCCGGCGCCAGCAGCAGGCCATGCTCGCCCAGCGTCACCGCCATGCCGCCAACTTCCAGCCGCGCGCAGGCCCTTTGCGCCCGGGCAGCCATATCGCCGACCGATTCCCCCGAACCGCCCAGGGCCGCCTCGAATTCGGCGCGGTTGGGCGTAAGCAGGCGGGCGCCGCGATACTTCCCGAAATCGCTGGATTTCGGATCCACCAGAACCGGCTTGCCGGCGGCGCGGGCGGCCGCGATCAACGCGGCGGGATCGGCCAAGCTGCCTTTGGCGTAGTCGGACAGCACCGCAGCGGAACATTCGTCCAGAAGTTTCGGGAATTTTTTCGCCAGACGCCTGGAATCGCCGGCATCAAAAGGCGTTTCGCGGTCCAGGCGAATCACCTGCTGGTTGCGGCTCAGCACCCGCAGCTTGCGCACGGTGGGCTGATGCCGCGAACGGATGCACTCCAGGGCCACCCCGCTTTCCCGCATCGACCGCTCCAGCGCTTCGGCCTCAGGGTCGCGGCCCACAATGCCCAGCAGCGCCACGCCCGCGCCTAGGCCCGCCAGGTTGCAGGCCACATTGGCGGCGCCGCCCGCCCGCTGCTCGCTGCGCTCCACGTTCACCACCAGCGCCGCCGCTTCGGGAGAGACGCGCCGGGCCGGGCCGTGCCAGTACTCGTCGAGCATGATATCGCCCGCCACCAGCACTCGCGCTTTGGAGAAATCGGGAATCACGGCATCGGCATTTCGGCGGGCATCTGCGGCAGCATGGGCGCTACGGCAGTGATTATCGGCAATTATCGCAACATTCCCAAGGAAAATGCGAACCTGCAAAAAACGGCGGCCAGCAAGTTCGGTGCGTAGCGGGGGCGGATAGGGTTGCGGGAGCGCGGGCTTGTTTCGCCGGCTTCCGCTGGCCCGCGGCGGCTGCGTAGCTTTTCCCGGCCCCTTCTTTCCGGGAGTATCGGAGGCAGGGCGGGCACCGATGTCCCGGCGCGAACGAGCAAGCCCCATGGACGGGTTTTATGCGCCTCCCGGGAAGAAGGGGCCGGGAAAAGCGGAATCGAAAGCGGCGATGGCGCGGTCGCCGCGCCGCTTGCCATCGGGCCGCGAGTTCGGTTTCGATGGCGTGCTCCGGGCCAGAGGCGACGCTTGCCCTGCGCGCCGCCGGGCCTAGGCGCGGCGGGAACCCGGACAACCAGGGCAAGAGGGCATGCAAAGCGGCTTATATGTTAGTGTCGCAGCCCGCTCGCGCTTCGGTCAGCGTACATGATCACAGAGTTGCCCCTGCCCCGCTCCGGCCCGGGAAGCCTCGATTCGGGCGCCATGCGGACTTGCACCCTGGCCTGGGTCGCAGCGTGCGCCTTAATGCTCGCGGGCGCCGCCGCGGCCCGCGAGCGCCCCAACATTCTTTTCATCACCGTCGATGACCTCAATACCGACTTGGGAGCCTACGGCCATCCAATCGCGCAGTCGCCCGCCATCGACCGCCTGGCCGCCGAGGGAATGCGCTTCGACGCGGCCTATGCGCAGTATCCCGTGTGCTCTCCCAGCCGCAGCAGCTTTCTGACCGGCCTGTACCCCCAGCAAACCGGCATCATCACCAACGGCCCGCATTTTCGGGAGTTCGTGCCGGACATCGTTACCCTGCCCCAGTTCTTCGCGCAACACGGATACTTCACGGCGCGGGCGGGCAAGATGTTCCATTACAACGTTCCCGGGCAAATCGGCACCGACGGGCTGGACGATCCGCAATCCTGGAACGAACGACGCAATCCCAAGGGCGTGGATGTGAGCCATACGGCCCGGGTCAACACGATCAATCCGGCAACGCCGGTTGGCGCCACGCTCACCTGGCTGAGCGTGGCGGGCGACGGATCAAGGCATACCGACGCCTTGGTGACGGATGCCGCGATCGACCTGCTCGAAACGCATCATCCGCAACGCAGCGGCAAACCGCTGTTCCTAGCGGTGGGCTATTTTCGGCCCCATGCGCCCTTTATCGCGCCTTCCGGATTTTTCGAGTTGTACCCGCCGGAGAGCATCAAGCGGCCTGCGGACTTCATGGCCGACCGCGCCGACATTCCGACAGCGGCGCTGGCCGATCGGCCTAGGCAGCTGCGGATGACCGAGGCGGAAAAAATCGCGGCCATCCGAGCCTACTACGCGTCGATCACTTTTGTGGACGCGCAAATCGACCGGCTCCTGCGCGCGCTGGAAGCGGCAGCGCTGCGCGACAGCACTATCATCGTGCTGCTGTCGGACCACGGCTTCCACTTGGGCGCGCATGGCCTCTGGCAAAAGGGCGACCTGTTCGAGGGGTCGGTTCGCGTGCCGCTAATCCTCTCGGTGCCCGAAGGGTACGGCGGCGGCTTTGTGCGCGGCGGGAGCTCGGACTCACTGGCCGAGCTGGTCGATCTTTATCCCACGCTCGCCGAACTCGCGGGCCTAGGCCGCCCCGCGCACGTTGCCGGGGTCAGCTTGGTCCCGGTTCTGCGCAACCCGGCCGCGCGGGTGCGCGAAAGCGCCTATACACTGGCGCTAAGCAGGGCCGGATTAACTCGGCCGGAATGGCAGCACAAGGACGCGATGGGCGAATCCATTCGCACCGGGCGTTACCGCTACACGATATGGGACAACGAGAATCTGGGCGCCGAACTCTACGATTACTGGTCCGATCCGGAAGAGATAACCAATCTGGCTGACCATCCGGCGCATTTGGCGACCCGCGAGCGGCTTGCCGAAGAGCTTGCGCGGCGAAGGTCGCACGCAAGCAGCGGTCTCGCCCGGTAACGGGCTTTTAGCTCGAACCGCCCTTGCGCCCCGCCAGTCCGCGCTTCAGCGCAGCCAGCGACACACGGCTGTTGCCGACCAACGGGCGGGCGCGCATGCCGATCACAAACAAAAACGACAGCGTTGACACATTGATGAGCATCGCTGTGCGCAGACCCAGCCAGTCACCCGCCACGCCAATAAGCAACGGCACCAGCGCGCCGCCGAAGATGCCCGTGCAGAGAATGCCGGAGAACGCGCCGTGATGAACTTTCACGGAATTCAGGGCCAGCGAAAACACGATGGAGAACATCACTGAAATAAAGAAGCCGATCCAAGGAAACGCCGCCACAGAGACCTCCGCAGGGCCGAACAGCGCCGCCAATACAAAGGCGGTGGCGGCGCAGCAGGCCAGCTTGAGCAATGTCCGCGAGTCCATGATTCTCAGCAAGGCAAGACCCGCAACGCAGCCGATGGACATCAGGCCCCAGAACCTGCCCACCAAGGCGGCGCCAAGGATTTCCGGATCAATGCCGTGGTAGGTGTTGAGGAATTCCGACATCCAGTTCGCCACGCCCTGTTCGGTGCCCACATAGCACACAATGCCGAGGAAAAACATCAAGGCATGCGGGTTTTTGAGCAGCTCGCGATAAACCGCAACGCTGCCTGTTTGCTCATGTTGCCCAAGCCGCACCTGAGGGAGCCGGATCAGCCATACCGCCAGCAGCAGCAGCGCGAATGCAGCGCTGAAGAGCCAATAAAGGGCGACCCAGCTCAGGCGGGTGGGCGCCAGCGACCGCAGCGTGTCCAAAAGGAGGTTGGATTGCGCCGGATCGGGCAAGCTGCTAACCAGGTAGGTAAACACGAAGGGGCTGACGAAGGAAGCGAAACCGAACACCAGCTGCCCCATCACCGAGAAGAACGCAAAATTCGCCGCGCCGCCCGAGGTGCGCATAAGCGGATTGATAATCACCTGCAGCATGGCCATGCCGATCCCGATCACGAACAGCGAAGCAATGACGACGCCGTAGGCCGGGAACAGGGAAAACGCCAGCGCGCCCAGCAGCACCACGCCAAAGGCTATCAGCATGGATCGCTTCATGCCGATGGTCTCGATCATGAGGCCGGAGGGAATGGAGGCGATGCCGTAGGCCAAGAAGAAAGAAAAAGGCAGCAGCGCCGCCAGCGTGAGGGTCAGGCCGAAATCATCAATGATGACCGGCATCAGGGGGCCGATGATATTGGTCACGAACGAAATCGCAAACCAGATGACCAGGATCAGAATGACTGCTCCCGGGCTTCGAACGCTGTCCATAGTTCCTGTTTCCCCTACGCTTGCGCCACTCGCGGGGCAAACAGCGCCGCCGGAGCGGAGCCGAACGACAGGCAGGCCGCGCCAACACTCATGCCCGGAGCCCGCATGGTTTCGATTAGCGTGCGCCGACCCAAATGGGGCTTGACCAAGCCCACTGATGGTCGGTTTGCCTGACACGCACCGAATAGTAATCTTCTTCGCGGCTGGCCTCGTCCTCCAACTCGAAACTCACCATAAAGCCGCTTTCCGGAACCGCCCGATTGAAGGACACGGCCTCCGTGAGCCAACCGCGCATGAACCGGGAGCGGCTGCCTTCGAGCAGTTCGGCCAGCGTATGGGAGAAAGCCTGGCCGTTCACCTCCGCGATGAATCGATCGTTGGGCTTCATTTCAACGTCCAAGGTGATCGATTGCGTGGTGGAATGCATGGGGGCGGGATTGGACTCGCTCATGGCGTGGAACGCAACGCTGTTTGCGGTGGTTTCCGTAATGCGGCTCACCCAGGATTCCCAAGGAATCACATGGCCGCCTTCATCCCTTTGCGGAGAGGTGAAGGGAGCGCCGCGAAACTGCGGCGTGGCCTTCAGCAGGCGGCCTCCACTCAGCGATATTCGGCCCTGCCAGCCAATTCGGTCCGTGCTGGAAACCTGGTTCCAGCCGAACTCGAAGCGAACCTTGGCGCGGACCGGCCCGCCGCCGCTGTCATGGCGGGGCGTGTGGCTGACATGCTCGCGATGAAGCGTGGCGCCGTTTTTGACCAATTCAACGTAATCGATCTGGTTCATGCCCTCCACGGCCACTTCGATGACGCGCCGGGATGTCTCGCCATCGGTGATGGCTTGTCCCATATGCGCGCCGTTAATGCGAAAGTCCAGCCGGATATTGGCGCCGGTGGTGGCGTACACGCGCCGCTCCCGAATCGCCTCCCAAATATCATCGCGCGTCAGAGCCCGGGCCAGCACCGCCATGCGCCCGTCGCCGAAGCCCCCCGGGTGCCCGGCATGGGAATCCGACGAGGCCACAACGCCAAATCTGAAACCCCGCCTCAGTCCGGCTTCCATGGTGCCGCCGTAGTCTCGCGGACCCATGTCGTGATACATGCCGAAAGGCCCTGCCGAACCTTCGGAGCCGCCATGGCGCGAATAAATCTCGACAAAGGGCGTTTGCGGGCCCTCTTTGAAGTAGTTCCAGTCGTACCCCCGGAAACCGGACTGATAGCCGATGCCATGCGGCGTGATGATGGTGTTCTCGGCATCCAGCACTTGGTCGCGCAATTCGACCACCGTGGTGCCCGCAGGCGGCAGCTCCATATCCTGAAGCTTGGAGATCACCACGTGATCGCCATACTTGAGGCTGTGGATCTCGAAGGACGGGAAGGTGATGCGAACGCCGGGAACGTTGTATTGCTTGAGCTTCTCGATATAGTTGGCCCAGTAGCGGGGGTCGCGCAGGCGCACGAACGCGGTGCGGTGATAGTCGATGACCCACTCCAGTTCCGGATTGCCTTGCAACTGGTCGATATCCGGCCACAACGCGTGCGGCGTCACGGTGAAAAAATCCAAAGACTGCGCTGCGTTCTCCAGCGCGTTCTCGAATGAGCCATGGCCGTAGGTGAGATTGGAGTGGTTATGCAAATCGCCGAAATAGACTTGGAACCCGCTCTCCTCAAGCGCTGTCCTCGTAGCTGATCCCGCTTGTGATTCCGCTGGATGCCCGCCGCCGGGGGCGCACGCGGCAAGCGCCGCCAGACACAGCAAAGGCGCAAGCGCAGATTTGACCGCAACCTCATTCATTCGATTCATTTCCATGTGCCTCAAAACGAATCCGAAACACAATGAGCGTGCCGCGCTGCTCGCAACGAACGGTTTGACAACGCTGTCTTTTAGTGTCACCATCCTAGCATACCCTTTGCAGCGGGGAGGGCGATGCAAAAGGCGGGAACCAAAGGAGCGCGCAAGGGCAAAGCTTGCGCGCGGCGGGCTGTTTTCTTCTTTGCAGGCGCGGTTGCCGCATTGGGCGCAAGCGGAGTATCCCCTGTCCGCGCGCAGGATTCCGATGACGAGCCCATCGAGGAAATCGTGGTGGTGGGAACGCGCGCCGACTTGGGCGCGGCGATCGATACCAAACGCAATGCCGACACCATTGTGGATGCCATATCCACTTCCGACATCGGCAAGATGCCGGACCAGAACATCGCCGACTCGCTGCAGCGGGTGCCGGGGGTGCAGATCCAGAGAACCCGGGGCCAAGCGGAGGAAATCACTATTCGCGGGCTACAGGCACGCTACACCCAAACCATGGTCAACGGCCGACCGATCGCCACTGTTTTCAACGACACCCTGAATAACCGCAATTTCCAAGCCTACATCATGCCGGCGGCATTCGTTTCGAGCCTGGAGGTTCACAAGTCCGGCAAGGCTGATGTGCAGGAAGGCGGAATCGGCGGATCAGTGAACATCATCACGCAGCGGGGGCTGGCAGCCGGCAAGCGCCGCATCAACATATCCGGCACCGGAAACTGGGACGGCAACAACGGCGGGATAGGAAGCGAGATCACCGCGATCTACACCGACGCGCTTGCCGACAAGACGGTCGGCATCATGCTCGGCGTGAATGTCGTCGATGAAAACCAGGGTTTGCACCGCGACCGCGGCGGGCGCTACCGGCGGCTGCACGACGAAGCCAAGGACCGGGACCTCAACGGGGACGGGGATTTCGAAGACCGCGGCATCGTGGTGCGCGACAACGTGCTGTCGGAAAATTTCGAGCAGCAGCGGGAACGCCAATCCTACCTCGCCAATCTGGAGTGGTCGCCTAGCGATCAGCTCACTCTCTTTACCGAGTTTCTCTACAGCCAGCAGGACACGATTTCGCCGCGCGAATCGGTTCGCTACGATTTCCGCAATAAGAGCACGAGGTCCGAGGGCCAGAAAACAACATGGATCAACGGCATCGAGTACGTTTCCCAGTACCACAGCACGGACACGGCGCTACAGGCGGAAAAGGAATTGCAGCATCGCGACGCCGACCTGCTTTCAGCCCTGGCGCGAGCCAGTTTTTATCCGGATCCCTCGCTGAGCCTAGATTTCTCGTTCTCGCGTTCCCGTTCGAGTCACTTTCAGACGCGCGTCCGGGCGATCGCCAAGGTCAGGGGCATCGAAACGCTTATCAATATGGAAGGCCGCAACCAGCCGACCGCTGTGACTGTGTTCGGCGAAACGCACTTGGATCCTGAAGCCTACGCCGTCAACCAGTTCAATTCCGGCCCGGGCACCAATATCCGCAGTGAAAGCAGGCAGGACGATTTCCGCTTCGACATCGAACGGCGGCTTGATGCCCGATTCGCACGAAGCGTGGGCTTCGGGATCAACGCCGCCGACGGTTTCTTTGTCTCCAGCCGTGACTTTTTCGCGGCAACCGCTGCGGAACTAAGCGAGATAGGCGTTACAAGCTTTCCCATGATCCTGACCGGATCGGATCGAGGCGGTTTTCTCAACAGCTCGGGGCGGCCCGCCATCGGCAACTGGCTGGTGCCGGACACCGGCGCGGCGATCGCCTCCGCCGGCAGCATTCAGGCCATTGTTGACGCGGACGGCGAGGCGGTCTTCAACGACCCGGCAGCAGCAGTCGATATCAGCGAGCAATTCACTTCCGCTTATGCCATCCTCAACTTCGGCGACGAGGACGGGCGTTTTAGCGGCAACATCGGGGTGCGGCACACGCGCACGGAGGAAAAAGTGAAGGGGGTTTCGGTTGATCTGGATGCCGGCTTCACCCGCGACATCAGCGGCGATCTCAGCCCCAATGCCGCGAGCGTGCCTGTCCGCCGCAACCGCAGCTATTCCAATACTCTGCCCAGCCTCAACCTGCGCTACAACCTGGGCGACAACCATGTCTTGAGATTCTCCGCCGCCAGAACCATGACGCGCCCGATGCCGTCGCAACTCGACCTCGCCGTGAGCGGGCTGCGAGGCAGGAGCGACGGCAGCAATTCGATCTCCTACAGCGATCCCGACCTCAAGCCGTTTTTGGCTAACGACTTCAATCTCGTGTGGTCGTATTACTACGGAGATAACAACCTGTTTTCCGCGTCGCTTTTCCTCAAAGACCTGGACTCGCTCATCGGGCGAAAGACCTTCACCGAGAATTTCGAAATCACCGATATGCGCACAGGCGCAACCCTGCCGGAGCCTTTCAATGTGCAAACCGACAGCAACTCCGAGGGCGTTCGGCTACAGGGCACTGAGCTGGGCTGGCAGCACGCGCTGACCGGGCTTCCCGGCCTGTTGGCCAATACCGGTTTCAAGCTGAATTACACCTACATCGACAATTCGGCGCCGGACCGGCTGCGCGCCGCCGCCGAGCATAATTACAACGTCATCATCTACTACGATGGCGGCTCCTTCGACATTCGCGCTTCCCACACCTACCGCGGGGAATACCTAGTGACGCCGGCGACCGGCTTAGAGCCTAGGGAGTTGTTCCATCCGCGACGCTACCTGTCGGCAAGCATCAGCTACCGGCTACGGAACGGCCTGCGTTTTCGCTTAGCGGGCGCCAACCTTACCGACGAGGCGGACATTCGGCACCACGAAGGCCTGGTCCGGCAGTACATCGATTACGGCCGCCGCGTCTCCCTGTCCGTCCGGGGCAATTTGAGGTTCTAAGCCTTGCCGTTTCGCCAGAGGGTGGGCGCGCTTCAAATTGCGCTGCCAATGGTTCTGCTGGCGGCATGCGCCGCCGGTTCCGGCAAAGGCGCCAACGAGCCGACGTTCGCCCCGAACCGGATACTGCCCTATGTTGTTGACGTGCAGGCTCCCATGGCGAATGCGCCGGCGGATTTGAGTCCCGACAGTGTAAGGGCGGCCGCAAACCTGGTTGCCGACTGGCAAGTCCGCCACATGGACCGATTCGAGGCCAGCGCCCTAGTCAATTTCCAGGGCCATCGCCGCTACAGCTTCGGCGGCTGGCTGATGGGCGCTATGGCCATAGGCATGACGCGCTGGGGCCGGATATCGGGAGACCCGCGCTATCTGGACTTCATCCGCGACGCGGGACGGAACTTCGGTTGGCAGCTGGAAGCGCGCGTTTTCGATGCCGACGACTATGCAATCGGCCAGACCTACTTGGAACTGTTCGAGCTGGACGGCAATCCCGAAATGCTTGCGCCGCTGGCCAAGCGGCTCAACCGCATATACGACAACTGGCCCACTGTGCGCCGGGACTTCGGAACGGAATGCGAGCGCATGGGCATTGGATGCAGAGAGCGCTGGACTTGGATCGATGCGATGTTCATGGGCGCGCCCGTTTGGACGCACATGGCCCAAGTGACCGGAAAGCAACGCTACCTCGAGTTCGCGGACCACGAATTCTGGGCTTCCTTTGATACCTTCTGGGATGCGGACGAAAGCCTGCTGCACCGCGACCGGCGCTACCTGCGAATGCGCGACCCGAACGGCCACAAGGTGTTCTGGAGCCGCGGGAACGGCTGGGTTTTCGCGGCTTTCGCCCGCATTCTGCCCCGGCTGCCCAAGGAGCACGCCAGCCGCCCGCGCTACATCGAGCGCTTTCGCTCGATGGCCGCTAGGCTGGCGGAACTGCAGCAGGCCGCAGGCTATTGGACTTCGTCGCTAACCAATGCGGCCATTTCGCCCACGCCGGAGACGAGCGGCACGGCGTTCTTCGCCTACGGCCTAGCCTGGGGCATCAATGCAGGGCTTCTGGACCGGGAGGCTTACCTTCCTGTCGTCGCGCGGGCTTGGTCCAGCCTAGCATCCAGCATCTACGCCGACGGTCGGCTTGCCTACGTGCAGCCTTCCGGCTCCGCGCCGCAGATCGTCCACAAGGA
The DNA here is from genome assembly GCA_028285945.1 of Candidatus Foliamicus numerosus. GTDB lineage: Bacteria > Pseudomonadota > Gammaproteobacteria > Steroidobacterales > Foliamicaceae > Foliamicus > Foliamicus numerosus. Next base: position 24,780 of record JAPYNE010000017.1, on the reverse strand, counting down.
AAGCACGGACGTGTACGGCGTCGGCGCCTTTCTTCTGGCCGCCTCCGAGATCTACCAGCTGGCGAACGCTCTTGCAGCGCAGCGCCCCGAACCTAAGAAGAAACGGGCTGATGCGACCGCATAAACACGCCATGACGCTAGCGTTGCGGGCCAAAAATTCTGCCGCGCCCGGTCGGCCATGCGGCGCGGCCGGACGGCTGGCCATCGCGCTGTGCGTTGGCCTGTTGGCGCAAATGCCGGCGGCAGCCATCGATAACAATGCCTTGATCGACCGCTATGAGGCATTGCTGCTGCTTGACCGTGGCGACTATCTGAAAAGCAGGGCAGCGCGCAAAGTCTTCGACGATTTTCTGCTTAGGCAGTTCGAGGCCGCGATCGATGAAGCGCAATCCTATCCTTTCGACCTTCGCGGCCTGCCTGCGAATTACAGCCGGGCGCGGGATGATGCCGCGAGCGTCGGCCCGGCGCAAAACCAACAGGACGCGAACGACCGTTTCTACAGGCTGTTCGCCTCGACGCTGCCGCTGCTCGCTTACGCCTATCGAACGCCCGGGCCATCGCCCGGACGCAACCCCTACCACCGCAACAGCGATGTGGCGCGCCTTTATGCCTATGCGCTCGAATACTGCTACAGCCGCGGCCTCACGGAGCTGGCTTGGACTCCGGACCACGCGGGCAGGGCCAGCGGGCGCGCGCTACGCCGCGGGCTAGCCCGAAAAAGCGGGGATTTCTCCAGAGTCAGCCTGCGCTTAGGCGGCTTCATCCAAAGCGTCTTCCTGATGCGAAAACCTCTGGCGGAAATGGGTTTGCTGGACCGCTACCGCAAGGTGGCGAGAAACCTGGCGATCAACAACGGCACGCTGCACGGGGCATTCTTCCAGCACGCGCGGGCCGAGGCGGGCATTAATTATCCCGATCCGCTGCCGCAGGAGAGCCGCTTCCACTTGAATGCCGACGGAATACGCCTGTTCGTTGACTATTTCATTCCCTATTTCCTTCTGATCAAGGACTTGGGGGAGCACCGGGACATGGCGGAAGTGCTACGCCATGTCATCGCAGTCAATGTCGCCACGCGGCCCGGCGCGCAGGGCACCATCAAACCCGACGGCAGCGGCTTTCATCACGGGGCGGCCTATGTGGGCGCCTACACCCCGTACACCTTCGAGTCCTTCGCGCAACTGCTGCATCTGCTTCGGGGAACGGATTTCCAAACTCCCGAAAATGTCGAGGCGTTGAAGCTGGCCCTGCGGAGCTTTCGCTTCATGGTGCAGAAATACTCGGTGACAAGCGCCCTTAGGGGCCGTTTGATCGAAGGCGACGGCAGCAGCGCGGCGGCTGCGGTGACCCGGGCCATGGCGCTGCTCGCGCATCCCGGCATCGGCGACAAAGAAATGCTCGCGCGGTTCAACGAGTTCTTCGATCCGGACTACTTCTTCGCCAAGGGCCGCCTGAGGGAATACCACATGGGCCAGCGGGGCGTGCCGATTCGCGGGCTTGGCATTTACCGGCTGGTCGGAGAGATCCTGGATGCGCAGGAGGCGGCGGCAGTGCCGTCGGGCGTGGAAATCAAGCCTTATGCCGCCGCCGCCTTTTTCCGCCGCGGCCACTGGCTGGTAACCGCAAAGGGCTTCAGCCGGTACCTCTGGGACTACGAAGGCCCGCTGGAGAAGCGCCAGAACAGTTTCGGCCAGAACTGGTCGTACGGGCTGCTTCAGGTATTCAGCGCCGGCGATCCCATCAGCGAGAGAGGATCCGGCCACGACCTGGAAAACGGCTGGGACTGGTACCATATGCCGGGAACCACGGCAAGCCATTACCCGATCGAGAGGCGCGCCTACTCGGATGTGGCCGAAGCCAGAAGCAGAGCAGGCATCCGCTGGCCGGATCCGCAACGCAACTACAACAGCAGGACCTATGTCGGCGGGGTTACGCTCGGCGATCATGGTTTCTTCGTCCAAGATCTCGAAGGGGCGCCATTCACCGCGCCCACCGACCTCAAAGCGCGCAAGAGCTACTTCTTCGTGGGCGACAAAGCGCTCGCGCTAGGCACCCGGATAAGCGGCGGCACGGCGGATGACGCAACGCACACCACCCTGTTTCAAACGAGCCTGCAAAGCGGCAACCACCCCGGTTCCATAAACGGTCGCGCAGGCAGCAAATCCCAAGCTGTTGAGGTGCGGATTCCGCCCGGCTCCCCGGTCCCTTTAACCGACAGTGTCGGCAACAGCTATTTCCTGGCCGAAAGTTCGGCCGATCTGGTTTTTTCACGAGGACGGCAGCGCAGCCTTACGCCCCGGCACCAACCGACTTCCGGGCATTTCGTAACGGCCTATCTCGATCACGGCATCAAGCCGCAAGGCGATCACTATGCATACGCACTCATCCCGTCCGACTCCGGCGAGTCAGGACTGCAAGCGCTGGCCGCCGACCCCGGGGCCTACTTCCGGATCATTGAGAGCGAACGGATGCACTTGGTTCACTTCCCCGAATGGCGGATCACAGCATACGCTTTTTACGAAGCCATCGAAACGCCAAAAGGCCAGCGAGTGCGAAGCGCCAACCTGCCGGCAGCGGTGATCGTGCAGGAACAGGACGGCAAGTTGCGTCTGGCGGCCAGCGTTCCCGATTTGGGATGGGACTCGAACGATAGGCAACTGCACCGAGGCTTGGCATACGGTTCGCGCCACTACGCCACGCAAAGCGCCAAGACGCATCGGCTGACGCTGGTGCTGCGCGGCGGCTGGACGCTGGCCGAACCGGAGGCGGGCGCTAACGCGGAAACACGCGGCGGCGATACCATCGTTGAAATAATCTGCCGTGACGGGCTGAGCCGACAACTTGCATTGCGCCCTATCGGCCGGTCCGGGCAAGACGCTAGCGCAGGCTCCTAAGGCGCGCAAGTTCCGCCTCATCGGTCACTTTCAGCTTTTCCTCATCGGTGATCTTGAAATCGCGCAGGTCCGGTTCCGTTCCCTCCCTCAGCCACTGGGATGGATGCCGGGCCGTTGCGCTGCCCGACCGGTGCCGGAAAACGGCCCCCTGGTTGTACTTGTAGGAGTAGGGAACGGCATTGCGGCCTTCGTTGTCGGCCAGCAACCCGTGCAACCGCCGCCGCAAATCCACGATTGTGTCGAGATACTCCCTGTCGCCAATCAGGTTGCGCATCTCCCCGGGGTCCGAGCGCAGGTCGTACAGCTCGTCGATGTCCCATACGCCGTGGTACTGGATCAGCTTGAAATCGTTGGTGCGGATGGCAAAGGTCGTGGGCGTGTGCGGAAAGTTGAACTCCCAGAAGTACTCATAAAGCATGGCATCGCGCCATTCGGCCGGATTGGCGGAACCTTCCGCCAATCCCTTGAAGCTTTCGCCCTCGAACTGCCCGGGAATGGCAACGCCGGCGATTTCAAGAATCGTAGGCGCGATATCGAGGTTGGCCACCTGCGCGGCCACCCGGGCGCCTTCAAGGAAGCGGCCCGGCGCGCTCGCGATCATCGGCACGCGAATCGACTCCTCGTAGGCGCTGCGCTTGTCGATCAGCCCATGCTCGCCGAAGTAAAAACCGTTGTCGCTGGTGTATATCACGACGGTGTTGCCGGCTTCGCCGGTCGCGTCCAGCCATTCGAGTATCCGGCCCACGCTGTCATCCACTGCCGAGACGGTGCGGTGGTAGTTGCGCTGAATCCCAAGCAGATCAACATCCGGGTCGTGATAGGGAAATTCGATGCCGTGGAAACTGTTGCGCTGATTGCGCGCCCACATGGGACGCAAGGGGTTGCCTGCGTCCATGCCGGCGCTTTCGGGAAGCTTCAGTTCGGCATCGGAGTACTGGTTCTTGTGCCGCTCGGCCGGCGTGAAGTTGGAATGCACGGCCTTGTGCGACAGGTACAGGAAGAACGGCTCGGCCTGCCTTGCCGCCTCGAGCCATTCAAGCGCGTAGTCGGTCAGTTCGTCGGTAATGTAGCCGCTTTGCGGGATCCGCTCCCCGTTCACGTTGAAATGCGTGATATTGCCGAACCGGTCGCTCGGCAGATAGGTGCCCTGCCCCGCAAAACTGACCCAATGGTCGAATCCCGGCCGGGGTTCGTCGCTCAAGCCACCCATATGCCACTTGCCGATCAGCGCGGTGCGGTATCCGGCCGAGCGCAGCATTTCGGGGAAAGTCCGAGTGCCGGCCTTGAGCGGCGTGTTGTTGTCAACCACGCCGTGGTTGTGCATGTATTGCCCGGTCAGAATGGTTGCGCGGCTCGGCGAACACAAAGAAGTGGTCACCACGGCGTTGGAAAAGAAAACGCCGCGCGCGGCCAGCTTGTCGAGGTGGGGCGTATCCAGCATGGGTTTCAGAAAGCCAAGCTCGTCGTAGCGCTGATCGTCCACGAGGATGAAGATGATATTGGGCGGGGGAGCGGTCCGGTTTGCGCACGAGGCCGCCAGCAGGCATGCCGCCGCCAGGACCATTGCGGGCAGCCAAGCGCGTCTTTGCCGCCTGCCCTTCATCTTGTTTCGGCCGGCGGCGCGCAGGAGTTCCGCTTGATGATTTCGTACTCCAGGATCGTGGCGGCCGAATCCATCTGCGCCGCCTTGTCGGCGCGCACGGCCTCGATCAGCATCCGCGCGGCCGTCGAGCCCAGCAGCTGAATGGGCTGGCGCACCGTCGTCAGCGTTGGCCAGATGTAACGTGAAATGGGCGTGTCGTCAAAACCGGCCACCGACAGGTCGGCTGGGATCCGGATGCCTGCTTCGTGCGCGTAGTGGATCACCCCCACGGCCGTGTCATCATCGCTGGCGAAGATCGCCGTGGGCGGACGCGGCGCGCTGAGAATTCTGCGGGCGCCGGAAACACCCGATTGGAAGCTGAACGATCCCTTGGACACTATGCAAGCATCCAGCTTGATCCCGGCATCGCGCAGCGCATCCTTGTAGGCCTTGTAGCGGGCATGGCTGGAACTGTGGGCCGGATCGCCTTGGATGAAGCCGATTCTCCGATGCCCCAATCCGATAAGGTAGCGGGCCAGGTCATAAGCCGCTTGGTGTTCCACGAAATACACCTGAGGGCCGCAGTCGCGGTCCTGTGGCGAAATCAGCACATGCGGCATGCCCGTCCGCCGCAGCGCCGAACCCAACTGCGGATGGTCGCAAAGCGGCGGCGTAACCACCACGCCGTCCACCGCCGTCTGGCTCAGGAACTTCCGCAAATCTTCGCCGGGGGGTTCAACAGCAATGTCGCAAGGGTGCAGAATAAGCTCGTAATGCAAGGGCACGCAGGCCTCGATCATGCCGAGCTGCAAACCGGCGATATAGGAGCTGAGATCGCCATCGTAGAACAGCGCGAGCGTATAGGAGCGATTGCCGGCCAGCCGGCGCGCGGCAAGATTAGGCGAGTAGTTGAGTTTTTTCGCCGCGTCTATAACACGCTGCCGCGTGGCGGCCCGAACCCCCTGCTCGGTGTTGAGGGTCCGCGAAACGGTCTTGAACGAAACCTTGGCCTCCTTGGCTACATCGTAGATGGTTGGCTGCTTGACCGCCACGATCAAGTGCTCGCCCGCTCCTTCATCGCGCCCTAGCCGCCCGACGCGGCGGCATCGAGAAAGGCCTTCCACTGGCCGGGAGATGTGATATCCCCGTCGGCCTGCCAAGCGAATCCCGCACGAAAAGCCAGCGTCCCTTCTTCGTCGCTGTCCGTCACCAGCCAGATATGGCCGGCATCCTTTTCCTCGCTCGCTGTGTGCGCGATCCGGCGGGGCCGGCCCCCGTCAAGCAGGGCCGCAGCGCCCACGCCGTAACCGTCGATAACCTCCCAGGTTGATATCCAGCGGACATCCTCGTGGGCGGACCATTCGGCGGCCCCATCGTGCGTGGTCAGGCCAATCGCGATCGGAACGGAAGCGGGTCGACCATTGAGCGTGAAGACAGAATCAACGCTGTAAAGCCGACTTCCGAGCGCTAAGGATATGCGCTTTTGCTCGGTCACGGCGCCCAGCGGCGTTTCCCAAGCGTACCGCAGGGTGAATTCCACCATTTCACCGCCGCTGCGATGCACTTCCCAGTGCTCGAATTTCGGGGCCGGATAGGGCGCGCCCCGAACCCAAACCGCCGTGCCTCCCACGCCGCGGCTCGAGCCCACATGAAACACGTCATAGCCCTCGCCGTGATTCACGTGGTAGCTCTTGTTTTGCTGAAGGTGCTCGGCGTACCACTTGTCGATGATTGGATAACTCACCTTCTTGAACCATGCGTCCACGCCGCTCACCGGTCCCTGCCCGCGCGAAGTCGGCCCGTACACGCGGAAGGCAACCTTGTCATTCTCCCAAGCGAAATCATCTTCCCGTTCCGGCACGATGCGACCGTAGGCCATGGGTGTCCCATCGGCGCCCGGTGCCACCTCGCGCACGCCCGCACGTTCCGGATCCGTCCCGTTCCCGCAGGCGCCCGCAAGCAGAACAAGTACCGCCGCCAGCCTGCTTGCCGGACCGGTTGTTCTCATGGCGACGGCAGGCAGGCCGAACACCAAGCGGAGGAGTGCCTCTTGCCCATATTCCTCCGCTACCGCAGTTCGCCCGGGGCCACATGGTCCATGTCGTCGAACGCCTGGTTCTCGCCGCCCATGCCCCACACGAAGGTGTAATTGCGCGTCCCCACCCCGCTGTGTATGGACCAGCTCGGCGAAACCACCGCTTCGCCGTCGCGCACCACCAGCGATCTCGTCTCTTCGGGCTCCCCCATGAAATGGAACACGTTGCAGTCCTTGCCAAGGTCGAAGTACATGTAGATTTCCGAACGGCGGCGATGGGTGTGCGGGGGCATGGTGTTCCAAACGCTGCCGGGCTCAAGTTGGGTAAAGCCCATCACAATCTGGCAGGTATCCACGACTCCCGGCCGGATGGACTGGTAAATGCTGCGTTCGTTGCACATTTCAGCGGATCCCAGCCGCAGGTGCGTGGCATCGGCTTGGCCCACAAGGGCGCAAGGGTAGGCTGCGTGCGCCGGGTAGCTGAGCAGGTAGTAGCGGGCGGGATTGGCTTTGGAATCGCTAATGAATTGCACGTCTCTGCTGCCGCGGCCTATGTAGAGGCTGTCGCGGTTATCGACCTCGAAGGTCTGGCCATCCACTGCAATCCAGCCCGGGCCGCCTATATTGACAATGCCGATTTCCCGGCGCTGGCAAAAGAAATCGGATGCGAGTTCCCTGTGGGCTGGCAGAGCCAGAGGCTCGCCAAGCGGCACGGCGGAGCCCGCGATGGCGCGATCCACATCCGTATGGCTCAGGACGACCTCGCCAAGCGTGAACAGGCCCTGGATCAAATGGCCCTCGCGCAGCTCATCGGTCGTCATGCGCCGGTAGCTCCCGCGGTCGGCAGTGGAAAGAAACTTCATGGCAAGGCCTCTATGACAGCGGTAACAATCCGCGCCAATTGTATTATCAGCATTGCGCCCTGCAACCTTGGCGAAAAGAGTTTCCTCGTCTTGGAATCAATCGAAAAGGCCGGGCAGGGCGAGCGATATGGAAGGAATTGCGGTGACCAGCAGCAGCACGAGCAGCATGGCGCAATAAAACGGCCAAATGGATCGCAGGCTCTTCTCGATTGCGATGCCGCCCACCGCGCAGCCCACGAACAGGACCGCGCCCACGGGCGGCGTGACCAGGCCGATGCCCAAATTGAGGATCATCACCACTCCGAATTGCACCGGGTCCATGCCGAGCTGGGCAGCCACCGGCAGGAAGATCGGCGTGGTGATGATGATGAGCGGGGCCATGTCCATGAAGGTGCCCAGCATCAGCAGGATCAGGTTGATAATCAGGAGCAGCACCAGCGGGTTATCGCTGATGCCGAGCAGGACTTGCGACATGCGAAGGGGCACTTCCGCCACCGCCATCAGCCAGCCGAACGCCGAGGCCGTGGCGATAATCAGCATGACGATCGCTGTGGTCCTAGCGGCATTCAGGGTGGCCGTTGCGAACTTCGTCCAGTTCAGGCTGCGATAAACGAACATGGCGACGAAAACCGTATAGACCACCGCGATCGCCGATGATTCGGTGGCCGTGAACACGCCCGAGAGGATCCCGCCCACGATGATGACGGCGGACAGCAGGCCGGGCGCGGCGTGCATCAGCGCAATAAGGAGCGAGCGCCAGCCGGGGAAGGCGCCGGACGGATAGCCGCGCCTCGCCGCCACCAGCCATGTGGCGGCCATCAGGGCCAAGCCCAGCAGCACTCCCGGCAGTATGCCGGCCAGGAAAAGGGACACGATGGACACGCTGCCGCCGGCAGCGATGGAGTAGATGATCAGATTGTGGGAGGGTGGAATGAGCAGCCCGGTGACGGAGCCAGCGGCGGTTACGTTAACGGCGAAGTCGGCGTTGTAGCCCTTCTCGCGCATGATCGGGGTCAGCGCCGAGCCCATGGCAGACACGCTGGCCACGGCCGAGCCGGAGACCGCGCCGAACATCATGCATGACAGCACGCTCACCTGCCCCAGCCCGCCTCTGGCCCTGCCCAGCATCGATTCCGCAAGCCGCACCAATTTCGCCGCGATCCCGGACTGGTTCATGAGTTCGCCGGCAAAAATGAAAAAGGGAATGGCAAGCAGGGCGAACACATCGATTCCGGCCGCCATCCGCTGGAAGGCCACGATCAGGGGAATATCCAAGTACAACAGGGTGGCCAGCGCCGACAGCCCTAAGCAGAAAGCGACCGGCACGCCCAAGGCCAGCAGGACGACGAAGCAGCCAAACAATATGGCTAGCTCCATGGGTCGGCATCCCTCCTTCCTAATAACAGGGCCACGGAATTGACCAAGGCGAACAGCGCCATGAGTACTCCGCAAACCACGAAGGGCCAATAGGCCACCGACCTCGAAATACCAAGCACGGGGATGACATGCGTGGCCGTGTAGTCCACCAAGGCCATCCCGTTGACCGCCATGCCGACGCCGAAGGCCATGATCAGCGCCTGTCCGGAAACGAACACAGTCCGCCTCAAGCGGATTGGAAGCATGGATACCAGCCAGCGGAATCCCAAGTGGAATTTCTCATGCACCCCTGCGGCTGCGGCTAGGAGCACGAAGCACACCATCACGATCAAGGCTGCGGCCTCGGACCAAGGTGAGCTGTCGTTCAGAACATAGCGCGCGAACACCTGCCAAGCGATCGCCAAGGTCATGGCGACCAGTCCCGCCGCGGCGGCCTTGAGAACGAAACCGGCTAGGATTCCGGCCGTCCGGTCCAGCCGCTGCTCAAGGGACGGCACGTATTCTCTCCGCCAAGTCCTTGAGCGCCGGGTCTTTGAGGTACTGGCCGTACAGCGGTCGCATGGCATCCATGAAGGGCCGCTTATCGATGCCGTCCACGATCTCCACGCCGGCTTCGGCCATGGCGTTGCGCGAGGCCATCACCCGCGCATCCCAGAGCTTCCGCATTACGGGCACCGACTGCTTTGCGGCCCGGCGAAGCAAAGCCCGGTCCTGCGCTGACATTTTTCGCCATCGGTAGCGCGACATGACCAGCACCTCCGGAACCATCACATGCTGGGTAACGCTGTAGTGCGGCGCCACTTCAAAATGCCGCGAGGACTCATACGACGGCCAGTTGTTTTCCGCCGCGTCTATCGTGCCCAAGGCAAGCGACTCATAGACCTGCCCGAACCCCATGGGCGTGGCGTTGGCTCCGAGGGCGGACATCATGTCCACGAAAACCTCCGAGTTCATCACCCGCACCTTCATCCCCTTAAGATCGACCGGGGAGTGGATCGGTCCCATCCGGTTGTACATGCTGCGCGCGCCGGCATCGTAATAGCACAGGCCTATCAAGCCGTGGGGCTCCAAGGCAGCGAGAATTTCGTCGCCGATCGGGCCGTCGAGGACGCGGCGCATGTGTTCGGTGGAGCGAAACAGGAACGGCAGGGAATATACGCTGGTCTCGGGCGCGATTGAATTCAGCGGAGCGATGCTGGTGCGGCTGATGTCGATTCCGCCGAAAATAGTCATTTCAAGCATGTCGCGCTCGTCTCCGAGCTGCGCCCCCGGGTAGATTTTCATGCGGATGCGGCCCTCGGTTTCCCGGTCGAGCCGCTCGGCCATCGCTTCCATGCCGCGCACGGTGGGGTAGCCGGCGTCCTGAATGTCGGCGGCCCTGATCCGGATGGTTTCCTGCCCTAGCGCAAACGGACCCGGCAGCGCCAGCAGGCCGCCGAGCAGCAGAATCCGGGCGGCATGCGGCACTACCGCCCCATCCAGCCGCCATCCACGAGCAGGATGCTGCCGTTCACGTAATCGGATGCGGCGGATGCCAGGAACACTGCGGGGCCCTTGAAGTCATCCGGCGTTCCCCAGCGGCCCTGCGGAATGCGCTCAAGGATCGCCCGAAACCGCTGCGGGTCCGCACGCAAAGCCGCTGTGTTGTCGGTTTCCACGTAGCCGGGCGCGATTCCGTTGATATTCAGGCCTTTGTCGGCCCATTCGTTGGACAACGCCATGATGAGCTGCTTGAGGCCGCCCTTGCTGGCGGCATATCCGGGAACTGTGACCCCGCCCTGAAACGAAAGCAGCGAGGCGGTGAAAATGATTTTGCCCGAGCCCCGCCCGGCCATATCGCGGCCTAATTCCCGGCTCAATATGAACTGGGCGCTTAGGTTCACTTCCAGCACCCGGTCCCAGTCCTCGTCGCTGTGCTCGGCGGCGGGCGCGCGCCTTATGGCGCCGGCATTGTTAACCAGCACATCCACCGCGCCGTGAGCTTTGCGTACTGCGGCAATGAACTCGTAGAGCCGGTCGCGCCGCCCGAAGTCGCACTGGTAGGCATGGAATGCCCGGCCGGCGCGGCGCACGGCGCTCTCCACCCGGGAGCCCGAAAGCTCAAGCGTGGCCGACACGCCGATAATGTCCGCGCCCGCCTCAGCAAGGCCAACAGCGATGGCCTTGCCTATGCCGCGCCTTGACCCAGTCACGAGCGCGAGCTTGCCGCGAAGATCGAACAGGCCGCTGACCACAGCCCTAGCGCGCTGTCCCGCGAATCACTGCCTTATCCCGCAGCCCCGTTTCCTCCTCCGGCTGTGTCGCTCCTTGCTCGGGCGCGGGTCCGACCGCAGCCCGCCGCACTGCGCCGCAGCGCCTTGCCGGAAAGAAAACATGCCGCGCGCCGCACGGAAGTTATTTGCCGAACGGCGCGCTAGCTGCACTTCGAGTCGCCGCAGTTGAGGCAGGTCAGGCAGCCGTCCATCATCACGACCGCCGCAGTGTGGCAGCGCCCGCAAAGCTGCGCGCCGGCGGGGAAGGCGCTTTTGGCGAAGGCATCCTCCTGGCGCTGAGCATCCTCGTAATCCCGGCGCTTGGCGTTCAGCAGCCGCCGCTGCTCCTCGTCCATCTCCGGCTGGCCCAGAAAGCCGATGTTCTCCAAGTGCTCGCCCACCACGCAACCGAGTTCGGCGATGATGGAAGGCATGTACACGCCGCCGGCTTGCCAGTATCCGCCCCGGGGATCGAACACGGCCTTGAGTTCGTCCACTAGGAAAGCCACGTCGCCGCCCTTGCGGAACACAGCGGACATCACCCGGGTCAGCGCCACGATCCACTGGTAGTGGTCGAGGTTCTTGGAGTTGATGAAGATCTCGAACGGGCGGCGGCGCTCGTCGGCCGTGCCTTCGTTCAGCACGATGTCGTTGATGGTCACATACATGGCGTGGTCCGACACCGGCGTCTTGACCTTGTAGGTGGTGCCCTCCAAGCGTTCCGGACGCTCCAAGCCCTCGTGCATGCGCACCACCTTGCCGTCGTCGCTGGCCGTGCGCGAAGACAGCGCCTGTCGGGCGGCGGGGAGCGGAGCAGCTTTGGGGGCGGCGCCGGGTGCCGGAACAGGCGGCGCGGCGGACTCGGGGGGAGCGGCGGGAATGCCCGCCTCAGGGGCAGCTGAGGCTTCGGCGGCGGCTGGCGGCTGCTCCACGCGGTAGGCCACGATCTTGGCGGAAATTTTCTTGGCGGCTTCAGTCATTGCAAATGGGGTCCGGTTTCTGTGCTGTTGGCTCTATTGGCTCTATTGGCTCTCGAACGGTTTCCGGGCGACCATTCAGAATTTGCCGTAGTAGCCCTCCTTGAGCGCGTCAAAGAGGTTGGCGGCGGTATGCACTTGGCCGTCGTACTCGACTTCCTCGTCGCCGGCGAACCTCACCTCGGTGCCGTCCTCAAGCTGGAACACGTAGAAGGTGCTCTTCAAGTCCTTCTCCTTCACCAGCACCCCCTGGAAGGCGGCGGGGTTGAAGCGGAACGTGGTGCAGCCCTTCAGCCCGCTCTTCCAAGCCTTCACGTAAATATCCTTGAAGCGCTCGTACGGATAGTCCGAGGGCACGTTGGCGGTTTTGGAGATGGATGAATCCACCCACTTCTGCGCCGCGCTCTGGATGGCCACGTGCTCCGCGGGCGATACGTCGTCGGCAGTCACGAAGTAGTCGGGCAGCGCCTGCCCGCCCTCGCCTTCGGGATTGGCATCGGGATTGATCCGTTCGCGGTAGGCCAGCAGCTCATACGAATAAACGGGCACCTTCTCCTTGGTCTTGCGGCCTTCGCGGATGACGTTGCGGAAGTAATGGTGGGCGAAACTGGGTTCGACGCCGTTGCTGGCGTTGTTGCCCAGCGACAGCGAAATGGTGCCGGTGGGCGCGATCGACGAATGATGGGTAAAGCGCGCCCCTTCCGCAGCAATGGCCTCGACCAGCTCGGGATCCTCTCCGGCCACCCGCTGCATGTAGCGGCTATAGCGCGCCATGAGCACCCTGCCCGGCAGCTTGTCCCCGGCCTTGATGCCGTCTTCGGCCATTTCCGGGCGCTGGCGCAGCATTTGCGGCGTGACCTCGAACTCCTCGTCCATGATTGGCGCCGGCCCCTTCTCGCGCGACAGCTCCAAGCCCGCCCGCCAGCCAGTGAGCGCCAGCTCGCGCGCCACGCGCTCGGTAAATTCGGTGGATTGCTCACTGCCGTAGCGGATGCGCAGCATGGCGAGCGTCGATCCCAGCCCCAAAAAGCCCATGCCGTGGCGGCGCTTGCGCAGGATCTCGCTCACCTGGCTGCCCAAGGGCAGCCCGTTGATCTCCACCACATTGTCGAGCATGCGCGTGAAAACCGCCACGACCTCGTTGAACTCCTCCCAGTCGAAATGCGCCTCGCCGGTGAAGGGCCGGCGCACGAAGCGGGTTAGATTGACCGAGCCCAAAAGGCAGGCACCGTACGGCGGCAGCGGCTGCTCGCCGCAGGGGTTGGTGGCGCGAATATTCTCCACGTACCAGTTGTTGTTCATCTCGTTGACGCGGTCGATGAGGATGAAACCCGGCTCGGCGAATTCGTAGGTGGAGCGCATGATGAGGTCAAACAACTCATGGGCCGGCAGCGTTCCGTACACCTTGCAGGCCACGCGCCCTTCGTGGTCGCTGATGTAACCTCTCGTGGTCGGCCACTCGCGCCACACCACCCCGCCGGTGTCGTTCAGATCGAAGCTGTCCTCCTCGGCCTCGGACGGATCCAGCGGAAAGGCCAGCACCCAGTCCCGCCCGGCCTCCACGGCCTGCATGAATTCGTCGGTAATCATCAGCGACAGGTTGAACTGCCGCAGCCGGCCGTCCTCGCGCTTGGCGGTGATGAATTCCTTCACGTCCGGGTGGCCCACATCGAAGGTGCCCATTTGCGCGCCGCGCCGGCCGCCGGCCGACGACACCGTGAAGCAAACCTTGTCGTAGATGTCCATGAATGACAGCGGGCCGGAAGTGTAGGCGCCGGCGCCGGCCACGTAGGCGCCGCGCGGGCGCAGCGTGGAGAACTCGTAGCCGATGCCGCAGCCGGCCTTGAGCGTGAGGCCGGCCTCGTGCGCCATCTCCAGAATGCTGTTCATGGAATCGCCCACGGTTCCCGACACCGTGCAGTTGATGGTGGAGGTGGCGGGCTTGTGCTCTTGGGCGCCGGCGTTGGAAACGATCCGCCCGGCGGGGACGGCGCCGTGGCTCAGAGCCCAGAGAAAGGACTCATACCATTTGCTGCGGATGGCCTCGGGCTCCACTTCGGCCAGGGTGCGCGCCACCCGGGCGTAGGTATCGTGAACCTCCTGGTCGAGAATATCGCCCTTCTTGGTTTTAAGGCGGTACTTGGAGTCCCAGATATCGAGGGACGCGGGCTGTAAGGAAATTTCCTCTCTTGCTTCGCCAATACTGGCCAGCTTGACCGGTTGCCCCATACCCCCCTCACTTTATTGAGGTTTTTTTTGCAAAAAGGGGGTAAAGGAAGACTTAAAACCCCAGATTGCTATTTCTGCACCCATTCGCACAAAAATTGCGCTTTGCTGTTTTAACCCTAATTCCTATCAATTACAACCGCGTCCCGAAGCTCAATAAAATGGCCAAATCCTCAACCGCAGGCCGGAATCAGGCGGCACAAGATGCGGCGCGCATCCAGCAGCCTCTGGATTACAATGAATGGGCCGGTTGACTGTGCATGGCGGCGTTGCGGCGCTTGCCGGCTTTAAGGCAGGCAACCCTTTTCGGCACCTCTGCATCAAGGCAAGAACGCACAGCAAATCTCTTCCAACATCAACGGGACCAGGTCAATGACACGCAGAAATCCGATCGCACTATTCGTCCTCACGCTCGCTCTCTCCGGCGCCGGCGCGCTGCATGACGGCGCCCAGGCGCAAACCGGCATTGCGGAGCCGCTAGCCGTCGATCCCTTCCCCAGCTTGGCGCCGCTGGTCGAGGCCACCCAGCCGGCGGTGGTGAGCATCGCCATTGCCCGGCCCACGCGGAACTTCCGCTCGCCATTCCGCGGCGATCCGTTCTTCGAGCGCTTCTTTCCCAACCCGCCGCGGCAGGAACAGCGGGAGCCGCGGCCGGTGCCGGCGGGCTCGGGCGTTATCGTGGATGCCGAGCGCGGCCTGGTGCTCACCAACCACCATGTGATCGATAACTCAAACAGGATTGTGGTGACCTTGAGCGACCAGCGCAGCGTGGAGGCCAAGGTGGTCGGTTCGGACCCCGGCACCGACATCGCCCTGCTGGAGCTCGAGGAAGCGGACAACCTCACGCAAATGCCGCTGGGCGATTCCGAATCGTTGCAAGTGGGCGACTTCGTGCTGGCGATCGGCAATCCCTTCGGCCTGACGCACACGGTCACTTCGGGCATTGTGAGCGCGCTGGGCCGCACCATCGGCCAGATGCCGAGCCGGCAGGGCCGGCCCAGCCCGATTCAGGACTTCATCCAAACCGACGCGTCGATCAATCCCGGCAATTCGGGCGGGGCGCTGGTGAACATGCGCGGCGAGCTGGTGGGCGTTCCGTCCAACATCCTGTCGCGCTCGGGCGACAACGCCGGCATCGGCTTTGCGATCCCCACCTCCATTGCGAGCGAGATCATGCGCCAGTTGCTGGACTTCGGCGAGGTTCGCCGCGGGCGGCTGGGCGTGGTGGTGGGCGGCGTGGACCAGGAGCTGGCCGACACCCTGGGGCTCGATGAGGCCTCCGGTGCAATCGTGCAGGAAGTGGTGCCCGACTCGGCGGCCGAAAAGGCCGGAATCGAGCCCGGCGACGTGATCGTGCGGGTCAACGACAAGAAGATCGAGACAAGCAGCGACCTGGTGAATGCCGTGGGTCTGCGCGCAGTAGGCGACGAAGTCACGCTGGAAATCGTGGGCGATGACGGGCAGTCCAAGGTGGTGGTGGCGATCCTGGGCGGTCTGGTGGCCGCCACCGGCACCGATATTCATCCGGCGCTCATCGGTGCCTCGCTCGCGGATTCGGATGCCGGCGACTATGAGGGCGTGCTGGTGGAAACCATCGAGGAAGGCAGCACGGCGCAGCGCTCGGGCCTACGGGCCGACGACATGATCGTGGCCGTCAACCGCACGCGCGTGCGCAACATCGAGCAGTTCAAGAAAGTGGCGGAAGGGCAGTCGCTCATCGTGCTGAGCATCCGCCGCGGCAACCGCACGCTGGTGCTGCCGCTGCGATCCTGAGCTCCCGGCGCCGGCCTCGAGCGGGATGAACTGCTACCTGGTAGGCGGCGCGGTTCGCGACCAGCTGCTGGGGCTGGAAATCAGCGAGCGCGACTGGGTGGTGGTGGGCGCCACCGCTGGCCAACTCGAGCGCCAAGGCTACAAGGAGGTGGGGCGCTCGTTTCCCGTCTTCCTGCATCCCGAAACCCGTGAGGAATATGCGCTGGCCAGGCGCGAGACCAAAATCGCGCCCGGCTACCGGGGCTTCGAGGTGGATTTCGGCCCCGAGGTGACGCTGGAGGAGGATCTCGCAAGGCGCGACCTGACGATCAATGCGATGGCCGAGGATGCCGAAGGGCATCTCATCGATCCTTACGGCGGACAGCGCGATATCGAGCAAAGGATGCTGCGGCATGTGTCGCCGGCCTTCCGCGAGGACCCCGTGCGGATACTGCGCGCGGCGCGTTTCGCCGCGCGCTTTCACGGCCTTGGATTTGGGCTTGCCCCGGAAACGCTGGCGCTGATGCGCGCCATGGTGGCGGACGGCGAGGTGGCGGCGCTGGTGCCCGAGCGGGTCTGGCAGGAAACGGCGAGGGCGCTGGCCGAGGACGCGCCGCAGCGCTTTTTCGAGATATTGCGCGAATGCAGTGCGCTGAAGGTGGTCTTCCCGGAGATCGACCGGCTATGGGGGGTGCCGCAACCGGAGCGCTGGCATCCGGAGATCGACACGGGCGTGCATGTGATGATGGTGCTGGAGCAGGCGGCGCGCTTTTCGTCGAAGGCGGAAGTGCGGTTTGCGGCGCTGACGCACGATCTGGGCAAAGGGGTCACGCCGAAGAAATACTGGCCGCGGCACAGCGGCCATGAGGCGGCCAGCGTGCGCCTGGTGGGCGAGATGTGCGATCGCTTGGGCGCGCCAAGGCGGTTCCGCGCGCTGGCCGAGCAGGTGGCGCGTTTTCACGGCGTTTGCCATCGCGCGGCGGAACTGCGCCCGGAAACGCTGCTCAAGGTGCTGGAGGCGCTGGGAGCGTTTCGGGAAGGCAGCATGCTGGAGGACTTCCTAGTCGCCTGCGAAGCCGATTCCCGGGGCCGCAAGGGCATGACGGAACATGACTACCCGGCGGCGGAGGTGTTTCGCGAGGCTTTCCGTAGAGCCAGCCGGGTGTCGGGGGCGGATCTGGCTGCCGAGGGTTACGAGGGCGCCCGCCTGGGCCGGGAGTTGCGGAGGCGGCGCATCGCCGCAATCGCGGGCAAGCTCTAGCCGGCCCTCCGGTTTTTGCCTCGTTCCCTCTTGTGCGGGGACGCATGAACCCATCCTTGGGGCTCGGCGGCGGCTATCCTGCCGCCGCCGCCCCGCACAAGAGGGAACGAGGCAAAACCTTCTAGTTTGCGGGCATGAACGGTTGGGCGCAGGACGGGCCTTGTCGGCTTTGTGCTGTTCTCCCCTTCCGGCGGAGCGGCGGCGACAGGAGTCGCCGCCAAGCCCCCTAAGGATGGGTTCTCGCTACTTGGCGACGCGACCATCGGGGGGCAGCCATGAATGAACGAGCCAGACGAGCGGTTGCCACATTTATTTGACACCGCCCGCTCGAATCAGCTAAAACATGGCTCGGAAGGATCGCCGCAGGGGCGGTCCAGAAAATCTTTCAAGGAGGATCAACATGCCGCAGCCCGCACTCGACACTCACGCGGAAGTAGGGAAACTCAAACAGGCCGGCTACCCGGAGAAGCAAGCAGAAGTCATGGTGGATCTTGTCAGCCGGGCCCCGATGAACGCGCAGATCGCCAGAACGCTGGATCGGATGCAGCACCGCCTCGAATCCATCGAGTTCGCCATGAGAACCATGGCCACCAAGAGCGAGCTGGAAGCCGTGCAGCACCGCCTCGAATCCATCGAGTCCGCCATGAGAACCATGGCCACCAAGGCCGAACTGGAAGCCGTGCGCGCCGATATGATCGAACGCATCGAGTCACTGCGCGCCGACACCGTGGAGATGCACGGCGCCACCAAGGTCAGGATTGAAGCCCTGCACGCGCAAATGGTCCGCATGCTATGGGGTCAGGGATTGGCGCTGGCCACGCTCATCATTAGTCTGGCCGGCATCATGCTGGGTCTGGCTGGCTGAGGGCAGAAGCGGCAGAACTTGCACAACTAACCGGCGGGGGCCCCCGGGGCTGTCCCTCGCGGCATCCCGCACTCCTTCATGAAGTGCCGAACGGACCGGATTCCCCGGGGGCCGGAGAAAGAGCGCCAGAGTTCGGCGAGGGTGGCGCCGGAGAGGGGGTGGCGCAGATCGGGCGCGAGATCGGCCAGCGGCTTGAGGACGAAGGCATAGCCTTCGATATCGGGGTGCGGCAGCTTCAGCGACGCGTCGATGCGTTCGCCGTGCAGCAGCAGGTCCAGGTCCAGCGTGCGCGAGGAGAACTTGCCGCCTGAACGATCGCGCCCCGACTGCGCTTCCAGCTCCGCCAGCCGCTTGCGTATTTCGCCGGGCGATTCCGTCGTTTCAAAGCCCGCCACCAAGTTGAGAAAGTCCGGCCCGCTGAAGCCCTCGGCCGCACTCTGGTAGAGCGGCGACAGATCAAGCTCGCCATAGTATTGCTGCAACGCCCCGCAAGCAGTTTCGAGGTTCGCGCGCGGATCGATGTTGCTGCCCGCGCTAACGAAAACGCGCGCCATTGCCTTGGTCACGCGCCGCTGCGCGTTCCGCGGCCGCGTTCGATCACCACGCCCACGTCGCGCGCATTGCGCAATGCGAACGGCTTGCGCGCCGTCACGCGCACCCACTGCGCGCCATGCTCGCCCAAAACCAGCGACGCGATAGCCTCAGCCAGTGTCTCGATCAATTCGTAGCTGCGGTTTTCGGCCAGTGCGGCAATGTCGCGCGACACGCGCTTGTAATCCAACGTGGCGGCGATCTCATCGGCTTGTGCCGCCTGCGCCGCATCGACTGCCATCTCGAGATCCACTCCCACCACCTGCGGCGCGGCCTTCTCCCAGCGGTTGACGCCCACAACCGCCCTCACGCGCAGGTCCCGAATGAAGATTTTGTCCGTCATGGGCGGCGAAGGCTAAAATTCGGCGGGTGCGTGTTTTAGGGATCGAAACGAGTTGCGATGAAACCGGCGTGGCCATCTACGAGGCCCGCCGGGGTCTTTTGGCGCACCGATTGTATAGCCAAGCGCGGCAGCACGCCGAATTTGGAGGCGTGGTGCCGGAGCTGGCCTCGCGCGACCACCTGCGGCGGCTGGCGGCGCTAACGGACGGGGCGCTCAGTGACGCGGGGCTAAGGAAGCCGGACTTGAACGGCATCGCCTGCACTGCCGGCCCCGGCCTGATCGGCGCCCTCCTCTCGGGGCTGGTGTTTGCGCACGGGCTGGCCCGGGCGCTGGGCGTGCCGATCATCGGTGTGCATCACATGGAAGCGCATCTGCTGGCGCCGCTGCTGGAAGGCGACTCACCTGATTTTCCCTATCTGGCGCTGCTGGTTTCCGGCGGCCACAGCTTGCTGGTGGACGTGAGCGGCTACGGCGAATACCGGATGCTTGGCGAATCCCTCGACGATGCGGCCGGCGAAGCGTTCGACAAGGGCGCCAAGCTGCTCGGGCTGAGCTATCCGGGTGGACCGGAGATCGCGAAGCTGGCGGAGCATGGCGAAGCCGGTCGATTCCGGCTGCCGACGCCGATGAGCGGACGCAGGGAACTCAACTTCAGCTTCTCGGGTTTGAAAACCGCTCTGCTCTACAAGATCCGCGATCTTGAGGCGGAAGGGCCGCTGGACGATCACGACCGGGCCTCGCTGGCCTTGGCGCTGGAAACGGCGATCGTGGAATCGTTGCTGGACCGGGCCACGCGGGCGCTGGAGAAAACCGGCCACGACCGCCTGGTGGTGGCCGGAGGCGTGGGCGCCAATCGGCGTCTGCGCCAACAACTGAAGGCGCGATGCGATGCCGAAGGCGTGCGTGTGTACTACCCGCGACCGGAATACTGCACCGACAACGGCGCCATGATTGCGCTAACCGGATGCCTACGTCTGGCCGGCGGCGCACAGCCCGCAGCGGTGCCGGAGCCTCGACCGCGCTGGAACTTAAGCGAGGTAACGCCTTTCTCCGCGGAGTAGTGAATGCCTAACCCTTCGCCTGCTGGTCTCATTCCCTCATCCCAGAAACGCCAACAAACGCATCCATACGCGCTCCTTAGGAAAGCTGCCAGCCCCTCGGCCTCCTGCGCATTCCCTTGTCCCGGAAACGCCGGCAAGCACATCCCTGTGGGCTCTGTGGCGGCAGTGCGCGCCAAGCGATTGGCAGCGCACTGCCGCCACAAGTTCCGGGAGAAGGGAACGCAAAGGAGGCCTTTAGCGGATGCAATCCCCGGGGCCGCGCCGACCTAGGCAGGCGCAAACCCCGGAGCCCGCCAACTAAAGCCCTTTTCTTGCCCCTCCCTCGCGGGAGCGTCTGGGGCAGGATGCTCCAGCCGAGCCCCATGGATGGGTTCATGCGTCTCCCGCGAGGGAGGGGCAAGAAAAGGGCGAAGGAACAAGACAGCGCCCCCGCCCATCCCCAAGAACGGGTTCATGCGCCTCCCGCGAGGGAGGGACAAGAAAAGGGCGGGGAAACAAGACAGAACACCCAGCCCGATCCCCAAGAACGGTTTCATGCGCCTCCCAAGAGGCAGGGACAAGCAGAGGGCAAGGAAACAAGACAGAACCCCGCCAATCCCCACAGAACGGGTTTCATGCGCCTCCCAAGAGGCAGGGGACAAGCAGAGGGCAGGGGCAGGCGAACGTTTCTGTTCGGAACTCTAGTAAACGGGCGGGATCGAAGCGCCTCCCGCGACGCAGGGCGAGGGTCGAGGTGCTGACGGCTACCAGCCGAGGCTGCGGCCACCGTCCACGGCGATGATCTGACCGGTCACGAAGGGCGCATCGCACACCACGAAGCGCACCAGACGGGCCACATCCTCCGGGGTGCCCGCACGGCCCAGCGGCGTTCTGGCCAGAATTGCCTTCTTGATATGCTCGGGCGGCGGCGGTTCCGCCCACATCACCATGCCGGGCGCGATTCCGTTAACCCGCACTTCCGGCGCGAGCTCACCGGCAAGGCTGAGCGTGAGGGCGGCGAGCCCGGCCTTGGCGGCGCTGTACACAGGGTAGCCCCGAAGAGGAATGCGGGCATGAATATCCACCATGTTCACGATCGCGCCGCATGATTCCCTGAGCGCCGGCGCCAGCGCCTGGCTCAGGAACACCGGAGCCTTGAGGTTGCTGCCCACCAAGCTCTGCCAGTCGCCTTCGGTGATTTCGCCCACTGCGGTGGGATAGAAGGTCGAGGCGTTGTTCACCAGGCAATCAATGCGGCCAGCTTGCGCGAGTGTTTCTTGCGCCAGACGCTCGCAGGCACCCGCCTCCAGCAGATCGGCCTGCAGCGCAAACGCCGAATCGGATCGAAGCCCATTGAGCCGCGCCACCAAGGCGTCGGCATCTGCAAGCGAGCGGTTGCAATGCACGGCCAGCGTGAATCCGGCTGCATGCAGTTCCCCGGCGATGGCGGCGCCAACCCGCCTGGCGCCGCCGGTCACCAGCGCGACCTTCGCCGCCGTCATTGTCTTGGCGCCCTGCCAAGCGGATTGGTTCGCATCAGCGCGCTGCCCTTTGCTGTCCGGTGAGGGCATTATATGTAGCCGCCCATGGATGCGAGCGATCACAAATCCGCCGGCCCGCCGGCGTTCATCGCCAACGCCGCGACCGATGCCGGCGGCTGGATGCGCTTCGACCGCTATATGGAGCTGGCGCTATATCACCCCGGGGAGGGCTATTACGCCTCTGGCCGCGCCCGCATAGGCGCAGGCGGCGACTTCGATACCGCCGCCGAAACCTCCGCACTGTTCGGGCGCGCACTGGCAGGCCAGTGCCTGGAAGCACTGGATGCCTGCGGCGGCGGCGACATCGCCGAACTGGGGCCGGGAAGCGGACGGCTGGCCGAAGTCCTGCTGGAAGAACTTAAGCGCGCCGGGCGTTTGCCGGACCGCTACATCCTGGTGGAGCACGCGGCGGGAATGCAGGCGGCGCAGCGGGAAAGGCTGCTCAAGGCGCACCCGGATCTGGCCGGGCGTCTTCAATTCACCGATCGTTTAAGCGGAGAACGAATTCGCGGAACCATCTTGGCCAACGAGGTGATCGACGCCCTGCCCTGCCGGTGCTTCAGGCGAACGGCGAACGGCTGGCTGGAGCGCGGCGTGGGATGGAGCGCGCACCGCCTGCAATGGGAGGACCGGCCGGCGGACACAGCTTTGCGTGAAGCGCTGGAGAAGCTGGAAGCGGAATTGCCCGCCAGATTGCCGGAGGGCTACTGCTCGGAAATCCGCGTCAACCTCGAGCCTTTCATGCGCGAACTCGCGGCGGCGCTGGAGTCAGGCGTGATTCTGCTGGCGGACTACGGGCTGCCGCGAGGCGAGCTTTACTTGGCGGAACGCGGCGGCGGAACGCTGGGTTGCCATTCGGCGCATACTTGGCACGACGATCCATTCCTCCGGCCGGGGCGCGAGGACATCGGCGCCTGGGTGGATTTCACGGCGGTGAAGCGAAGCGCCGAGGCCGCCGGGCTTCGCGCGGTGGGCTTCGCCACGCAGGCCCAGTTCCTGCTGGCATCCGGCATCCTGGAACTGGCGGGCTCGCCGCCCGCCCTCGAAGACGCCGCGGCGCTGCGCCGGCTGATCCTGCCGGGCGGCATGGGCGAAGCCTTCAAGTTCCTAGGGCTGGCGCCAGGGAAGGAGCCTTCCCCAACCCTAACAGGCACTCAGCGAAGGCGCAGTTCCTTCCCTCGTTCCGGCGCCGTCCCCAGCGGGTTCGGCGGCCGGGACTTGCTGGCGTCGCTTGAGCCCGGCGGCGCGGGCGCAGCCGCACTGGAGGCCGCCGCGACATGAACCTCTGGCACGTCCTTGTGCTCGCGCTGCTGCAAGGCATTACCGAGTTCCTGCCGATTTCCAGCTCGGCGCACCTGATCCTGGTCCCCGCCTGGCTGGGCTGGCAAGACCAGGGCATCGCCTTCGACGTGGCGGTGCACTTCGGCAGCCTGATCGCCGTGATCGCATTCTCGCGCCGCGAAATCGCCGCAATCCTGCGCGAGTGGCGGGCATGGGTGGTGCGTGGCGCGCCGGCCGGGCCTTCGGCGCGGCTGGGATTGATGATCGCCGTGGCTTCGCTGCCGGTGGGCGCACTGGGCTTTCTGCTGCACGACACGGTGTCGTCGTCTTTCCGCGAGCCGCGACTGATCGCAGTGGCCGGGGCGCTGTTCGCCATCCTCATGCTGTGGTCGGACCGCCGCCCGCAATCCATCACACGGATGCGCGAAATAGGCCTCAGGCAGGCGCTGTGGATAGGTTGCGGCCAAGCCTTGGCGTTGATTCCCGGCGCGTCGCGCTCCGGCGTGACCATGACCGCCGCACGGATTCTGGGCTTGGCGCGCCCGGCCGCGGCCCGCTTGTCCTTCCTGCTGGCGATACCGGTCATCGCGGCCGCCGGCGCCCTGGAGGCGCTGAACCTTGCCGCCGCGCCTGCTGCCGCCAACTGGGGCGCGCTGGCGCTGGGCATGGCAGTGGCAGGGCTGGCCGCTTTCGGGTGCATGGGCTTGTTGCTTCGCCTAGTTGCGCGCTGGGGCCTGTGGCCATTCGCCGCCTACCGCCTGGCGCTCTCCGCCGTGATTCTGCTGTAACTTGAACGAACCAGCGCACTTATACTCGCCATTGTGCGGCGGCGGCGGCACCGGCGACCGACAGCAGGGTTAAGGAACCAAGCAATGAAGAAGCTTCTAGTGCGATCGCAGTGATCCTCGGCGTGCTGATACTTGCCGGCGGGGCGGCTCGCCATGAGGACAAGTTGCTGCTGGGCTCGATCACCGAGCCGCAGGTGCTGGTGTGCCAACTGTCAGGAGGAGAGAGCCTTTGACCACCGATTCCCAGCAGCGCGTGCGCGAGGAGCGCATGCGCATGTCGAAGGTCCGGCGGGTGCTGGGCGTGGCGCTCGACGGCGAGGCCTCGTTGGAAGACCCCGTCCCGGCGTACCTGGCCTGCGCGGACTACCTCAAGCATTCGCTCGAGCGCCTGCATGCCCAGGATCACCGCCTCTGGGAGCGGCTGAACCCGCACGCAGGGCCGGATGACATCGTGTTCCGGCAAAAGCTCGACCACCTCAAGGAGCGGCTGGCGGCCAGCGAGCAGGCGCTGGCCGGCCTAGTGGCGGTCCGCGATTCGCTGCGCGCCCAAGGCGCGTCCCGGCGCGCCGCCTTCGAGGAGGAGGCGCGCGCCTTCCTGCATGTTTTCCTGAATATCCTGGCGGCCAGCCGCCACTCCACGCTCGCCGAGGAAGAGGAAAAGTTCGCCGGCGCCGACTGGGACTACGTGGCGGACAACAACGCCGAGGCCGCAGCGCGCGAACTGCGGCTCTTTGAGCAGGTGGAAAACGCGGCGCCCGGCGTGATCGACGCCCTGCCCCCCATCGCGCCTCCGCCCGGCCACTAAGCCCTCCCTTCGCCACTCCCGATGTGCCGGCCCCCGGCTTGCGGCGCATCCCCTGGTCCCGGAAACGCCAACAAGCACATCCCTGTGGGCTCTGTGGGGGCATCCCTGCCCCCACAAGTTCCGGGACCAGGGGATGCGCCGCAAGCCTTTAGTTGCTTGATCCTCCCGGGGTTGCACCCGCGAAAGAGGCGAAGGGAAAGCGTCAAGCGCCCTAGCCCGCCTATTGCATGAGTGAAGGGGGCAAGGTATTGGTTTCCCGATATAATTCAGTGTGTTAGAGAACTTGCGGGAGACCCCTTGCCCATGACGG
>JAPYNE010000016.1 GCA_028285945.1 Candidatus Foliamicus numerosus | reverse complement strand
TGCCGGATTGATGCAGAATGCAGCCTCGCTAGGACTTCTCCAAACAGGAACAGCCGTGGCCAGAATTACCGTTGAAGATTGCCAGCAGCGCATTGGAAACATTTTCGACCTCGTCCGCGTGGCCGCTACCCGTGCGCGGCGCTTAGCCAACGGTGCCGAGCCCCTGGTGCCGCGCGAGAACGAAAAGTCTTCGGTGGTGGCCCTGCGCGAAATCGCCGCTGGCTTGGTGACCGAAGAAAGCCTCAAGGAGCACGAGCGATCCGTGGAAGAGGCTTTTGCCACTTCGGGAGAAGCCCGCGAGTACTGAGCCGGGCGGCGAGCCGGGCGACTGCCGCGGCGCGAGGCCCGTTCGGCGACTGCGCTATCTTTAATCGGCTGAGGCGTTTGCCGCCACCCGTCCCCGGCGCATTCCGGGAACCGGTTATCGTATGGTGGTAGCGGCATAGCGGCAACGGGGATAGTCATGCGGCAGGCAGCGGCGGCCAGCAGAAAGCGGATCCGGGTTTCCGGCGGCGGCATCCGCAGGCTGCTTGCCAACCTCGAGTATCTTTCCGAGGCCGAACGCGACCAAGTGCTCAAGGCGTACGAATATGGCGCCAAAGCGCACCACGATCAACGCCGCCGTTCCGGCGAGCCGTACATTGCCCACCCGGTTGCGGTCGCTACGATTCTGGCGCAGTTGCGGCTGGATTCGGAAACCATCATCGCTGCCTTGCTGCACGACGTGATCGAGGATACGCCCACGCTGAGGGAGAACGTGGAGCAGAGCTTTGGCCGTCAGGTGGCGGCCATCGTCGATGGGGTCACCAAGCTGAAGCGCCTGCGCGAGGCCGGGCGCTCGGAAGCTCAAACTGCCAGTTTCCGCAAGATGATGCTGGCCATGGTGGACGATATCCGGGTCATTTTGGTGAAGCTTGCGGACCGGCTGCACAACATGCGCACGCTGGACGCGCTGGACCGCGGCCGCCAGCAGCGGATCGCCCGCGAAACGCTGGACATCTACGCCCCGATCGCCAACCGGCTGGGCATACACGCGATCCGGCGGGAAATGGAGGATTTGGGGTTTCGCTATGCCTGGCCGCGCCGCTACCGGGTCATCAGCCGCCACCTGAACCAAAGGCCCAAGCACCCCCGCTCCGTTCTGCGCCGCGTGTCCGACCGCTTGAGGCGCGCGCTCAAGTCGGCCAAGCTCGATGGCAGCATTTCGGCGCGCGCCAAGTCGGCCTACAGCATCTACTGCAAGATGCGGGAGAAGCAGCTGAGCTTCAAGGAAATCTCGGATGTGTTCGGCCTGCGCATCATCGTGTCGGACATCGATGCCTGCTATCGCTGCCTAGGGATCGCCCACCAGTTGTTCCGCCCCATGGCGGGACGCTTCAAGGACTATATCGCCATTCCGCGGGTTAACGGCTACCAGTCGCTGCACACCGTCCTGCTGGGGCCGGAGGGCATCCCCCTGGAGTTCCAGATCCGCACTGCGGAAATGCATCGCGTGGCCGAAAGCGGGATCGCCGCGCACTGGCAGTACAAGGCCGAGGACAAAAGCGTGCTGCCGGGGCAGTTCCGCACTCAGGAATGGCTGCGCCGGATCACGGAAATGCAGGCCACCGCTCAGGCGGACGAGTTCTATGACCACGTGAAGGTCGATCTGTTCCCGGATAAGGTTTATGTTTTTACGCCCAAGGGCGAAATACTCCGCCTGCCGCGCGGCGCCACCTGCCTGGACTTCGCCTACGCCGTGCATACGGATGTGGGGCACCGCTGCGTCGCGGCGCGCGTGGACGGCCAGGTCACGCCTTTGCGAACCCAGTTGAAGAGCGGCCAGAACGTGCAGATCCTCACATCCCGCAATAGCCATCCGAACGCCGGCTGGCTTGAGTACGTGGCGACCGCCAAAGCTCGCTCGGCCATCCTGGATTTTCTGAAGAGCACCCAAGCCCGGGAAGCGCGCGAAGTGGGCGCGGTGCTCCTCAACCAGGCGCTCGCCGACCGCGGTTCATCGCTGCGCAAAATGGGGCGCGGGCCGCTTGAGGAAGCGCTCAAGGAGCTTGGCGCGGAAAGCCGCCAGGAGCTTTATGAGCAGATCGGCCTAGGCGAGCGCTTGGCAACGCTGGCCGCGGTGGTGATTATGAACCCCGGCCAGAAACGCTCCGGCGAGCTGGCTAGCGGACTGACGCCGGTGGATATCGCCGGCGCCGAAGGCATGGTCGTGACCTACGGACGATGCTGCTATCCGATTCCCGGGGACGAGGTGGTGGGGCACAGTTCCAGCGGGCGCGGCTTCGTGATCCACCGCAATACCTGCGGCAACTTCCGCGCCGAGCGCAAGCGCAAGGAGCGCTGGATCCCGGTGAACTGGAAGCGCCGCATCCGGCTGGAGTTCCCGGCTGGCCTGCGCATTCATATCGCTCATCGGCCCGGCGTGCTGGCCGAAGTGGCCGCAAGGGTGGCCGAGACGGGCCACAATATCGCCCAAGTCAACATGCAGGACAAGCCCGAAGAGAGCACTGAGCTGTTCCTGTCGGTGCTGGTCAAGGATCGGTCGCGTCTAGCGCGCGTGATTCGCGTGATTCGCGCGCTGCCCAGCGTGCATCGCGTGCATCGCGTCTAATTTCATATCATTGGCTGGTTCCCTATGCAACGCAACGCAGTCCACAGTTCCCAGGCGCCCGCCGCGATCGGCGCTTATTCACAGGCCATCGTGGCCGGCGATTTGTGCTTCGTATCGGGGCAGATTCCCCTCGATCCCGGCACCGGGGAGCTGATTGACGGCGACATCAGCGCTCAGATCCGGCGGGTGTTCCGGAACTTGGCCGCGGTGGCCCAGGCCGCGGGCTGCGATCTTTCCCGCGATGCCGTAAAAATTACCGTCTTCCTAGTGGACCTCAAGCATTTCGCGCGGGTCAACGAGGTCATGGCCGAGCTGTTCGCCGAGCCTTTTCCAGCGCGCGCGGCGGTCGAAGTGGCAGGGCTGCCCAAGGGCGCCCAAGTGGAAGCGGACGCAGTGCTCGCAGTTCCCAGCCAAGCAAACAATTGACCGCGAACCCTGCTGATACCAGCCCGGACCTGACCACCCTGCCGGGCATCGGTCCGGCCATGGCGGATAAACTCAAGCGGCTGGGATTGCGCACGGTGCGCGACCTGCTGTTCCTGCTGCCCAGCCGCTACGAGGATCGCACCCGCATACAGCCCATCATTGAGGCGCAGACGGGCCGGCGGGTCCAGATCGACGGGGTGATCGACCGGGCGCGGGTCATCATGGGCCGCCGCCGGAGCCTGCTTTGCGCCTTGCGCGACGCCACCGCCGAGATCACGCTTCGGTTCTTTCATTTCACCCGGCAGCAGCAGGCGGGCTTGCGTGCTGGTACGCGGCTGTTGTGCTACGGCGAGGTGCGCCAGGGTCCGCGAGGCTTGGAGATGGTGCATCCCGAGTACCGCAGGCTGGGCAAGTCGGAAGCCGCGCCCGTTGAAGATCGGCTCACGCCTGTGTATCCCGCCACCGAGGGCGTGACGCAGCCGCGGCTGCGCAAGCTGACCGGATACGCGCTCAACAACGCCATGGATGATCTGCCCGAGCTCATCCCGCAACGCCACCTCGCTCGGCTGTGCCTGCCCGGACTGCTCGAGGCGCTGCGCACCGTGCATCGGCCGCCCCGCGAAATGGCTTTGGAAACCCTGCTGTCCGAACAGCATCCGGCCCGTAGGCGGCTGGCTTTGGAAGAAATACTTGCTTGGCATTTGGGCTTGAGGCGGCTGCGCGAGACCGGGCAGCAGGGCAGCGCGGTTGCGCTGCGTCCCGAGGGCGAACTGCGGCGGAAGTTTCTGGCCAGGCTGCCTTTTGACCTTACCGAGGGCCAGGCTCGGGCCATCGCCGAAATTGATGCCGACTTGGGCAGCGGCTCGCCCATGATGCGTTTGCTGCAAGGCGACGTGGGCTGCGGCAAGACCGTGGTGATTGCGGCGGCGGTGCTGGCGGCGGTGCAGTCCGGTCGGCAGGCGGCGGTGATGGCGCCCACCGAATTGCTGGCCGAGCAGCACATGCGCACGCTGTCCGACTGGCTGGAGCCGCTGGGCGTGCGGCTGGCGTGGCTGGCCGGCGGGATGCCCCGGGCCGAAAGGCGCGCCTTCGAGGCGCAATTAGCCGGCGGCGACGCGCAGGTGGGCATCGGCACCCACGCGCTGTTCCAGGAGGCGGTGGAATACCGCGCGCTGGGGCTGGTGGTGGTGGACGAGCAGCACCGGTTCGGCGTGCATCAGCGCTTGCGGCTGGTGGAGAAGGGACGGGCGGACACGGAAATTCCCCATCAGCTGGTGACCACGGCCACGCCCATTCCCAGGTCGCTGGCGATGACCTTCTATGCGGGCTTGGACATCTCCGCCATCCGCGACATGCCGCCGGGGCGGCGGCCCGTGAATACGGCGCTGGTGTCGCAGCAGCGGCGGGCGGAGGTGATCGAGCGGGTGGCCTCGGCCTGCCGGACGGGCAGGCAGGCCTATTGGGTGTGCCCGCTGATCGACGAATCGGAGCATATTGAATCGTCGGCCGCGGAGCCCACCTACAGGGAACTGGGCGAGGCGCTGCCGGGCATCCGCGTGGGCTTGCTGCATGGCCGCGCCGACGCGCGCCAGCGCGATCAGGTAATGGCCGAGTTCGCTTCCGGCAAGCTGGGCGTTCTGGTGGCCACAACGGTCATCGAGGTGGGCGTGGACATTCCCCGCGCCAGCCTGATGATTATCGAGAACGCCGAGCGCATGGGGCTGGCGCAGTTGCACCAGCTGCGCGGACGGGTGGGCCGGGGCGAACAGGACAGCCATTGCGTGCTCATGTACCGGTCGCCGCTCAGCGAAATAGCCAAGGAAAGGCTGAACACCATGCGCAACAGCAACGATGGTTTCGAGATTGCCCGCAAGGACCTCGAATTGCGCGGCGCTGGCGAAATCCTGGGAGTCCGGCAAACCGGCGCCTTGCAGTTCCGGGTGGCGGATCTGGTGCGCGACGGCGCGCTGGCCGAACCGGCCATGCGCATCGCCGACGACATGCTTCGCAGCAACCCGGACGAAGTGGAGCAACTGATTCGCCGCTGGGTGGGCGAAGGCGACCGCTACGCGCAGGTGTAGCCTGCCCGCATCTGTCCTCGCCCTCTGCTTGCCCCCCCCCTGCCTCGCGGGAGACGCATGAACCCGTCCATGGGGCTCGGCGGCGGCTCCTGCCGCCGACGCTCCCGCGAGGCAGGGGCAAGCAGAGGGCTTTAGCGGGTGCGGCCCCGGGGGTTGCGCCTGCTAAAGGCTGTTTTGCCGTCCTGCTTCTCCCGGAGCCTTGGCGGCAGTGCGCGCCAATCGCTTAGCGCGCACACCGCCACGGAGCTCGCGGGGGCGCGCTGGCCGGTGTCTTCGGGGAAGCAGGACGGCAAAACCGCCGAAGGGTTGGCTTGGCGTGTGCGGCTGGACATGGCCGAGGGGCGCGTTGGAAGGCCACGTAAACGATGGTCGCCGGTCTTATTCCGAGCTTATTCGGTCTTATTCCGAGCTTATTCGCTCTTATTCGGTCTTATTCCGCAAGTGTGGCCAGAAATCAGAGGGCACTCCTTTCAGCTCGCCCGCCCTCAGCCTGCGCTTGGCAGGCGCGTATTGCGCCGGGGTGCAGAATTACGGACACTGGGGGCGGTCGGCGTTGAGGCGAGACGGGAGATTTTGATGCGTGCGTTGGGGGTGGTTGCGGTTGGTTTGATGGCCGCGGGTTGCGCGGAGTCGGATATTGAAGTCGGGCAGGCGTGCGGGCCGGTGGCGCCGGATGAGGCCATGGCCTATGCGGATCAGGTCTCGACCCTGATTCGGGAAGAGGATCTCCGCGCCGTCATCGCGGAGTTGGCTGGCGATGCCTACGAGGGACGCGGGCCGGGAAGCGCGGGCGATGCCAAGGCGCGCGAATGGATCGCCGCGCAGCTGGCCGAGGCGAATATCGCTCCGGGCGCGGACGATGGCTACCAGCAGCGCTTCGAGCTGGTGGGCGTGACCACGGGCCTGCCGGGGGAATGGGCCTTTTCCACCGGCGTTTCGCTGGCGCCGCGCACGGAATTCGTCGCCAACGTGGGCAATCAAAGCACTCGGGCGGTGCTGTCCGATGCCGAGCTGGTGTTCGTGGGTTTCGGCATACAGGCGCCGGAATACGACTGGGACGATTACAAGGGCATGGACATGAGCGGCAAGGTGCTCGTCATGCTCAACAACGATCCGGAATGGGACCCGGATCTATTCGCCGGCGCACGCCGCCTGTATTACGGGCGCTGGACCTACAAGTACGAGATCGCCGCGCGCCTCGGCGCTGCGGGCGCGATCATTATTCACACCACCCCTTCGGCGGGTTATCCGTGGCAGGTCGTTGCCACCTCATGGACCGGCCCGCAATACGAGCTTCCCTTTGAAGGGGAGCCGCGGGTTGAAGTGGCCGTCTGGCTCACCGAGGCGGCGGCAGCCCGCCTGCTGGCCTCCGGCGGCCACGATCTTGGCGAACTCGCCCAAGCGGCGCGCAGCCGGGACTTCGCTCCCGTGCCACTGGGCATCCGCACCAGCGTCGAAATGCGGGCCGGCCTCAAGCGGGTGGAAACCGCCAACGTGCTGGGGGTGCTTGAGGGATGCGACGAACGGCTCAAGCACGAGGCCGTGGTCATTACGGCGCATCACGACCATCTCGGAAAAGGCGTTGCCTTTGCCGGGGGCGGGGACGCGATCTACAACGGTGCCTTCGATAACGCCACCGGCGTGGCGGCGGTGCTGTCGCTGGCCAAGGCGCTCTCGGCCTTGCCGGCTCCGCCGCGCCGCTCGATCGTGTTCGCGCTGGTGGGCGCGGAGGAGCAGGGGCTGATCGGTTCGCGCTACTACGCCCGCCATCCCACCTTCCATCCGGGGCGCATCGCGGCCAACGTCAACTTCGACGGCGTGGGCTTCTGGGGCGAGGCCCGCGACATGATCTTCATCGGCCTGGGGAAATCCTCGCTGGACGAGGTGGCCCGCCGCGTGGCCGCGCATGTGGGCCGGACCCTGCTCGGCGACCAGTTTCCCGACCAGGGCTACTACTACCGCTCCGATCAGTTCAGTTTCGCCCGGATCGGCGTGCCCGGAATCTACTTGGACGGCGGCGTGGACATCATCGGCAAGCCGCAAGGATGGGGCGCGCAGCAGATCGACCTCTACACCACCCGCGACTACCACCAGCCCAGCGACGAGCTAAGCGATGACTGGGTGTTCGACGGCATGGCGGCGGATGCCCGCTTCGGGCTGCTCACCACCTACCTGATCGCTCAGGCGGACGAAATGCAATCTTGGAATCCAGGCGACGAGTTCGCCGCCGCCCGCGCCGCCGCCCTCGCTTCCTTGGAAGCGCCCGAATCAACCAAACCCATTCCCTGACTGTCAATTCATAAATTACTATAGGCTCTGGGAATGGGTCGTTCCTTCACTGGCCTCAACGGAGGATTGGCTGCTCACACCCCCATTTATCTCACGCTGCGAGCTTCTCAATTTTTCTACGCAAATCGCTATCCGATTCGAGAGAGGCAACCGCTGTTCCAGCGACGTTTGTCAGGCGGGCGACATCGAGCCTGGGAATTTCTTGCTGGTTCTGAAATACGATCACAGACTCGAAGGAAAGCCCATGCAGCAAGAAATGCGAGAGCATAATAGTCGTTAGACGCGCTTTGTCTGGATTGGGCACCCCGTAGATGAACACAGATGAACCTTCACGTCCTTCAATCCGGTAATCGACGGGATAGTTGCTTGCATTTGGTACATCTATCGGTATGTGATCCGTTTCGACTTCCTCCTCGTCAATGATTTCGAATAGCAAGGTCCTCAGGTCTTCATAGAACGTTGACGCTATGCGCTCTCTGCTGAGAAACGTCAGGTCATAGATTTTTGTCAATGCTTGGCCAAATCTGAATAGGGCATCGGCAATCCGGTCCGGCGGCGTTTCAGCCGTGAAAACGCCGTCATCTTCCTCAATGCTGCTATCCCGCACAATCTGCTCACGCAATACCGCTCGCGGGCCATCTAAGAAGGTATCAATATCGTGCTCGTAGCTCATATGCATGAGCGTATGTCCACGATCGCTGAGCACTACGCTACCTGATCGTGTTTCGGAAAGATAAATCGGGAAATGGTCGCCGTCGGGAAACGCAAATGGCGTATCCAGCATAAGCGCACCGTCTTCACGCCTATGGATGCGAACTCTTGCACACAACCGTTCGCACAATGCGCTCTCAAGAAGTGTTGTATCAAGAGCCATCAAACAACCCCGGTTCATCGCGCTTGGCGGTCACGCCCTGCACGCTGCAATCTTCGATCAAACAGGCGAGGGCACCTTCCAAGGTTCTGTATCGATCCGTTACCTCCGCATGGCTGTCAATTTTCTTGCTTGCCTCCAGAGCCTGCGAAGTTGCGCGGTGGATATGGCATCGATACCGGATGTCTCCGTGCCGGTGGCTGGAACCGTTGTACCGGATAAGACTGAGGGGCTTTCCGCTTTTTTGAATCATGGCAAGACCACAAGAAAAATCTCTTTCGTCGTCCAAGTTCTGCCGCAGATAAACGCGATATCGCACACCATCTTCGGATTCGGCGATATAGTTTCTCTGGCTGTGACGACCGAGTTTGGCTGCCCAACGCGCTCCGGGGTTTATGACCCGCTTTGTGGCCGATCGAAGAACATCAAGTTCATCGTTCGACAGCAGCAACTCGTTCATGGTGTCCTAAATCCATTTCTGCGGACGGGATAGCTTAACTCCTTTAAGACAGATCGTTGGTGAAAGCCATGCAACAGACGCTTTGCAAACGTGAAATCGAGGCGTGCGAGCGCGATTCGCTCGTGGCATCACAGTGTGATTTCGGCATCGGGATTGGCGGCGGCGAGGGCGCTGTGCCAGGCGAGGCAGAGGTCGAGGGAGCGGTAGCGCCCGTGGGCTGCTTCCTCTTGGCGGCGGACGATGGGGAAGGTGGAGTAGATGTGGCGGATGTCGTCGCGGTTGGCGATGCCGTAGAGGTGGAAATAGAGCGCGTCGAGTTTGGCGCGCAGGCGCAGGCGGCGGTCGGCATCCCAGGGGAACGGCGGCAGTGCCTCGCCGGACTCGTCCACATGGCCTAAATCGCGGGCGAAGGGCGCCATGTCATGCGCCGTGTAAGTGAGCTCCAGCACGGCTTCGCGCACGATCTCCGCCGCCGTCTTCGGGCCGAAGCGCACCGCCTCGTAACGCTCCGGCGGCACGACGGGGAGTTGCTCGAGCACATACCAAGCGAAATGAGTCGTCGGCACTTTTTGGCGCGCCACGTAATCGAAGATGACAGCGTTCAGATTTGCGGCCATGAAGCATGCCCCCCTGCTCCTGAGAACAGGATTCGTTTCATCCATCGGCAGCACGGGCAGCGTGTGGCCAGCGCCAGCGAACGGGATCAAGGCAGCAATCATCGTTCGCATATTGGTGGAAGCCGTGATGTCCTTGAACGATACGACCCATAAGTTGGATGAATCCCAGCGCCTTTCGTCGCTCAGAACCCAGTAGCGAGGTTCCGGCAGCCGTTCGGGATTGCTTTTCTCCTGTGCGCCCAGAGTCCCGGGCTGTCCGGTTCTAAACAGATTCTTAGGATTTACCACGATGTCCGCCGCGCGGTGGTCGAAGGCCTGCACCATCTTGCCTTCGTAGAGCGGCAGCCATTCGCCGTCCGCGCTGTTGAAGCGGTTGCCAGCTGAGGGCCAGGCGTGCTCCTTCTCTTCCAACTCCTCTCGGGTGCGGAACAGATGGGAGTCATTGGCCATGTCGAACATGCGCTTGTATTTCACCGGCCACGTCTTGACGGCTTCGCCTGACGAGCGGTCCACGAGCACAGGCAGGCGCTCGTATATCGCGGTGGTCAGTTCAGCATCGCGGCGGGTTCGGAAGATGGGCGCGGTGCCGGTGTTCGGGTTGACGCGGGCGAAATCCTCCGCCGACAGCGGGAAACAGCGTTCGGGGTCGTGGCGTTCGGCGACATCCTGAAGGAAGAAGGCGCACTGGGCGGGGCCAGCAAGCGGAGAGGAGGACGCGAGGAAAGCGCAGAATTTGAACCTGCTGTCCACATCGGGAAAGAAGGGCGGCGCGTTGTAGCGCGTTCGCCGGTTCTCGAAATCGTAGAGTGCCTTGAGCCTTCCCTCGGTGGCGATGTCCTTGAAGAACCGCGCCGCCGTTTTGTCCGAAGCAATGCCGGACGGCACCAGCAGGCCCACCATGCCGTCGGGCTTCGCCAATGCCATGGCGCGCTCCACGAACAGGGAATAGAGATTCACATCGCCGCCGGACAGCAACGGGTAGTCGCCGCCTTTGCGCGCCATGCGCGCTGCGTTGGCGGCCATCGCGCTGGCGGCGGCGAAGTGCTCCGCCAGCGGCTCGTTCTTCTTTTGGAGCTCGGCAATCATCCGCTTGCGGTCGGCCGCGCGCGGGGCCTTGGCGATGTCCGGGCGCCGGGCGGCGAACCATTCAACCTGCTGAAGCTTCATCCGGTCCCAGGGCGGATTGCCGATCACCGCATCGAAGCCGCCGCGCCGCCCGGTTTTCTCCCAATCCTGCCAAACGCCCGGGAACGCGACCTGCCAGTTCAGAAAACGCTCGCTTTCGATGAGCGCCCGCGCGTTTCGCAGCAGCGCCGCGAAACGCTCCGCGTGCTCGGCATCCGCCGCCAGCCCTGCGGCGTTGCCTAGGAGCTTGCGCCGCCGCCAGCGCGCGGGCGAGATCCGGGAAGACCTGACGGAACACCAGATCGGACAAATTAGCTGCGACCCTTTCCTGATAGAAGCGTGCTTCCGCGATTGCGCGTTGATGGAAGGTTTGACCATCTGTCGGCCCCGACACGAAGGCTTCGCGCCGAAAAACCAGCGCGAACACTTTCAGCCAGTGCCGCCGGGCATCGGTCGGCAGCGCAAACAGGCCGTCGTTGTGTCCGGGAAGATCGAGAACCGCCGCCAGATCGATCTCGAAGAACTGCTCGGAGACGGACCGCGCCCCGGCGTAGTACAGGCGCCAGTGCGCGCCATTGGTGAGAATGCCCCAGCGCAGCTTGCCGGTGGTCAGATCGTCGATGCGCCGGAGGTAGCGCAGCATCTGGGTGGACGGCGGCGACATCTCGCCTCCCCTTGACTGGCGGTCGAGCGGGAGAAGCCAGCGTTTCGATTCCACAACCATCTCCCCATGCTCGTATCGAGCCCATTCTTCGGCAACCTGGTTGGCGCGCTGCTTGGCGGCAGCGTCAGTGAACAACAGGCCGTCGGGCACATCCTCTCTGCGGCGGAACGACAAGTTTTGCTGTTTGAGATTTTGGGTCCAGCCGAGCTGGTCCAGAACTGGCCAGATCAGATCATCTTCGGTCTGGCTTTCGTTGGGCGAATGATTCGTTGGGAGGTTGTCGAATATTTTGCGCAGATCGGTCCCAAGCTCGTCGATCACGCTATCCGGGATGGCTTGCCAGTCGTCGAGCGTGCCTATCGAGTCGCGAAGAAAGTCCTCGGCGAACAGGCTCCCTTGGAAGGGCGGGCCGCCTGTCACGTTTCGGAGATTCCTGAGTGTGGCAAAGCCCCGGGAATATCGCTGCGGGCAAAGTCATCGCCCTTGTACAGCAAACGCTCGCCAGTGACGAGGGCCAGCGCGTACGCAAAGCAGTCGCCGAAATTCAGGCCGGCTGGATGCCTGCCCTTGCCAAAGCGCCGCCACGCTTGGCGCGCCGCCTCGAAATGCTCGACCGTGACCGGCACTGGCTGAATATCCGCGCGCTTGAGGAATAGGTCTAGTTCCCGGCCCGCCTCCGCCCCGCCGCGAGCTTCAACCACGATCGAGGCTTCCAGCACGTTCGCTACCGACATGCGGCATGGCACTGCCGTCAGAATCGCGTCCTGGAACCGATCGGCCCCCGGCTCGCGGTTCAGAACCGCAAGCAACGCGGAGGTGTCGATAATCATTTTGGCAGCCCCTGATCGTCGTATAGCAGTTCGCCATGCTCCATGGCAGCCGATTCCGGCCCCATGAGTTTGGCGCAACGTTTGGCGATGTCGCGCAATTCCCGGGCGCGAGCCTCTAGTCCGCGCCGCCGCCGTTCGCGCTCAATACGCTCGCGCAGCGCCACGGTGATTGCACCTGTCATGGTTTCGCCTGTGAGCTGGGCCAGATCGCTGGCGAGCCGGCACGTCTCATCGTTCTTGATGTTGAGGCTCATGGTATGCACCTTGGGGGTAGAAGGCTTTCGGGCAATCTACCATAAGGCTTTGGCGGCGTTCAGCGGTTGCGGCGGCCGGTGCCCCGCCATTCGGTCTCGGTGGTGGCGAGGAGGCGGGCGAGGACGAAGAGCAGGTCGGAAAGGCGGTTGACGTATTTGAGCGATTCGGGGCTGAGGCCGCCTTCGGTGTCCTGAAGCGCCCACAGCGAGCGTTCGGTCCGGCGGCAGACGGCGCGGGCGAGGTGGCAGATGGCTGCGGCGCGGCCGCCACCCGGCAGGATAAATTCCTTCAGCGGCGGCAGCTCGCGGTTGTGGCGGTCGATTGCATCCTCTAGGGCGGCCACATGCTCCGGGGTGGTTGCGCGCAGCGCCTCCACGCAAAGCTCGGCGCCGGTGTCGAACAGGCGCTGCTGGGTTTCGCGCAACAGGCTGCTGATTTCGCCTTGGGGCAGTTCCGCAAGCAGCACGCCCAGTGCCGCGTTCAACTCGTCGAGGTCGCCGAAAGCGTGGATGCGCGCATCGTGCTTGCGGCAGCGGCGCTTGGCGTCGATGCCGGTGTCGCCGCCATCGCCGGTGCGCGTGTAGATTTTAGAAAGCCGGTTTCCCATGCGGGTCCGCTCATGCCGTGGCAAGCCCATATTGTCGCATCAGAGCGAGCGCGGCATGCGCCCTAACCCGGATATTGCACCAAGGGGCGTGGAGGCCGCCCGGGATTTTGCCTGTCCCTCGCCATTCCCCGCCCCCTCTTCAGGGAGACGCATGAGCCCCGTCCATGGGGCTTGCTCGTTCGCGCCGGGACATCGGCGCTCATCCTGCCTCCGATACTCCCTTAAAGAGGGGGGGGGGCGGGGAAAGGCTTCACCGGTGCGCTCAAGGCATAGCCGTGCCTATGGCGCAGAGAGTTTGCCGCCCGGGGGATTGGCTCGATTGCCGTCGCGGGGGCAGCGCGGGGCTTGAACCGGTTTCCCGCGCATCCGATGAAGCTGCGCGCACCATGCCGCCTGAATAGAATCAGCCCTCAATGACCGGACGAGCCGCGTGAACTCCCTTTTCAAGAGCTATTCGATCTGGCCGGCGCTGCCGTTGCTGGGCCTGCTGCGGCTCGCTGCGGCGCTGCCGCATGGCTTGCGCTTGGCGCTGGGCCGCCGCGCCGGCCGCATTGCCTATCGCGTTTCGGGCAGGCGGCGGGCCATTGCGCGCCGCAATCTTCAGTTGTGCTTTCCCGAATGGACGCCGGCGCGCCGGTGCGACGTGCTGCGGGCCGCTTTCGATTCGCTGGGGCAGGGCTTGGTGGAACTGGCGATGGGCGCTTGGTGCAGCGATGCCGAGGTGGGCGAGCGGGTCGAGGTGGAGGGCGCCCGCCATCTTGAGGAGGCCGTGAGCCGCGGGCGCGGCGCCATTGCCTTAAGCGGGCACTTCGTGGCGCTGGAGTTCACGGCGCGCGCGCTGAGCTATCCGCCGGCGGGGCTTGTTGCCGTCTATCGCCCGGGCGGCAATGCCGCGTTCGACTGGCTGGTGGGTCGCGCCCGCCTGCGGGTATGCGCGAAAACGGTGTCGAAATACGATGTGCGCGGCATGGTGCGGTCGCTGCGCGATGGCGCGGTGCTGTGGTTTGCGGGCGACCAGATGACGGATGCCAAGTCGGCGGTGCTGGCGCCGTTTTTCGGCGAGCCGGCGATGACCGGCACGTCGCTGGGACGGCTGGCGCGGATCAGCGGCGCGCCGGTGGTGCCCTGGTTCACGCGCCGCCTGCCGGACGGCCGCTACCGCGTTGAGCTGCTGCCGGCCTTGGAAGCGTTCCCCGGGGCCTCGCCGGAACAGGATGCCGCGCGCATCAACAAGCTCGTGGAGGATCATGTGCGCAAAGCGCCTGAGCAGTACTACTGGGTCCACCGGCGTTTCAAGCGCCGCCCGCCGCCGTTGCCCGACCCCTACGAATAGCACCCGCCTCGCCATTCCCCGCCGCCCTCTTTCTAGGAGACGCATGAACCCGTCCATGGGGCTTGCTCGTTCGCGCCGGGACATCCACGCTCACCCTGCCTCCGATACTCCCGGCGCAGCGAGCCTGTGCGCGCTAAGCGGGCAAAAGACCAGCGGGAACGGGGCATGCGCGTTTCGCATCAGGCGCAAAGCGGGCAATCCGGGAATCAACTATTGGCTAAGCAGGAAAATAAGGAAGGCGACAAGCGGCTTGGTGCAATAGGCGGGCTAAGGGCGAAGGTCTTTGGCGTGCCGGCTGCGGAGCGCCGCAAAGGCCCCCGCGCTATACACGCCGATTTTTCGCAGCGACCGCTCAAGGCGCCGCAGATTGCCGCCCCGCCAGGAACCCGGCCGCCGCAGGCGGGCGCGGTCGAAATCCACCAGCCAAACGGCGTTGTTGCTTCCTACAAGAATGTTGTTGGCGTTCAGGTCGGCGTGATGCACGCCGGCCTTGTGAAAGCGGGCGAGCGTTGCCCCAACGCCGGCCATGAGCGGCGCCGGGTCGGCGCACGAGCCGAGCGCGGCCGCCAGTGTTCGGGTGTCCGCGATCCACTCGGTGATGAGATCGGCCGTGTAATACAGGCCGGAAACGCGAAAGCGGGCGGCGACCGGCTTCGGCGCGGGCAGGCCCGATGCCTGTAGCCGGGCGAGCATCCGGAACTCCGCAAAGCATCTCGCGCGGCGCTCGCCGGTGTAAAGATAGCGATCCCGGCTTAGCAGCGCGGCCTTGCCGCCGCGCAGATAATGACGCAGGAACCATTCCCCGCTCGCGCCCACACGCGCTCCGCTCCCGCGTCCTCCTGGCGACGCTTGCCATTGGCCCTGGTGCCGCCAGTGCTCGGGCTCGAACCATTCCGGCTTGGCCGGACGGCCGATTCGCGCATCGTGTAGGATGCGATCGCTCCCGAATGTCTGCGTTTGCTCATGCATGTCCAAGCCGCCTGACAGCCTCTGCGTCATCCGCCTGTCCGCCATAGGGGACTGCTGCCACACGCTGCCCGTGGTGCGGGCAATCCGGCGCGCTTGGCCAAACACCCGCATGACCTGGATTATCGGGCAAACCGAACATGCGCTGCTCGAGGGCCTTGAGGGCGTGGAGTTTCTGGTCTTGGACAAGCGCGCCGGCCGGCGGGGCATGCGCGACCTCAAGGCTAGGCTTGCGTCGCGGCGCTTCGACTTGGTGCTCCAAATGCAGGCGTCGTTTCGCGCCAGCCGCGTGGCGCTGATGACGGGCTGCCGACGCCGGGTGGGTTTCGATCGTGCGCGCGCACGGGACGTGCAGTGGCTGTTCACAACCGAGCGCATCGCCCCCCGGCCCGGGCAGCATGTGATGGAGGCCTTGTTCGGTTTCGCCGAGCACCTGGGCATTAAGATGCCCGCCGAACCCCGCTGGGATTTCCCGCTGACGGCCCGCGACCGGCAGGCGGTCGCTGCGCTGTCGCCCGCCGAGCCTTTCTGTTTGCTCAGCCCCTTGAGCAGCCAACGCCGGGGCGCATTCCGCAACTGGCCGGCGGAACGCTACGCGGAAGTCGCCCGCCATGTGGTCGAGCGCCTGGGCGGGCGTGTGCTGTTGACCGGTTCCGGCAGCGCGCTGGAGCGCGAGTACGCGGGGGTGATCGGGGCCGTGTCCGGCGTTATTGATCTCAACGGCCGCACAACGCTCAAGCAGCTTGCAGCGCTGATCGGCAGCGCCCGGATCGTGGTCTGTCCGGATTCGGGCCCCGCCCATATTGCCGCCGCCATGGGCGTGCCGGTGGTGGGCCTGTATGCAAGCTCCAACCCGCAGCGCACGGGACCCTGGGCCAGCGGCGAGTATGTGGTGAACCGCTATCCCCAGGCCGTGCAGCGGCTGCTGGGGAAATCCGTGGAGGGCATCCGTTTCGGGCGGCGGCTGACGCAGCCTCGGGCTATGCACGAGATCGCGGCAGGCGATGTGATTGAAGCGGTGAATCGAGCTTGGGCCCGCAGGGCGAACCACCCTCGGGAGACGCCTATTTTTTCGAGTTGCGGGCGATGAGCGAGAACACCGCTCCGCAGTAAGGGCAGGCGGCATCCTGGCCGGGCTTGACGGGAATGTACACGCGCGGATGCGAGTTCCAGCGCATCGTCCAGGGCAATGGGCAGGACACGGGCAGGTCCTCCTTCGACACCAGATAGCGCCGCTCCATATTGGACTTGATCTTCGGCCCGCTGGCGGGAACACTCATGCGCGCAAGTATATCGGGGATGCGCTGTTGCGGTGTTGCTGCTACTCGCCGAGGTAGCGCTGCCACAGCGCCGATACGGAGGCGGCGCGCTCGGCCGCCTTCCCGGCCGGCACATGCCCCGGACGATCCGCAAGCGATCGGTGATGAAGATTCCCGCGAAATTCCAGATAGCTCTCCGTTAGCGTTGCCGCATCCGTCTCGCTCAGCACGCCGTGTTGGGCAAGCGCCTCGAGTTGCCTGACGTTGTCCGGCCAGGCTGCCAGATCGGCGTGCTCGTGAGCGTGGTTCAGAACCAGGAACTGCACGATGAACTCGATGTCCTGCAAACCGCCGCGGGCGTGCTTGATGTCGAATCGCCCTTTAGGCGTTCGCGGCGCCTCGCCCAGCATTCGTTGGCGCATTTCGGCTACTTGGCTGCGCAGGTCCTCGCGCCGCACAGCATTGCGCAGCAGGTCCAGGCGCAGCTTCTCGAACTCCTCGCGCACCTGCGCGGCGCCGGCGATTGCGCGGCTGCGGAGCAACGCCTGATGCTCCCAGGTCCAAGCGGACTCGCGCTGGTAATCGGCAAAGGCCTGCAAGGAGGAAACGAGCAGACCTGAGCGGCCGCTGGGGCGCAGGCGGGTATCGACTTCGTACATTCTTCCCGTCACGCCGCGGGTCGTGAGAACGGTAATCACGCGTCTGGCAACGCGGAAGAAGAAGTCCGAGTTGGCTATGCTGTCTTTCCCGTCCGTCACTTGGTCGTCCCCGTTCGCGTCGTAAACGAAAACCAGATCGAGGTCCGAGCCGTAACCCATTTCCAAGCCGGCCAGCTTGCCGTAGGCGATCACCGCGAACCCCGCGGCTTGCCGCTCGCCTTCCACCGTGGCGCCCGGTGAGCCGTACTCCTCCGCCAGCTCCTCCCAGACATGCTCCAGCGAGCGGCTGATCACCAACTCGGCAATGCCGGTGAGCAAATCGCTCACCCGCATGAGCGGCAGGCCGCCGGCCAAGTCCAGCACGCCCACCCGGAATGACGCGGCTTGCTTGAACTCGCTGATCGCCGCCAAGCGGAGCTCCTCGGATTCATTGGCGGTTCGCGCCAAGCGGAAATCCAGTTCCTCCTCAAGCTGCTCCAGGTTCATGACCTGTTCGGTGATGTCCGTGTCCAAAAGCTCGTCCATCAGCGAGGGATACGAGCAAAGCTGCCGCACCAGGGTTTCGCCCAAGCCGCACACATGCACCAGCCGGTCGCGGGCGGCGGCGTTCTCGTAAAGCAGCGCCAGGTAGGCGGAGCGGCGGGCGATGGCCGCAACCACCCTGAGTGCGCGGGCCAGCAACAGTCCCGGGTCCGGTTCTTGCGCGGCTGCCTCGATGAGCCTGGGAACCAGCATGCTCAGGCGCTTGCGGCCGGTTTGATCGAGCCGCTTGAAGTCGGCGGCTTCCTGGGCCGCGCGGATCGACTCCAGCGTCGCCTCTGGATCAGAGAAGCCGTGCGCGGCAAGAGTTTCCAGGGCGTTATCCGTCTCCCCTTCCCATATGGCCGCTAGGTCCCCGGGCGGCGCGTCCTCGGCTTCGGGCAGGTCGGCATGGCGGAAAACGATGGCGGCGAAATGCCG
Organism: Candidatus Foliamicus numerosus; assembly: GCA_028285945.1. Taxonomy (GTDB): domain Bacteria; phylum Pseudomonadota; class Gammaproteobacteria; order Steroidobacterales; family Foliamicaceae; genus Foliamicus; species Foliamicus numerosus. The sequence goes on along the minus strand of JAPYNE010000016.1, from coordinate 39,435 downwards.
GGCGACAGTATCCCGATGCGAGGCCACCTCAGCGGCGAGATCTTCCCAGGATTCGTGCTCCATGGCGAAGGCCAGCCGCGTGCGGCCCTCCAGGTCGTCGGGCAGGGCTTGGGTTTGCCGGTCCTCCATGCCTTGCAGGCGGTTCTCCAAGCGGCGCAGGAAGCAATACGAATGATCCAGTTCGCCGCAGGTGGCAGGATTCAGAAAATCGCGCTGGCCCAAGCGGGCGAGCATCTCGCGCAGGCTCCTTCCGCGCAAGTCCGGGTTGGCGCCGCCGCGAACCAACTGCATCGATTGGGTGATGAATTCGATTTCCCGGATGCCGCCGCGCCCCAGCTTGATGTCCGCCGCCTTGTCCTTGCGAAGCGCCTCCCGCTCGATCTTGCCTTTCATGCCGCGCAGCGATTCGAACACGCTGTAGTCCAGGTAGCGGCGGTACACGAACGGGCGCAGCAACTCCTCATACAGCTCCTGCGCCATGTCGCAGGGATTGATGACCCGCCCCTTGACCCAGGCGTAGCGTTCCCAGTCGCGCGCCGACCGGGCCAGGTAATTCTCCAGCGAGGTTGTTTTGACCACCAGCGGTCCGCTGGTGCCGAACGGGCGCAGGCGCGTATCGACGCGATAGACGAATGAATCGACCGTGCGCTGGTCGAGCAGCCGGATCAGCTGCTGGCAAACCAGCGTGTGGAAGCGCGAGGCATCGATCGGGGCCGGGCCATCGGTCCTTCCTTCCTCGGAATACACGAAGATCAGATCGATGTCCGAGGAAAAGTTGAGTTCTCCGCCGCCCAGCTTGCCCATGCCGATAACCGCCAGCTCGCTCGGTTCCCCGGCATCGTCGCGCGGCGTTCCGTGTCTGGCGGCCACATTGCTGCGAGCGAATTCCAGCGCCGAGAGGATGCATGCCTCGGCCAGCGCGGTGAGATCGCCCAGGCTTTCCTCAATGGCGCTCAGCCCGTTGAGATCGCGCCACAGGATTCGGCACATCTCGCGATGCCGGAACCAGCGCAGTTCGCGCATGAATGACGCCTCCAGGCGGCTGTTCTCCAGCGCCGCCGCCGCGAGCTCCTGCAATTCCATGTCGGCGAGCGCCCGGTTCAGCCGGCCGTCCTCAAGCAGCGCGGCGAGAATTTCGGGCTTGCGGGTAAAGCTGCGCGCGGCGAAGGGAGAACAGGCCAGCGTGCGGGTCAGCGGCGTCAGCACATCCTCGCTTTGCAGGGCTGCCGCCAGCGCCTCGTGCTCGCGCAACCGCGCCAGCGCCTTCTCCGCGCCCTCAATAAGCGGTTCGGGGATTGATGCGGGAGTGGAAGCCAATTGGATTCAAGCCGTTGTCAAAACCGGCGGCCAAGATAACACCGAATGCCACTTTCTCTGCGTACGCGAAAAGGCCCTGCCTTTCCGAAAGAAAGGCAGGGCACGGTTTGTTAAGGGTTGAGACCGCCGCCATGTTCCGGCGGCGGTTCAACCAGGAGGAACTTACATCATGCCGTCCATGCCGCCGGGAGCGGGCATGGGGGAAGGCTCTTCCTTCTTAGGCTTCTCGGTCACCATGGCTTCGGTGGTGAGCAGCAGGCCCGCCACCGACACGGCGTTTTGCAGTGCCAGGCGAGTGACCTTGGTGGGGTCGATGATGCCCTTGCCCACCAGTTCGCCGTACTCGCCCACGGACGCGTCGTAGCCGTAATCGCCTTTGCCGGCGGCCACTTCGTTAAGGACCACGGAAGCATCGGCGCCCGCATTGGCCACGATCTGGCGCAGCGGCTCTTCCAAGGCGCGGCGCATAATTTTGATGCCCACGTTCTGGTCGTCGTTGTCGCCTTCAAGCCCATCGAGCGCAGTCTGGCCGCGCAGCAGCGCAACGCCGCCGCCCGGCACGATGCCTTCCTCCACGGCCGCGCGCGTGGCGTGCAGGGCATCCTCCACCCGCGCTTTCTTCTCTTTCATCTCGACCTCGGTGGCCGCGCCGACCTTCACCACGGCCACGCCGCCGGACAGCTTGGCCACGCGCTCTTGCAGCTTCTCCTTGTCGTAATCGGAGGTGGATTCCTCGATTTCGCGCTGGATTTGCGCCACGCGCGCCTGGATCTGCTCGCTGGAGCCGGCGCCGTCGATGATGGTGGAATGCTCCTTGGTGACTTGGACCTTCTTGGCGGTGCCGAGATCGGTCAGAGTGGCTTTCTCAAGCGACAGGCCGACTTCCTCGGAAATGACCTGGCCGTTGGTGAGGATCGCCATATCCGCCAGCATGGCCTTGCGGCGGTCGCCGAAGCCGGGGGCCTTGACGGCGGCCACTTTCACGATGCCGCGGATGTTGTTGACCACCAGCGTCGCCAGCGCCTCGCCCTCCACATCCTCCGCCACGATCAAAAGCGGCTTGCCGGACTTGGCCACCGCTTCCAGCACCGGAAGCAGGTCGCGGATGTTGGAGACCTTCTTGTCGTGCAGAAGGATATAGGGCGACTCCAGCTCCACGCTTTGCGAATTGGCGTCGTTGATGAAGTACGGCGACAGGTAGCCGCGGTCGAACTGCATGCCTTCCACCACGTCCAGCTCGTTGTCCAGGCCGGAGCCCTCCTCCACGGTAATGACGCCTTCCTTGCCCACCTTGTCCATGGCGTCGGCGATGATCCGGCCGATGGCCTCGTCGGAGTTGGCGGAAATGGTGCCCACCTGGGCGATCGCGGTGTCCTCCTGGCAGGGCTTGGAAAGGCCTTCCAGGCTGTCGATCACGGACCGGCTGGCCTTATCGACCCCGCGCTTGATGTCCATGGGATTGAAGCCCGCGGTCACCGCCTTGAGGCCCTCGGTCAGGATCGACTGAGCCAGCACCGTGGCGGTGGTGGTGCCGTCGCCGGCCACATCGGAGGTGTGCGAAGCGACCTCCTTGACCATCTGCGCGCCCATGTTCTCGAACTTGTCCTCAAGCTCGATTTCCTTGGCCACGGACACGCCGTCCTTGGTCATGGTGGGAGCGCCGAAGCTCTTGTCGAGAATCACGTTGCGCCCCTTGGGGCCCAGCGTGACCTTCACCGCGTTGGCGAGCGTGTTGACGCCGGCCAGCATCTTCTGCCGGGCGGAGTCGCTGAATTTCACATCTTTAGCAGCCATTGCTATGTTCCTCTATTGGGTGTGTGTTGAATCGGGGATGAGGACCGCGACCGGCAGGCAGCCGGCTAGCCCTCAATGACGGCCATGACATCGTCTTCCTTCATGACCAGCAGTTCTTCTCCGTCCACCTTGACCTCGGTGCCGCTGTATTTGCCGAACAGCACCTTGTCTCCTGCTTTAAGCTCCAGCGGTCGGACCTCGCCGTTTTCGAGCACCTTGCCCTTGCCGGCGGCGGTCACTTCCCCGCGGATGGGCTTCTCGGTAGCCGAATCCGGGATCACGATCCCCCCCGGGGACTTTCTTTCCTCCTCGGTTCGGCGGATCAGCACCCTGTCCTGCAGCGGTCGAATTTTCATCTTGTTTTCTCCTTTTCGGAAATGCTTTCAGCCACCACCCCTCGGCGCGGCTATCTGCTAACAAACTGACCCTCTTTTCAGGGGGCGGATAAACGATGGGGACGGATGTTGATTTTTCAAGTGCCGATGCCGAAATTGTGAGCCGCCGGCTATTGCGGACGAGCCTTCGGCGTCGCTTTCAGCCGCTCGACCTCGAACGCCAAGGGCCGGCGTTTGGCGAATTACAGGATTAAGTCCAGCCGAAATTCTTCCGGATAGCCTAGGTTGCGGGCTCTTGCGAGCGCCTGGGTGTATTCCGCAACCGCGAACGCCCTCAGGGCCCGCAGCGAATCCAGTTCATCCTTAAGCTTTCTGATTTCTTTGCGCCTGTCGTCGATGTTTCCGGCCGGTTTCTTTTCCTCCGCGTCGCTCTCGTCGTCGGGAGATTCGAGCTTCCTGATCTCATCCTCAAGGGAGCGGATCCTGGCTTTTGCCGATTCCATTTGCCCTTGGACGGAAACAATGTTTTGGACAGCCTCGTACAGGGATTGTCCGGCGCGGTAGCCGGATAGAAAGTCCGGCTCCGAGCTTGCCGGACAGACCCGCTCGTAGCCGTCACCGTTTCTTCCTTCCCAGTAGCCGCTGTCTTGCGTGCAATAGACAGTCAAGCCTGCCTCGCGGCCTGCCATGTATTCGTTGCGGTCCGGCGTGATTCCGTATTTCCCGCACGCGTCGTAGTGTCTGCCCAGTTGCGTCTGGCGCCTGCCTTCGAGGCCGTCGTTGCGTCCAACCTCGCGCCAGTCCGCGCTGACGCAGTCCGATTCTGACATCGTGGCGCAGCCGCCGCCGATCGAAGCCGCAAGCATCAAACCGGCAATTCGCGAGTATTCCCTCAAGTTCCCCCTCATCATCGCTCGCTAATGCTAAGGCAAATTGTAGCCGCTTGCCTGCGATTGCGGGGAAAGGCTTCGCCTGGATGCTGGAGGCATCGCTGCAATCGTTGTTATATGCCCTATCGTCGTTTATTATTCGTTCTTCTACTTTCAATCTCTGACAAATGGCATCGATTCTTCTTCTTAACGGACCTAACCTCAATTTGTTGGGGCAGCGCGAGCCTGAGGTGTACGGCCGGGAGACATTGCCCGACATAGAGCGCCGCTGCCAAGGCGAGGCCGCTCGGCTGGGCCACGAACTTGCCTGCCGTCAGAGCAACAGTGAGGGCGGGATGGTGGACTGCTTGCAGCAGAACGCGCCCGGGGCGCAGTACCTGATTATCAATCCGGGCGCTTACGGACACACGAGCATCGCGCTGCGCGACGCATTGCTGGGATTGGCGCTGCCATTCTTGGAAGTGCATTTGTCGAACGTGCATGCCCGAGAGGCGTTTCGCCGCTCGTCCATGCTCACGGACATCGCCGTTGGCTGCATCAGCGGCTTAGGCGCGCAGGGTTACCTGCTCGCGATTCAGTTTGTCGCCGAGCAATTGCGGGAAAATCCGTAGGGGGTTCGGATGGATCTGAGGAAAATCAAGACGCTGATTCAGCTTTTGCAGGAGTCGGAACTGGCGGAGATCGAAATAAAGGACGGCGAGGAGTCGGTTCGTCTTAGCCGCGCCAGCGCGGTGACGACCGCTCCCGCCGCCCCGGCCGCGGCTGTTACGGCTGCCCTGCCAACGCTTTCCGATCCGGCGCCTGCGCCGGAGCCGGCTGCTCCAGCACCGCCGGAAGGGGAACAGGTGACCTCGCCCATGGTGGGCACGTTCTACGCAGCGCCGTCGCCCACCTCGCCGGCATTCGTGAAGGTGGGCGACCAAGTCAACGCCGGCGACGTGCTGTGCGTGATCGAAGCCATGAAGACGATGAACCATATCGAGAGCGAGTACTCGGGCCAAGTGGCCGCCGTGCTAGCGGAAAACTCGGACCCGGTCGAGTACGGCCAGCCCCTTTTCATTATCCGGACCTAATGCCGTATTTCGCCACCAGACGGGCGGCCCGCAGTGTTTGAGAAGGTTCTCATCGCCAACCGCGGCGAAATTGCGCTACGGATTCTGCGCGCCTGCCACGAACTCGGCATTCCGGTGGTGGCCGTGCATTCCAGCGCCGACACCCGGCTTAAGCATGTGCGCCTGGCCGACGAGTCGGTGTGCATAGGGCCGGCGCCGGTCGCCCAGAGCTATCTCAATATCCCGGCCATCATTGCGGCGGCGGAAGTGACCGGCGCTGATGCCATCCATCCGGGCTACGGTTTTCTGTCGGAGAACGCGGATTTCGCCGAACGTGTCGAGCACTCCGGATTCACTTTCATCGGACCTCCGGCCAGCGCCATCCAGACCATGGGCGACAAGGTGCGCGCTATCCATGCCATGAAGGCGGCGCGCGTGCCGACGGTGCCGGGATCGGAAGGCGTGCTTGGCGACGACATGGACGAAATCGTCCGGCTGGCCGAGGGCATCGGGCTGCCGGTCATCGTGAAGGCCGCAGGCGGCGGCGGCGGCCGCGGCATGCGCGTGGCCCGCACCGCCGACGAGCTGCAACGCATCATTCCGCTGACCCGGGGCGAGGCCCAGGCCGCCTTCGGCGACCCTAGGCTGTATATGGAGAAATTCCTCACCCGACCGCGGCATGTGGAGGTGCAGGTGCTGGCCGACGCGCACGGCAACGCCATCCACTTGGGCGAGCGCGACTGCTCGATGCAACGCCGCCATCAGAAGGTGATCGAGGAGGCGCCCGCGCCGGGCATAAGCGGTGAGGCGCGCGCGCGCATCGGCGCCTTGTGCGTAAAGGCCTGCCGGGATATGGACTACCGCGGCGCCGGCACCTTCGAGTTCCTCTACGAGGATGGCGAGTTCTACTTCATCGAAATGAATACGCGGCTACAGGTGGAGCATCCGGTGACCGAGCTGATCACCCGTTTCGATATCGTGCAGGAGCAATTGCGGGTGGCTGCCGGCGAGCCGCTCAGTATCCGTCAGGACGATGTCACGCTTAGCGGCCACGCCATAGAATGCCGGATCAACGCCGAGCATCCCGACACTTTCGCGCCCTCGCCCGGCAAGGTTGCGCTATGGCATGCGCCCGGAGGCCCGGGGGTTCGCGTGGACAGCCACTTGTACACCGGATACGAGGTGCCGCCCTACTACGATTCGCTGGTAGGCAAGCTGATCGCTTGGGGCGCCACCCGTTCGGGGGCTATCGCCCGCATGGGTCTGGCACTGAATGAGCTGGTGACGGAAGGGCTGGTGACGAATGTGCCGTTGCATCAGGCTATTCTTGGAACGGAAGGCTTTGCGGCGGGCGGAGCGGATATCCATTTCTTGGAAAAGTGGCTCGAATCAAGAGCTGATGAGGCCGCATAGCGGCTGTTCAATCCCGTGCTATAGTATTTTTCCGCTCCCGGATTCCCCCGGTTGAGCGGGTACTAGAAAAACATCATTGGGGGGTTGGTTTGGCCGCCGACAACGGGGCAGGTATGGGGCGGCGCTCTGCGCACCTTTCAGACCGGCATGGCAACTCAAGCGGCTCGCGCACGCTACGGGAACTGACCGGAGAGGCAGTGCGGGATTATTGCCACGCACTGGATGGCCACTGGCCCACCGATTTGTACTCGATGGTGGTGACCGAAGTGGAGTCGGCCTTGCTGGAAGGCGTGATGGAGTATGCGGGCGGCAACCAGAGCCGGGCGGCGCGCATGCTTGGTATCGACCGCGGCACCCTGCGCACCAAGCTGCGGCGGTACAACCAAGGCATCTGAAGCAGGCCTTCTCAGGGCCGGCCTGATCTGGCAACCTGGCTATGCCGCCCAGGGCCCTTTTCAGCGTATCCGAGAAGACCGGCGCGGTTGATTTCGCTGCGCGTCTTGCGGCGCTCGGCTGGGAATTGGTCGCTTCCGGGGGCACTGCCCGGGCCTTGCGCGCGGCGGGTCTTGAGGTCAAGGATGTAGCATCTTTGACCGGCGCGCCGGAAATGATGGGCGGTCGTGTCAAAACGCTGCATCCCTTGATCCACGGCGGTTTGCTTTGCCGGCCGGAAGTCGATGGGCGCGATTTGGCCAAGCACGGAATCCAGCCGATTTCGCTGGCGGTGGTCAATCTTTATCCGTTCGTGGAAACCGCCTCGAGCGCAGCCGCCGCGCCTGCGGAGGTGATCGAGCAGATCGATGTGGGCGGTCCGGCGATGATCCGCGCGGCGGCCAAGAACCATGGTCGCGTGGGCGTGGTGGTGGATCCGTCCGACTACGAAACAGTCGTTGCCGAACTCGAGGCTTCCGGGAAACTAGGCGAGGAGACGCGCCGTCGGCTTGCGGTCAAGGCCTTCGATCACACCGCGCGCTACGACCGGGCGATATGCGGCTGGCTGGCATCGCGTGATGGCGCCGGGTTAGGGGCGGGCGCCGACGCTGCTTTGCCGGACAGGCTTTCGCTGGAACTCGTGAAGCAGGCCGACTTGCGCTACGGCGAGAATCCGCACCAGCAGGCCGCCGTGTATGCGCCGGCCGGCGCGCCGAATGCTGGCAGCATGCGCCTGCTTGGCGGCAAGCCCCTCTCCTACAACAACTTGGCCGACGCGGACCTGGCTTGGCAATGCGCTTGGGCTCTGCCCCAGCCCGCCTGCGCCATCATCAAGCACGCGACTCCCTGCGGAGCCGCGGTGAGCGGCAGTGCAAGCGATGCCTACCAACGCGCGTTCGCCGCCGACTCCGAATCGGCTTTCGGCGGCGTGATCGCCTTCAACGGCGAAGTCGATGAGGAAGCTGCCCGGGCGGTGGCCGGCCAGTTCGCCGAAGTCGTGATCGCGTCCGGGTTCTCGCCCGGAGCCGTTGATCTCCTGAAGGAGCGCAGGAATCTGCGCATCGTGGAGCAATCGATGCCGCGCGCACGAGAAAGGGGCGGCAGCGGCGTGCCAAGGCTAAAGGTGCTGGACGACGCGATCCTGGCGCAAACTGCCGATACCGATCAAACCGAGCGTCATGAGGTCGTGAGCCGTCGCGCGCCCAGCGACGAAGAGCGGCGCGACGCCCGGTTCGCCTGGACCGTGGCCCGCTTCGTGTCGTCCAATGCCGTGGTCTATGCGCGCGACGGGCAAACGCTCGGCATCGGCGGCGGCCAGACCAGCCGCGTGATGAGCGCCCGCATCGCCGCTTGGCGCGCCGCCGCCGCCGGTTTCGATCTGGCCGGCGCGGCCATGGCTTCCGACGGTTTCCTGCCATTCGCCGACGGCCTTGCCGCTGCCGCCGACGAGGGCATTACCGTCGTTATGCAGCCGGGCGGCTCGATCCGCGACAAGGAAGTCATCGCCGCTGCCGACGAGCGGGGCGTGGCCATGCTGTTCACCGGCGCGCGCCACTTCCGCCATTGATGCCCCGCCTCCAAAGGAGAAAGAGGCCTTCCGGTCCTCTCCCCCGGCATCGGGCGACTTGGTATCGACAGCGATAACACGCCTCCAAGGGAAAAGAGGACTTCCGGTCCTCTCCCCGCCACAACAAAGCAGTGAGTGAAGCATGAAAGTCCTCATTATCGGCTCAGGCGGACGCGAACACGCGCTGGCTTGGAAACTTGCCCAATCCGAGCGCATCATCGAAGTGCGGGTTGCGCCCGGCAACGCCGGAACCGCCCGCGAGCCCGGCGTGCGCAACGTGCCGCTCGACGCCGCTGATCAAGAGCGCCTTCTCGCCTATACCCTCGCGGAAGACATTGGCTTGGTGGTGCCCGGCCCGGAGGCGCCGCTGGTGGCGGGCCTCGTCGATCGGATGGAGAAGGCGGGCTTGCGTTGCTTCGGGCCCACGGCGGCCGCCGCCCGGCTGGAGGGATCGAAAGGCTTCGCCAAGGAGGTGCTGGAGGCTTCGGGCGCTCCCACCGCTGGCTATCGGGAGTTCAACGCGCTTGAGCCGGCGCTGCGGCACGTGGACGAGCGGCCGGCGCCGATGGTGGTGAAGGCCGATGGCTTGGCGGCCGGCAAGGGCGTGGTCGTGGCTGGGACGCGCGAGCAGGCGCGGTCGGCGCTCAAGGACATGCTGGAAGCGGACGCTTTCGGCGCTGCCGGCCGGCGGGTCCTGGTGGAGGATTTTCTGCAAGGCGAGGAGGCCAGCTTCATTGCGCTGGTGGACGGCGAGCATGTGCTGCCGCTCGCTTCTTCCCAGGACCACAAGGCCCGCGACGATGGCGACCGCGGACCCAACACCGGCGGCATGGGCGCCTACTCGCCCGCGCCAGTGCTCGATCCGGCGGTCGAGGCGCGGGTGATGAACGAGATCATGCGTCCGGTGGTTCGGGCCATGCGCGGCAATGGCACCCCTTTTCGCGGCGTGCTCTATGCCGGCCTTATGATTTCACCTGAAGGCGACCCGCGCGTGCTGGAGTTCAACGTTCGCTTCGGCGACCCCGAATGCCAGCCGCTTATGATGCGCCTCAAGACCGACCTGCTGGATCTCATCGAAGCCACGCTGGCGGGCCGGCTGGATCAGGCTCGCGCGAGCTGGGATCCGCGATGCGCGCTGGGCGTTGTCATGGCTTCGGGCGGCTATCCGGGCAGCTACGCCAAGGGTCGCCGCATTGCCGGCCTCGATAGCGCGGATCGCCCGCTGGTGAAGATATTTCACGCCGGCACGGCCGAAGAGGCCGGCGAAGTCGTGACTTCCGGCGGTCGCGTGCTCTGCGTCACCGCCTTGGGCGAGTCGGTGTCGAAAGCGCGCAGCCGGGCCTATAACGCGGTTTCAGCCATCTCCTTCGACGGCGCCTTCTGCCGCTCCGACATCGGCGCCCGGGCCTTGGGCCGCCTTCCCGATTGAAGTCCGGGGAGCAAAGCCACGCTGCCTCCCCCAAACTCTTGCCGCCGCGCATGCCGTGTTCCTTGGCGCTTACGCATACTCTTCTAGGTATGCTCTGAAAAACTCCATCCATGGAGTTTTTCATTGCCGCAAAACAAAAGCGTGGTTTTGTTTTACTCGCGGATTCAATGACTTGCGTCATCGAATCCGGCGGCACATCCTTGTGCCGCAGGGAAGCTCTGATTTAATCAGAGCTTCCCTAGCTCCTTGATGATGGCGGGCAACTGGGTGCGCGGTCCCGCCGCGTCTTCGATGGCGATCTGAAACGCGGCGCGGGCTCAGTTGGCCGGATGTTCGCCGTAATAGAACCTGAGCCGCCAGTGGCCGAGGGCGCCGGTGTCGCCGGGGGCAAGATCCGCCACATGGAGTGCCCACTCGCCGTCCGGCTGCTCGCCGTAGAAGGCATTGCTGAGCAAATGCCATTCGACAAGCCCGGGAAATCCGTCAAGCACTGTGTTGAAGGGCGGATTGAGCACGCTTTGAGCGCCCGACGGCGAGCTCAGCGTAACACCCAAATCCAGCGCGTTCGTATGCGAGGCCGAGATTTCGAGCACCACGGCTTCGATATTCGCGCCGTCGGGCAGCCCCGAAACATCCACCGTGGCGCGCACGCCCGCCCCGTCCGCATCGGGAATGGCCACTCCCGGCTGATCGGACGCCATTCCCTCAAACCATGGCGATTCCGTCAATGCGCCGAGGCTGTCCGGGGTGTAGCTGTTGACCGCCATGAGCGCCTCATCCACATGGATTGCGCCGAAGCCGTACCAGTTGTGGAAGGCGTAACCCGCGCCGTTGGTCTGCCAGGCGTGCTGCGCGACATAGGGCGTGCCATTGAAAGCGGCGCGAACCTCGGCGATATCCGGGTCGATGCGCCGGGCAGTGCGCGCCAGGATGTGCTTGATATCGCGCCAGGTCAGTTCCGGCTTAACGCCCAGCATGAGGGCCGCGGCGCCGGCGGCGGCAGGCGCCGCGGAAGACGTGCCGCCGAAGTTGCTCACGTAGTCGCCGTCGCGGTTGAGCGGATGATTGCTCGTCAAGCGGTTTTCAGGAGACGTGTTGAAGCCGGCCAGCGGCCCCGCCTGGTCGGTGGTGATGATGCCTGGCGCTTCAACGCCGCCCTCGCCGGAAGGGGCTACGATCCAGAGACTTGCTCCGGCGACGGAGTAGGAGGCTTTGCGGTCGTCGGCGTTGAAGCCCCCAACGCTTATGAGCCAAGGCAGATTGCTGTCGGGGTCCGCGTTGCCGTTGATGCAGCCGAGCTCGCGATGGAAGGGGTGCGCCTGATCGCAGGCGTCGAACACGTTCCCGGCCGCTTTCACGTAAATCGCGCCGCGCCCCGAGCGAAGCTGCCCGGTGCCCATCCGCATCATGCGCACGAACTCATCAGAGCTGTTCTCCGAAGGCACTTCCACGCCGAAACTCATGTTGAAGATGTCAACGCTGGCCGAGTCCGGCGCGCTGCTGCTGCCGCCAAGGCTCTTGATCAGCGCGATGTCGGCTGCTGTAGCGGGATCTTCGCCTTCAGCGGCCACGGCCTCCATCGGGTTGAAGCCCACCAGCGTCACTCCCGGCGCCACGCCCCGGCCGCCTCGGCCGTTGTTCGCCACCGCCGCGGCCACCCCGGCAACGGCGGTGCCATGGTCGCCGAGTGACGAGAAGTTGTAAGGATCGTCGGGTGACGCGCCAGGGCGGGCCGCAGCGCCAAAGTTGAACGACCCGCCGCCGCTGGTGTTAGCGGCAAGATCGGGATGGCAAATTTGGAGTCCTGTGTCCACCACCGCAAGCTTGATGCCCGCGCCGTCGCGCCCTGCATTGATCGCCGCCATCATTTGCATATCGGCGCCAGCGGAGCCGCCGCGCTTGGAGAATGCCGTTTGGCCGGTATTCACCAGATGCCACTGCTCGGTAAACAGCGGGTCGCCGCCGCTTGCCGGCGCGCGCCGGGGCGGTTCGCAGCGCAACGCGACACGGCCCTCGGCATTGGTGACGAAACCATTAATGACAACGTTGGGCGCTCCCGTATCGAGGTCGAAGTTGTCAGGAAGCGCCCCGAGCCTGATGCGCAGGAAGTAGTTCTTGTTTGGCTTCAAATCATCCAGCGGCAGGCGAAACTCGCGGATGTTGGCGAAAAAAGCCGCGAGCGGGTCTTCGACAGGCTCCGCTTGACATGGGCTCATCAGGCGCCCGGGGGAGCCATCGCCCTGCGCGTCGGTGGAGGGCGCATAGCAGGCGGTGAACGTTTGAGCATCCGAGGCGAAGTTCTGGTCCGTGGACAATTCCGCCACCAAGGGTTCGGGCGCCATAGCGCTGGCCGGGAGTTGCGCCAGCATGGCCGCAACGATGGTGTCGGCCATGATGTCGAAACCGAACGGAATCAGTGTCAGGTCATTGTCCGACTCTTCCCCGCCGCCTCCTTCCGGCGAATTCTTGGCCAGCGTGGCGGCCTCGCCGTCGAGCACGGTGAGGGTCACGGACGATGATGTTTCGCCCGCTTCGGCGCCGCCGGTAATTGCGCCCAGGCTAACTTGGATGGTTTCGTCGCCTTCGTCGTCGAAGTCGCGGTAGATATCGATTTCTAGGCTGGCGGAACGGTCGCCGGACGCTATGGCTAGGCCTTCGATCACGCCCGCATCGGACACTTCGGCGCTCTCGCCGCCAACCGCAATGGCATAGTCGCGATCGTGGCTTGCGGTTCCGGCCAGGTTCAGCGCCGCCGCAACCGCTCCTGACGCAGGCGCGTCGAGCTCAACGGTGAGCGTGACCTTCGGGTTGCTGGCTTCCTCCACCTGCGTGGCGCCAGCCACTGCGAGCGACAGCTTGGCGGGGGGCGGCGGCGGCTCGCCTTCTTCGTCTTCCCCTCCGTCGCCGCAGCCGGCGAGCGCCAGCAGGACAAGCAGCGAAAGCGGCCAGCCGGTCGAGCGCCGTCGTCCGGCACCCGGATTCCCGGTTGGCATTACCGCCATTGAATCCTGGGGCGCCGCAGCCGCAGAGCCGCCTCCGGCTGCCCCGGCAGCGCCTCGATCCGTGCTGCGGCATCGGCCGGATGCAGGTGCGCCGGGAGTTTGACAATGGCGAAAGCCAATCCATCGAATACTTCGATGCCGACGGCATCAACCGCCTCGGCGACCGCTTTGGGATCCACGCCGCTTCCGAGCTCCACGCGGATGCTCGGCAACAACTCGGCGAACGCGCGTCTGGCGGGATCGAACGCCAACCAGCGGCGCGGGCCTTCAAGCGGTGCTGCGGCCTTATAGGTTTTCCCGGCCACGGACACGACATGGACCCGATGCGACGCGGTATCGAAGGTTTCGACCGTCACCGCCGCCGCCGTTTCCTGAGGCTCGCCTGAAAGGGTGGCCGTTGGGGCTGCGGGAGGAGTCGGCAAAGCGGGCATGGTGACCAGCCTGCGGGCTTCGGCGGTGACCAGTCGCGGTTCGCCGGCGGCGATGCTGCTCGCATCCTGCGCCGCTGCCGGAAGGCTTGCCGCCAGCGCCATGCCGATAAGAAGTTTGGGGCCGCCGCCGCGCAGCCATTCGTTTCGCGAATGGACACCCTTCATAGGGGGAAATGGTAACTCAAATGCGATCGGCCGCAATGCAATGAATGCTTCGCCGGCCTGCCGCCACCCGCTGCCTGCAGGAGTGCCATCGGGCCGGGCGCGCTCAGCCCATTTTCATCGTTTCAAAGAAGGCCTTGTTGCGCTTGGTGTCGCGCATCTTGTCGAGCAGGAATTCGGCGGCGGCGAGTTCGTCCATGGGATGCAGCAGCTTGCGAAGCACCCAGATTTTCTGCATTTCGTCCTCTTCGGTGAGCAGGTCCTCGCGCCTTGTGCCGGAGCGGTTGATATTGATGGCGGGGAACACGCGCTTTTCGGAAATGCGCCGGTCGAGGTGGATTTCGGAATTGCCGGTGCCCTTGAATTCCTCGTAGATCACCTCGTCCATCTTCGATCCGGTATCGACCAGCGCGGTGGCGAGGATGGTGAGGCTGCCGCCTTCCTCGATCTTGCGGGCGGCGCCGAAAAAGCGTTTGGGGCGTTGCAGCGCGTTGGCCTCCACGCCGCCGGACAGCACCCGGCCGGAGGAAGGCGTGACAGTGTTGTAGGCGCGCGCCAAGCGGGTGATGGAATCGAGCAGGATAACCACGTCGCGGCGGTGCTCGGCCAGCCGGCGGGCCTTGTGCAGAACCATTTCCGCCACCTGCACATGCCGGGTGGCGGGCTCGTCGAAGGTGCTCGACACCACTTCGCCGCGCACGGTGCGCTGCATCTCGGTCACTTCCTCGGGGCGCTCGTCGATCAGCAGCACGATGAGGAAGGTTTCCGGGTAGTTGGCCGCGATCGACTGCGCGATGTTTTGCAGCAGCATGGTTTTGCCGGCCTTGGGCGGCGACACGATCAGGCCGCGCTGGCCCTTGCCCACCGGCGCGGCCATGTCGATGATGCGAGCGGTGAGGTCCTCGGTGCTGCCGTTGCCCTGCTCCAGCGTGTAGCGCTCCTTGGGAAACAGCGGCGTTAAGTTCTCGAACAGCACCTTGCCCTGCGAGTTGGCCGGCGCCTCGAAATTGATCTGGTGCATTTTCAGCAGGGCGAAATAGCGTTCGCTCTCCAGGGGCGGGCGCACCAGCGCGGCCAGGGTGTCGCCGGTGCGCAGATTGAAGCGGCGGATCTGGCCCGGCGAGACGTAGATGTCGTCCGGCCCGGCCAGGTACGATTCGTCGGCGGAACGCAGGAAGCCGAAGCCGTCCTGGAGGATTTCCAGAACGCCTTCGGCATAGATGGAGGCGCCTTTTTCGGCGTGCGCCTTGAGCACCGAAAACGTGATGTCCTGCTTGCGGGCCCGGTCCAGGTTATCCAGGCCCAGTTCGCGCCCCTGCTCAAGGATTTTGGCCACCGGGAATCGCTTGAAGTCGCTCAGCTTGAGCACATGGTCCAGCTCCTTGAGCTGTTCGGCGGTGATCGTTTCCTCGGTCGTGAAGATGCCCACGTCGTCGTATTGACGGCGGTCCCGGCGCCGTCCGCGCGGGGCGGCGTTGGGGTTTCTGGGACGCTGCGGCCGACGGTGGCGGCCTGTGTTTCCGGAGTAATTTCTCACAGTTTTTCATCCAGCATCTTGCATATCTGTTGGCGGGATTGCGCTCCCACAACCTGCATTTCCACCTGTCCGTTCTTGAACAGGATCAGGGTGGGAATGCTGCGAACGTTGTACTGGAAAGCCGTTTGCTGGGCTTCATCCACGTTGAGCTTCATGATCTGCAATCGACCGTCGTACTCCTCCGAAATCTGGTCCAGCACGGGCGCAATCATTCGGCAGGGGCCGCACCATTCGGCCCAGAAATCGACCAGAACCGGCACGTCGCTGCCGAGCACATCGGACTGGAAACTTTCTTCCGCTACATGCGAAACGCTCATATATAAGGCTCCCCTTGAGAGAAATTACTTGGAGAAGAATATCTAGGCGAGGATCCCCGGCCTCCCCTTCAAAAACTTTGCCCGCTCCGATTGCCGGGAGGGAATTGATAATGCCCGCGCCGACTGCGGAAAGCCACGCGGCCCCTGAACGATTCAGGATGCGTTGCCATTCTACATGAAAACTGCCCCAAAGGGCTTTGCGCTTTAAGGGTTCACGACATATGGGACTGATCGTGTTCGGCTGTCTTGTGTTTGCGGAGGTATTCCATTGGGGTTATCAAGCCCAGCGCGCAGCGGGGCCGGACATGGTTGTGGAAGTGCTGGTGTTCGACCGGCGCGGGCGCGGCATCCTGTGCGGGTTTGTCAACGCAAAGATAGAAATGTCTCCTTTTGATTTGGCGGGGGTTCTGTGAAGGGGAGCGGTTCTCCGGCTTCGATCGCTACGCTTACTGCGCCGCGAAACCGTAGGGGTCTAAGCGCGGCGCGCTGTTCGGCAAACGATCAGCCGGAGCATCTACTAGGTATGGAAGGCCCTACCGCGCAGACCTTCAGCCGCCACTCAATTCAAGATGGGTAACCGCGCCGCTCTCTTGCGGCCCAAGTTTTTCAGCAGCCGCCTCATCGGATGGAAGGCACTCAAAATCCTTGAAATGCCATCCCCTTTCCTCCGTCCAGACCGGCAAGGGGGAATCACCGGAACGCCAGTTAATTTCGGTGATCTTTCCATCGGCAGCCCCGCCGCACGCTTCATATACTTCGAGCATTGCCCGATGCATTGGCGAACCGCGGCTGATTCCCTCCACAAGAACCCCGCCATCGTCCTTTAGCACCAGCCTAGTGCCTGATGCGCAGCCCGCCAAAGAAAGCGCCAGCGCCAAGCCGACAAAAGCTAAACGTGAGCTGCTCAACATTGTCATTGCTCCGCCGTATGAATGCTCAAAGTATCACTTGGATCAGGAATCCAATAGACATTGGCATCGTACCATGAAGAGGCCAAACCAAGGCCACTTTCTAGCGCCCACTTGGGGCCCCTTGCCTCCGCACCCAAAGAGTATCTCACTGTATTTCCGTTTTCGACAGACACATTCAGCGTATTCCAATCAGGCATCTCGACAACGTAAGGGCTCCCATACTGTGATATGGCTCGGGAGATTTCAGCTATAGCGTAATTTCTTGCCATGACTTTACCTATCGTCTCTCCCTTGTTGTCCACTACGAAAGTGCCCTCGATACCTCCCTTGCACCACCATCCGCCACTACCGGCCCCGCAACTGAAATTCAATTTTCCTTTGCAGCCGCTAAGCGCTAAACAGCCTACAAGAATGGGCAGCGCCCACCAACGTCTTTTTACCGCCACAGTTCACCCCCTATTTGTGGCTAGAAGAACAGCCTAGGCTCTGCCCATCCCTACCACAAATAACAGGCGATGTCAAACTGTTGACGCCTCCGCGCCGACTCCGCCTTTCCTCGCCGCTTCCCTTCGCGAGGCGCGCAAGCTTCCGTAGCGCATAGGCCAAGGACGCGGCAGGCCATACAATACGCAGCGGTCAACCTAGGCTAGACTTTGTCCGAAGACCCAATACGTTTCGATTCGCTTGATTTGCCGCCGCCGCTCCGCGAGGGCGTCCGCCGGGCCGGCTTTGAGGCGCTCACTCCCATACAGGCCGGGACTCTGCCTACCGCGATGGCGGGCCGGGATGTGGCGGGACAGGCGCAAACGGGCACCGGCAAGACGGCTGCGTTCCTGCTGGCGCTGTTCAACCGCCTGCTGTGCAGCCCGCCGCCTAAGCGAACCCGTCTTGCCTCGCCGCGCGCCGTGGTGCTTGCGCCCACCCGGGAGCTCGCGCAGCAGATCGAGCGCGACGCGAAGGAGTTGGGGGCGGCCACCGGTTTGAGCATGATGGTGGTGTACGGCGGGGCGGCCTACAAGTCGCAGCGCGAGCGCCTGAGCCGCGGAACGGACCTGTTGATCGGCACGCCGGGGCGGTTGCTCGACTATTACCGTCAGGGCGTATTCGCGCTTTCCGCGGTTGAAGTGATCGTTATCGACGAGGCCGACCGCATGTACGACCTAGGCTTCATCCGCGATATCCGCTATGTGATGCGACGGCTGCCCCCGCGTGAGAAGCGCCTGAGCATGTTGTTTTCCGCCACTTTGGGCTACCTGGTGCTGGAGTTGGCCAACACCCACCTGAACGACCCGCAGATTGTTCGCATCGAACCGGACAAGAAGGTGGTGGACGAAGTGGAGCAACGGCTGTACTACCCCTCCAGCGAGCAGAAGGCGCCTCTTCTGGCCGCGCTGCTGGCGCAGGAAGGCGTTGAGCGCAGCATGGTGTTCGTGAACACGCGCCGCGAGGCCGACCGTTTGGCGGACCGGCTGGATGCGGGCGGCGTGAAGGCCAGCGCGATTTCCGGCGATGTGCCGCAAAGCAAACGCATGCGCATGCTCGAGCAATTCCACGACGGCGACCTGCCGGTGCTGGTGGCCACCGACGTGGCATCGCGCGGCCTGCATGTGCCCGATGTCACCCACGTGTTCAACTACGATTTGCCGCAAAATCCGGAGGACTACGTGCATCGAATCGGTCGCACCGCCCGCGCCGGGGAAATGGGGCATGCGGTCAGTTTCGCCTGCGAGCACTACGCTTATTCGCTGCCGGAAATCGAAGCCTTCATCGGCCACTCGATTCAGCGCCAGTCGATCGACCCGGAACTGCTTGCGCCCTATCTGCAAGCGGTGCCGCCCCGAACGCAGGAGCGCAAGCGCCATGGGCCCGGGCGCGGCGGCCGCCGCCGCAACAGCCGCCGCTAGCAGACTGTGGCAGAAGCCCGGCTGCATTCGTCCGGCGTTGAATCCCGCGCGGGTGGCGCCTGAATGCGGGCTGGCCAAACTCCTGATCTTTCCGCGCTGATCGGCCCGGCGCGCGAGCTGGCGCGCGGCGCGGGCCAGCTCGCCATGCGCTTTTTCGGAAAAGAGCGCGTTGAGGTCGATTACAAGTCCGACCGGAGTCCGGTCACTGCCGCTGACCGCGCCGCGCACGAGCACATCGCGGCCGGGCTTGAGCGGCTTGAGCCGAGGATGCCGGTGTTGTCGGAGGAGTCCGATCCCGAAACGCTGGCGGCGCAGCGCTCCGGCTGGGCGTGGCACTGGCTGGTGGATCCGCTGGACGGCACGCGGCAATTCATTCGCGGGCACCCGGAATTCACCGTCAACATTGCGCTGATCCACAGAGGGCGGCCGGTGCTGGGCGTGGTGGATGCGCCGGCGCTTGAGCAGCACTACTTCAGCTACCGGGGCGGGGGCGCTTTCTGCTGCGAAGGCGCGGGCGGCGCGCCTCAAGCGATTCGCGCCACGCAACCCCCGGCACGGCCGCGCCGGGTGCTGGCCAGCGGCTCGCATCCGGCCCCGGTGCTGGACCGCTACGTGGCCGCCTTGGGCGAGGCGCGCCGCCGCGTCGTGTCCAGTTCGCTGAAATTCGGCCTGCTGGCAAAGGGCGAGGCCGACGTGTATGCGCGCATGTGGCCCACCTCGGAATGGGACACCGCCGCCGGCCATGCGGTCCTGGAAAGCGCGGGCGGCTCAGTGTTCGCGCTTGACGGCCAGCCGCTGCGCTACGGCAAGCAATCAAACAAAAACCCTTTCTTCATCGCCTGCGGCGACCCCGCCCACAACTGGCTGCAATACCTCCCGCAGCCCGGCCCACGATGATTTGACGTAACAGCGCCGCAAGCGTATATTGCTTCGCGAGGCGCAGGCTAGTCCTGCCCTCCTTCCGAGGCCCGCGTTCCGACGCGGGCTTTCGTGTTTCTGAAGGGACGCAGATGACGCATTTCGCTTATCTCGACGAGTTTGGCCACATCGGCCCCTATGTAAGCCGCGCCGATCGTCGATACAAAGAAAGTCCGGTATTCGGACTTGCGGGCTTCGTCCTGCCCTCTGATCAGGTTCGCGGCTTTGGCACTTGGTTTTTCCAGCGCAAATGCGACCTTTTGGCTTCGTGTGTTTCGGTGGTTTCAGGCATGAGCGTTTCCTCAAACGATGTTTGGCGCTTATAGTAGCGCGGCGCAAGCGACTCGCTCCATGCACGAACGGGCTCCATTCCACATCAAGGCGCTGCACGGGTTCACCGGTTCCGTGGGGAACCTCGTGTTTGTGGTATTCGAGCTGTTCGTGCTGTTTTTCTACCAGCGCGTGGTGGGTTTGGACGGGTGCCTTGTTGGGCTGGCCATCTTCATCAGCCTGGCGGTGGATGCGCTGACCGATCCGGTGATCGGCGAATGGTCCGACCGCCTGCGGGCCAAGTTTGGACGCCGGCACACGATGATGTTCGGCGCCGTCATTCCCATGGGCTTGTTCTTCTTCCTCCAGTTCACCCCGCCGGCCGGTCTGTCGCAGCAGGGCCTGTTCCTGTGGCTGCTGGTCATGTCCGTGGGCGCCCGCGTGATGCTGACTTTCTTCGATGCGCCGGCAGCGGCGGCAACCGGATAAGCCGCTGTGCCCGTGCTTTCGTCCGAACAAGTGCGGCGAGCGGCGGAACGCTTCGACGAAGCGGAACGGAGCCGAAGGCAAGCGCGCCCGCTGACCTTCGATTTTCCCGATATGGACATGGCGCACGCGCATGCGGAGCCGATCACATGAAACTACCCGAGAACGTATTCAAGAAACGGCTGGGCGAAGACGGCGTGCAGTTCGGTCTTTGGCTAGGCATGAGCTCGCCGGTCGCAGCCGAACTTTGCGCCTGCGCGGGTTTCGACTGGCTGCTGATCGATGCCGAGCATGCGCCCAACAACCTGCGTTCGGTGTTGCGGCAGCTCCAGGCCATAGAAGGCAGCGGAACGCAGGCGATCGCCCGTGTGGCGGACGGCGATCCCGCCCGCATCAAGCGCTACCTCGATGCGGGCGTTCAGTCGCTGCTGGTTCCCATGGTCGATACCGCCGAGCAGGCCGAGGCGCTTGCGGCCGCCGTTCGCTATCCTCCCCGGGGGGTGCGCGGTCTGGCCACTTCGATTACGCGGGCGTCGCGCTGGACGCAAATTGAGAACTACGCTGCTCAGGCCGAATCGCAAATCTGCCTGATCGTGCAGGCTGAAACTGTGACGGCGCTTGACAATCTCAAGGCTATTGCCGCCGTGGACGGCGTGGATTCGGTTTTTGTAGGTCCTTCGGACCTGTCTGCTTCGATGGGCTACTTGGGCCAGCCGAACCATCCGGAAGTGCAGGCGGCGATTGCCCAGGCATTGCGCGATATCGCCGCGTCGGGCAGGGCGCCGGGAACGCTGGCCGGCTCCCCGGAGGCCGTGCGAACGCAAACCGCCAACGGCGCGAAGTTCTTAGGGATAGGCAGCGATACCGCCCTGCTGGCGAGCGCCTCCAAGGGTTTGCTGAACTCAGTTGCAGGCTGAAAGATAAGGCGATGCTTTGCGAGGCTGCTCACCTGCGGTCTGGGCCGGCTCCCGGCTGAATCATCCGCAGCTAGAGAGAAACAGCCGAAACAGCACCCGGATTTCATCCATCGCTTCAGTCAGCCCGTGGCCGGCGCGCAGCAGGTGAAGATGCGCGGAGTTGGCGCGGGCGAAATCAACGCTCCATTCCAGCGGCACGATGTCGTCCTCCCAGCCATGCACCAGATGAGCTGGCGCATCCACCGTTTCCGCAAGCGGCGGCCAGTCCGGCACCGCCAGCGCCGGCGCCATCAGAAACAATCCGGCGGACGGTTGCGCCTGCGCCGCGGCCACCGCCACGTAGCCGCCCATGCTGCTGCCCGCCAGCAGCACCTCCTCGCCGCAGTCGCGCATGCGGGCGATGAGCTTTTTCGCCCTTTCGGCGGGATCGGGCATTCCCCTGTAGTCGATGGAATCCACCGCCAGGCCCGCGTCGCGGGCATCTTCTGCCAGCACCGTGATTTTTGTTCCCCAGGGCCCGCTTTCCTGGCCATGCGAAAACAGCACGATCCGTTCGCGCGAAGTCACGCTTCGCTCGTCGGCGGGAGGGCTTCCGATCGCTTGGGAGCGAGGACTTCCAAAGCTCCGGGACAGCGGAACGCTCTCCTTTCGGGCTTGCTTTCCTTTTTTCAGGCAAATCATGCCGTAACCCTCATGGCTTGCGGTTCGCAGCCGAACTTTAAGTGTTCACTACCGGGTAGCGAGGGTCGCCCCAGTCCTCGCCGGGATGCTCGGTCAGAAGATGGATCACGCGCGGCACGAGGTCGCCGAGAAAGGCGGCGCCGTCGCGGATCTGCTCGCGGTTAACACGGCCTTTCCAAGTGGCGCCACCATGCACGAGCTGATTGCGGAGGGTGTAGAGGCGCGCAAGGACAATGGAGAGCACCTTGGCGGTTTGGCTCTTATTGCCCAGCGCCCGCATGGCGGCTCGGTTCGCCCGGTCGAATTTCTCTTGCCATTCGCGCTCGCCGATTCTTCCGCAACGGAAGTCCCAGAACGGCTCAAACACGAACTCGTTGCTCAGCAGCGCGCGAATCGGCCCCGGGAACTTGTCCCACACCAGCGCGTGGAGCAGGTTGTCGCGATCGACCGCCACCAGCAATTTCAGGAACCGCTGCAAGCCCGCCTGCTCGGGTTCGTCCGCGTCGCGCTGAATTTCGTTGGCGTAGGCCGCGTTGAGCGCAATCCACAGGAAAATGAACCGTGCGTCCTCATCGTCCTCGCACAGTTCGGCCCGCTTCAGCCAGCTCAACGCCCGGTGGACGCGAAGCCCAACCCGGTCGTCACGGCCCTTTGCAAGGCCCTCCGCCTGCGCCTTCAGCCCCGCGTAATCAAATTTCATGCTTCGCGCCATCGATTCTCAACGGCAAACGTGCGAATAACCATGGTCTTTGCTGGAGCGATTTTGGCATGTCGCGGGCTAGCCGGTGTCCATGGGGGCGTTGGTATCGACGACGCGGGTGGCGGGGCCAACGATGAGGGGGTCCGGGCCGCTGATGATGCCGGCGTCCTTGTCCGGGTAGGGGAGCTTCGTCAGGAAGTGCTGAAGGCAGGCGACGCGGGCGCGCTTCTTGTCGTCGGACTTGATGACCGTCCAGGGCGCGTCGGCGGTGTCGGTGTAGAAGAACATCGCCTCCTTGGCCATGGTGTAGTTGTCCCACTTGTCCACGGACGCAATGTCGATGGGCGAAATTTTCCATTGCTTTAAGGGGTCGGTGCGGCGGCTGTCGAAGCGGTGCGCCTGCTCTTCCTGCGACACGGAGAAATAGTACTTGAGAAGGTAAATCCCGCTGTTGACCAGCATCCGCTCCAGCTCCGGGCACTGGCGCATGAACTCCAGGTATTCCGCCCGGGTGCAAAAGCCCATCACGCGCTCCACGCCGGCGCGGTTGTACCAGGAGCGGTCGAACAGCACGATTTCGCCGGCGGCGGGGAAGTGCGCCGCGTAGCGCTGGAAATACCATTGGGTGCGCTCGCGCTCGTTGGGCTTCTCCAGCGCCACCACGCGGGCGCCGCGGGGATTGAGGTGCTCCATGAACCGCTTGATGGCGCCGCCCTTGCCGGCGGCATCGCGCCCCTCGAACAATAGCAGCACCTTGGCGCCGGATTCCTTGATCCAGCGCTGCGCCTTGAGCAATTCCACTTGCAGCGTGGCCTTGCGCTTCTCGTAGGTGCGGCGCGGCATCCTGTCCTCGTAGGGATACACGCCTTCCTTGAACACGCGCCGGATCACGTCGGAGGAGTACTCCGACCGCTGCGGGGCCTCAGCCGGCGATTCCGGGCTTGCCTCGCCGGTTTCCGCTGCTTGCCCTTCGTTTTGCGCGCGCGGGCCGCACGCGGGCATGCTGGGCGCTGAACTCTCGCGCTGCCCTTCGTTTTGCGCGCGCGAATCGCACGCTGCTTTGCGCGGCCCGGCGCCCTTGGGGATGACCTCCTCCCGCATGACCTGCCCCTGCCAAAAATGGGTTGCCGAATTATAGAAGACGCCCGATTCAGCGTCCGCCCGCCGCTTCGCGTCCATTGTCGGCATTGCCGTTGCGCTTGCAGTGCGGCATTCAAGCCGGGAAGGAGGAGGATTCGTTCCCCCGGGTTCGCGTGGCGGGCGCGGTGCGATAATGGCGGCGATGAAACCCCAAGGCCCCTACTCATGGCTAATCGAGCGGCAGGGCAGCATGCGCAACCCGCTACGTTCGACAGGAAGCACGGGATGAATTGGCGTTGCAGGACATGGAGCCTGGCCGCGCTGGCCGCCGTGCCGCTGGCGGCCGGCGCTTCGGATCGGCTTGAACTTGCGGACTTCGTGCCGCCGCATGACGGCTGCTACGACCGCAGCGTTTCGCCGCAAACCGCCGTAGTGGATACGCATGTCCATTTCCGGCCCTTCGGCGGGCCGGCGCATGCGTTCGGCGATGTGGTCGCGTTCATGGAGCGCGCCGGGGTGCGGTTCGCGAACGTTTATGGCATCGGCCAGATGCTGCCGCTGGGCTCGGCCTGCACCTACTATCTGGATTGCCCGGGCGTGCCGGTCAGGCCCACGCTCAAGAACGATTTTGCCAATGTCCTGAGCCTGCTGGACAGCCCGCCTGAGAACATCCACCTTGCGCTGTCGATGACTTTCTTCGATCTGGAGCGGCCCGACAGGGTGCTGGAAGGCATCGAACTCCTCGATGAGGAATTTCCGGGCCTGTTCCGCTGGGCGGGAGAGGTCAATCTGGTCAAGCAGGCGCTGTTCGGAAACAGCCACCGGGCGGTTCCCTTGGAAGCCATAGCGCGTTGGGAACCCTTCATGTCGCTGCTGCGCGAGCGCGGCATCCCGTTCGCCGTCCATTCGGATTTGGGCAGCGATACGGAGCCCATGAAATACGCGGCTTGGATCGAAGAGGTCTTAAGGCTTTATCCGAACAATCCGATTGTGTGGATGCACATGGGCCTTTCACGCGAACTGACCCGCATTGATCCGCAAGCCCACTTAAGCTTCATGCGCTCTCTGATGGACCGCTATCCGATGCTGATGGTCGATATATCCTGGCGCATCATCGACGACGCGCTGTTCTCGAAGCCCGAACTGCGTGGCGCCTACCTCGGTTTCATCGAACAGTATTCCGAGCGCGTTCTGCCGGGCTCGGACTTTGTGGCCTCCGCCGACAAGAGCTTCGAGACCTACCGCGAGGAGCTGCGCGTGACCAGCGCCATTCTGGGCCACCTGAGTGACCCGGCGTTCCGCAATATCGCGCTGGGCGAGAATTATTTTCGCTTGTTGAAACTGGATTTCTCCGCGCCGCCGATCTGCTCTTCGGCGCCAGTGCAACCGGCAGGCTGATTTCGAGTGGTTGGCCATCTGCGTTCACGGGCCTGGTGGCTGGGCGTGGCGCTGGCGCTGGCGGTGGCCGTGCTGGCGAGCTACTCCGCCTCATGGATCGGTGAATCATTGCTGGGCTTCGACAAAAGCCCGGTGAGCGCCATCATGCTGGCCATCATGATCGGCATGGTGCTTTGCAACGTGGTGGCGCTGGCGCCGCGCGCGGGCGCGGGGCTTAAGTTTTGCTCCACAACGATATTGCGCGTTGGCATTATGCTGCTGGGGTTCCGGCTGAGCCTGCTGAGCGCGGGCAAGTTCACGCTGGTGGCGCTGCCGTTCGTGATCGTGGCGATCGCTGCCGGCCTTGCGGTGATTGGCGGGTTGGGACGGCGGCTGGGCTTGTCGCGCAGCCTTGGAGGGCTGATCGCGGTGGGAACCAGCATATGCGGGGCCACGGCGATCGTGGCCACCGCGCCGCTGATTCGTGCCCGCGAATCGGAAGTGAGCTACGCCATCGCCTGCATCACGGTGTTCGGCGTTGCGGCCATGTTCCTGTACCCGATTCTGGCGCATGGATTCTTCGCCGATGCGCCGGAATTGGCCGGGCTGTTCCTGGGCACCTCCATCCACGAAACGGCCCAGGTGGCCGGCGCGGGAATGATGTACCAGGCGCAGTACGCCGCCCCGGTGGCGCTGGACATCGCCACGGTCACCAAGCTGGTCCGCAACCTCTGCATGATCGCCGTGATTCCGCTGGCCGGCATTCTCTTCGGCGCGGCCCGCGAGCCGGGCGAAACACGCGGCTGGAAAGCTTATCTGGCAATGGTTCCCTGGTTCGTGGTGGGGTTCGCCCTGTGCTCGGCGCTGCGGACGCTGGGGGATGCCGGGGAGCGCGCGTTCGGCATTCTCCAGCCGCAGGACTGGCAGTGGGCGGTGGGCTTTCTTCGCCATGCCGCCGAGACTCTGCTGTTGATCGCCATGGCCGCAGTGGGCCTGAATTCGAGTTTCGCCGGCATCCGCCGGATTGGTCTTCGCCCTTTTCTGCTGGGCCTGTTCGCGGCGGTCGTGGTGGGCGGCGTGAGTTTCGTGATGATTTCGCTAGCCGCTTCGCCGCTGTTGGGGTGGCTGGGCTATTGAAGCGCTGAGACGCTCCCGCGATGATGCGCCATTGGCTCATGCAAACGGGCAGCGCGGCACCGGATTCGAACTAGGGCGTTGACAATCCGCGCATGGCAGCGGGCTGCAAACCGCCTGCCCGCGCAACCAAGGCTTTCTTGAGCCGGCCTCGCGCCATGGTCATGTCCGGCTGAAAGCGTCGCATCGACCCGGCACGGCGGCATGTCGCGGCACCGGATGCCGCCGGCCATCGCCGACACGCGCCAGCGGCAGCCGCCAAGGGCTGTTCGCTCAAGCCTGGATACTGCGGAACCAGGCCCGTGGTTAAAGTCAGGCGTTCAGGTCGGGTATCCGCTCGCTTTCCAGCTTCGCAATCATGTCTTTCAGGCGCAGCTTGCGCTTCTTCATGCGGCTCAGCATGAACTGATCAGCGTGCGCGCTGCGCGACATTTCGGCGATGGCGAGGTCCAGATCCCTGTGCTCGTCGCGGAGTTGCTTGACTTTCTCCCGGTTGGCAAAAATTTGCGTTTCGATATTGGAATTCATCTGCCCTTGGGTCACATCAACGCAGGCACCTTGGAAACCGTCATGCATCCGCTGCCCGCGCCCCTGCATTGTAGCGCGCCCTCCCGCACTTGCAACGACTAATATCGGATCTATGGCCTTGGCACCGTTATCCTGCTGTTGGCAGCGGAATGCCGGTCGCTGTCACTTCGACGAGGCGGATGCGCCAAGAGCCATCCGTTTGCACTTCGTCAGGGAGGATGCCGTCGCTCGTGTAGAATGATTGCCGGCATCGCTAGAAAACAGGAGCAATCTTATGATTAAAACGCACCTTGAGTCCCCGCCGGAAGGCTTGCCGCGTTCGGCGAGCCCGGATCTGAATCGGGGGGGGGGGGGGTAGATAGCCCGCCCGCGAAACGGGCCTGGCGCAAGCCCTCAATACGAGAAATGCGAATCGGCGGGGCCACTTCGAGTGGTGTTACTGATGGTTTCGTATTTGAGAATAGTGAATACAGAAGTAATGCACCTTGCGACCCCGGGCGTTACGGTTGCAGTGGTGTTTACACCATCTCCTGACTGCGGCAAAAAAAGAGGCATCCCTGCCCCTCTCTTTCATCCTTTGCAGTGACCCGCCCACTGCTGCATAAGAGGCCGTCGCTTATCGAGCAGGTCTGACCTCGCGTAAGCGGCTTCCGCCTTGTTGGAGATCGTGTGCGCCAGCGCCTGTTTCATCATGTGGTAAGGAGTATCGGTCTGCTCGGCTGCCTAATCGCGGAACGAAGAACAGAACCCATGAGGCTTGCCGTCGATATGGAGATCGCGACATAGCTTCGAGCCGAGGCCCGTTTCGGCGCTTTTCCACGTAATTCCCCTTCATAATTGCCTAATCACTCGTTGAGCAATCCGCCGCCGCATAGCTCGCAACCGACATTTGGCAGACAAGTGAGATCGTTTTCAGACTTAGCGCACACACTTGCTTCAATTCGCTGGTAAGATCGCGAATGACCCATCTCGCAAAGAGCTTTGGAAATGGCCCGAACGCGCCTGAATGACGAATTTGCCTACTATTTGGCGCATCAAGATCAGTTGGTGGGCCAGCATAACGGCAAGTGCATCGTCATCAAGAACAAGAAGATCATTGGCGTGTACGACAATTACCTAGACGCGGTTACGGAAACAATCCGCCAAGGGTACCCAGCAGGAACATTCTTGACACAGCGCGTGTCTCCTGGCGAGAAAGACTACACGAGCGTCTTTCATTCCAGGGTGGCGTTCAGCTGAGCGCCAGTTTCACAGTAAAGAGCAGGAGCGGATTATTCAGTTCGCTCCTGACACCGTGCGCCGTGGCGTCGCCCCTTGATGATGGGGCATCGCCCGTTGAGTACGTGGCGCTGTGGGATACGGGCGCAACGAGGTCCGTGATTGACAAGCGGGTTGCTAGTCAATGCGGTCTTCTTCCAGTGGGCATTCAGAGGGTGGCGGGCGTTCATGGGGCCGCAGATGCGAATTCCTATCTTATTAGACTGACGTTGCCTAATAATGTTGTTTTTCCGAGTTTGATGGCAACAGAAGGAACGCTTGGTGACGATATTGGCATCCTCATTGGCATGGATGTTATTTCATGCGGAGATTTCGCCGTCACCAACCGCGACAATCGGACTGTATTCACGTTTCGGATGCCATCAATTGCACGCTACGACTATGTCAAGGAGCACGAGGCAAGTGAGCGGCGAAGACTCAAGAAAAGTCGCAGGAACGCACGCAAAGGACGCTAAGCTTTATGCACTCTCTCGTATTCATGGCGGCTTGGCTTGTTCATTGCTCAGCTTCGTTTCAACGCAATGAGCCTAGGGCGCTGCGGGTTAAACTCGCCTACCTGTGAGGAAACCGCTTGGAGAGATGCTGAAACTGAAGCGCAACTGGTGCGGGATTGGGAGCGTAGCGGTGCTGGCGTGTTTGCCGGCAATTGCGGTGGCGGATACGCTTTCGGAGGTGCTTGAGCGGGGGGCGCTGCGGTGCGCTGCGATCGAGGCGAGCCCCGGGTTCAGCGCCATTGATGCGAACGGCCGCCGATACGGTTTCGATATCGACAACTGCCGGACGGTGGCGGCGGCGGTGCTCGGCGACGCCGATGCGGTCGAATATGTGCCGATCAACCCCAATACTGCGTTCACCACATTGCAGTCCGGCGGCGTGGACGTGTTTCCCGGCGGGGCCACCTGGACGTTCCTGCGCGATGCCTCGCTAGGGCTGGATTACACCGGCGCGTACCTCTATGCGGGGCAGGGCTTCGTGGTGCGGCGCGCATCCGGCGTTGAGCGCATCGCGGACCTCGACGGCGCCACCGTTTGCGTGGCCCAGGGAACGACCAACGAGCAGAATTTGGCGGACTACTTCCGGGCCCGCCGCATGAAATACTCCATCGTGACCTTCGCCGATCTGGAGCGCGGCCTCAACGCCTACCTTTCAGACCGCTGCGATGCCTTTACCACCGGGATGTTTTCGTTGGCGGGGCGCATTGTGGCGCTGAGGAATCCCGAAGAGCATGTGATCCTGGGCGAAGTCATTTCCAAAGAACCCTTCTCCGGCCTGGTCCGCCAAGGCGACCCGCGCTGGCGCGACATCGTGTTCTGGGCCTTCAACTCGCGGGTGGCCGCCGAGGAATTCGGGCTGACCATGGCCAACGTGGCCGAAATCCGGGCGACGAGCGAAGATGCGGAAATCCGGCGCTTTCTGGGCGTTGAGGGCGGTTTCGGCGGGAAGCTGGGCTTGAGCGACGACTGGGCCTATCAGATCGTGGCGCAGGTGGGCAATTACGGCGAAGTGTTTGCCCGGCATTTCGAGCCCTTGGGACTTGAGCGCGGCCTCAACGCGCTGTGGAACGAAGGCGGCCTGATGATCGCCATGCCGTACCGCTAGCACATGCCCGTTCCGCAAGCACGCTCCGCATTTGTCGCAGCCGCCGCTGCGTTAGCCTTTTCCCGCCGCCCTCTTCCGGGAGTGTTGGAGCCAGGATGGCGGAACCAAGCCAAGGATGGCGCCTCCCGGAAGACGGGGACGGAAAAAGGCGGGATCAGCGCGCCCCAAGAGAACCGGAGGCAGGGTGAGCGCCGATGTCCCGGCGCGAACGAGCAAGCCCCACGGACGGGTTCATGCGTCTTCCGGAAGAGGGCGGCGGGAAAAGGCGGGATCAACGCGCCCCAAGAGAACCGTTGATATGCGGATCAGGCAACGCTCCCGGTAATCCGTGCGCAGGAACTCCGCTTTCTGGCTGCAATGCCTGCTGGGCTTGGCGCTGGCCGCGCTGGTGTTGCTGGTGTTCCGCACCACGAGTGCGAACCTTGAGCTTCTGGGCGTGCAGTCCGGCTTCGACTTCTTGTCGGAGAAAGCGGGCTTTTCCATTTCCCAGCACCTGATCCCGTACAGCGAGGATTCGTCCGTCCTCGCCGCGCTGGGCGTGGCCATCCTCAACACGCTGCTGCTGGCGGTTTTTTGCATTGCCCTGGCCAGCGCGCTGGGGCTGCTGGTGGGCGTGGGACGCCTGTCATCCAACTGGCTGGTGTCGCGGCTGTCGCTGGCCTATCTGGAGCTGTTCCGCAACATTCCGGTGCTGCTGCAAATTTTTTTCTGGTACTACGTGGCCTTAAGGGCGCTGCCTTCGTTCCAGGACAGCCTCTTCATCACCGACTATCTGGTGCTGAACAACCGCGGTTTGTATTTTCCGTTCATCGAGCTCAGCGGCGGCCTGACCGTCAACCCTCCGGTGATGGGCCGCTTTTCCTATGAGGGCGGCTTCTACCTGATGCCGGAGTTCCTCGCCCTGTGGGTGGGCCTTTCGCTCTACAACGCGAGCTATATCTCCGAAATCGTGCGTTCGGGCTTTGAGTCGGTGCCGCGCGGTCAGTGGGAGGCAGGCGCGGCCTTGGGCCTGAAACCGCGCGCCGTGTTGCGCCGTGTTGCCTTTCCGCAGGCGCTGCGGGCCATCCTGCCGCCGCTCGCCACCGTGTACATGAACCTGTTCAAGGCCACGTCGCTGGCCGCCGCGATCGCTTATCCCGAAATCGTGTCGGTCTTCGTGGGCACGGTCAACAACCTGGTGGGCCGGCCCGTCGAGGTGATGGCTGTGACCTTGGCGTTTTACGCGGGAGTGAGCTTCCTGGTGGCCTGGCTGATGGGGCGCTGGAACGAGCGGGTGCTGCGCCGTGGCGGCTAGTTTGCGCCGCTCCGTCCCAAGGCATCGCGGCGCCGGGCGCGTGCTGCCATGGCTTAAGCGCAACCTGTTTTCCTCCTGGCTGAATGGCGTTGTGAGTGTGGCGCTGCTGGGGCTGCTGCTGTGGCTGGTGGCCGGGCTCATTCAGTGGCTTGTGATGGACGCGCAATGGTCGGGCAGCGGTCCTGGCGCCTGCGCTCACACGCAGGCTTTGTGCTGGCCGTTCGTTCGTGCGCGCTGGCCGCAGTTTCTCTATGGGCTGTATCCTTCGGCGGAAATCTGGCGTGTGAATCTGGGCTTGGGGCTTGGCGCGGCCCTAGGCGCGGCTCTGGCCGTTCGCCGCCTGCCGGGTCGCCGTTGGATCGCCGCATTCCTGCTGCTGGCCTATCCGCCGCTGGCCGGATGGCTGTTCCGCGGCGGCGTGGCGGGGCTGGCGCCGGTCGATACATCGCTTTGGGGCGGATTCTTTCTCACGCTGGTCGTGACCGGCTCGGTGTTCTGGGTGTCGCTGGCGGCAGGCGTGCTGCTGGCCTTGGGAAGGCAGAGCCGCCTGCCGCTGCTTCGCCAAGCCTGCACGGTGTGGATCGAATTCTGGCGGGCGGTGCCGGTGCTGGTGCTGCTGTTCGTGGTCATCATCATGCTGCCGCTGTTTCTGCCTGCGAATATCAAAATCGATCCGCTCGGCCGCGCCATGATCGCGTTTGCCATTCTCATGTCCACCTACTTGGCCGAAGCCGTGCGCGGCGGCTTGCAGAGCCTGCCCGCCGGCCAGTACGAAGCGGCGCGCGCGCTGGGCCTGAGCTGGGCGCAGTCACGGTTGCAGGTGGTGCTGCCCCAGGCGCTGGTGGTGGCGCTGCCGCAAATCACCAGCAATTTCATTGGCCTGTTCAAGGAGACCACGGTTCTGCTGGTGATCGGCCTGTTCGATCTTCTCGGCGAAGTGCAGCGAGCCGCGAGCGATCCGCAATGGCTGGGAACGGGAACTACGGCCGCCGGCTACCTGTTCGTGGCCGTTTTCTTTTGGTTCGCCTGCTTCAGCCTGTCCCGCGCAAGCGCCCGCTTGGAGCGCCGCATGACGCGCTACCGCCGCCCCGCAGCGAACTGATCATTCGGCGTCGGAATAGACACCTTATCCTGCATGGTTGTCTGTCTTGCGGTATCAACCGGTATTGGAGATGGGGCCGCTGCCGAAATCCGCCCGTCCGCCTCTCCTTACTCCTCTTTTTCGGTAAGAAGTCCGGTCAGGAGTGCCTCCATCTCATAAACTTTATTGAGCCCTTCAACGTCAGTTCCCACTTCAACCAGCATGGAGCCTGTATCTGTTGGCATGATGACAATGGTTGCGAATTGCCCGCCAGCAAAGCGCACGCGAGTGCTGTATCCCCGATGCCCGCCAATATCCACATTGGGCGGCGCGTTTCCGACCACGCCCATTTTAGATCCCTTGCCTTCCTGGATAAAAATATTGCCCAGCGCAGTATCCGAGTACACCCTAATAAGCAGCTGGTCGTTGTCTATCACATAAGCCTCGGATTCAGGGGTGAGCAACTCGGCGCGAACCTTGCCAGCTCCGAAGTTCGAGAAGTCAAAGCCAGTTGCTTCATAAACGTTGGTTGTTTGTCCGCTTCTGCCTTTCCGGACTTCAGAGCGCATTATTTGCAAATAGATTGATGCCATTGGTTGGGCATCACTTTGATCAACATACCCGTTTTGCTCAAGTTGTTGCTTGGCATCCTCCATACGCCGCACATCGTCCTCGGTCATGGCAAATGGCACGCCGGGTATCTTGATCATCCCCTCTGGAAGCACCGCTTGGTCTCCGCTTTCCAGTATCTCCGCCCGACCTCCGCCGGGTGCTTGCGCAGACACGCGGCTCGTTAGTGCGATGCTTGAGGGAAGCTCTTCAAACGCAGTGGCTGGAGGATTGCCGTAGGAAGAAACAGAGTCGCCTCCTTCCCTAACGAGAATGATGAACACGAGGATGCCGACTGCCAGAAAGGCTCCGCATACCCAAAGAGTTTTGCCTAATACACGCACAATGCGGACTCTCAAATCACGGCGGGCCTAGCCTGGATATTGCAAGCATAAAGGCTTGAATATGAAAGAGCCGGTGCTCTGCGCGGACTTAGCGGCGGAGTTGGCCCAAGAAGGTTTGCAGGCGCTCGGACTGGGGATTGTCGAAGAACCGGTCCGGCGGCGCCTCCTCTAAAATTTCGCCGGCATCCATGAACACCACGCGGTCGGCCATCTGGCGGGCGAAAGCCATTTCGTGGCTTACGCACAGCATGGTCATTCCGCTTTGGGCCATTTCCGCCATGACTTCCAGCACTTCCTGAACCATTTCCGGATCCAGCGCGGATGTCGGCTCGTCGAACAGCATGATTTCCGGCTCCATGCACAAGGCGCGCGCGATCGCAACGCGCTGCTGCTGGCCGCCGGAAAGCCGGGCGGGGAACTTGTCTTCCTGCCCCTCAAGGCCCACGCGCCGCAGCAGTTCGTTCGCCCGTTGCTCCGCTTCTTCGCGCTTCAGCCTGCGGACCTTGACCGGGGCGAGGCAGAGATTGTCCATCACCGAGAGGTGCGGGAAGAGGTTGAACTGCTGGAACACCATGCCCACCTTGAGTCGCGCTCGGCGGCGGGCGGTTTCGGAATCCAGCGCAATGCCCGCAACTTCCAGCGAACCCTCCTGGTACTCCTCAAGCCCGTTCATGCAACGGATCAGCGTCGATTTGCCGGAACCCGACGGGCCGCATATCACGATTTTCTCGCCCGTTCCCACCTCAAGATCGATCCCATTAAGCGCTTGGAAATCGCCGTACCACTTGCCAAGCCCCTTTGCGCGCACGGCAACATCGGCGGCCCGCGCGTTCATTGCGGTTCCTCCCCCCGCGCCGCCAGTTCCCAAGGCGTGGCCAAGCCCGGGCCGAGGGAGGCTTCGCTGATCAAAATGCTTCTCGCCACGGCTTGCATGCCTGTGCTACGGCATGAGCATTAGCAGGTAATGGTCGGCAAGCAGCACTCCGAAAAGCGCGAACAGGTAAACGATCGAATACCCGAAGGTGGGCATGGCCAGCGAATCATCCTTGCGCCGGTACATGCGGTAGGCCCACCAAAGGAAGCGGCCGCCCAGTATCACCGCGCCGACCAGGTAGAGCAGGCCGCTCATGCCCGCCAAGTACGGCAGCAGTCCGAACACAAACAGCAGTACTGTGTACAACAGAATGTGCAGGCGGGTGAGCTCCACGCCGTGGGTGACCGGCAGCATAGGCATATCGACCTTTTCGTAGTCTTCGCGCCGATGAATGGCCAAGGCCCAGAAATGCGGCGGCGTCCACACGAAAACGATCGCGAAAAGGATGGCCGCCCCGGGCTCGAACTGGCCGGTGACGGCAATCCAGCCGAGCAGCGGCGGGGCCGCTCCGGAGGCGCCGCCAATCACGATGTTCTGCGGCGTGGCGCGCTTTAGGAACATGGTATAGATCACGGCGTAGCCCAGCATCGAAGCAAACGTGAGAGCGGCGCACAAAAGGTTGGTGAAGGCCAGCAACAGCCACATCCCGGTGGCCCCGAGCAAGGCGGCGAACGCCACCGCTTGCGGCGTTTCGAGCTGGCCGCGCGGCAGCGGGCGGTTGCGGGTTCTGGCCATGACCGCGTCGATGCGTTGATCGACCACCTGGTTGAGCGCGGCGGCGGCGGCGGACACCAGCGCAATCCCCACCGATCCGAAAATCAGAACCGTCCATGGCGGAAACGGCTCCGCGGCCAGCAGCATGCCGGCCGTGGCCGTGAACGTGAGCAGCGCCACCACCTTGGGCTTGGTGATTTCGAGGTAGTCGCGCCATCGCCGGTGCGCTGTCAGGACTTCCGCATTCATTGGCTGCACTCGTTTCCCGCAGTCCGCAGTCCGTGGCCCATCGTGACGAGCGCCAGGATCAACAGGGCGGCGCAGGCATTATGCGCCAGCGCGCTGGACATGGGCAGGTAGAACCAAACGTTGGCAATGCCCAGGCTCACTTGAGCAAGCGTTAGCGCCCCCGCCGCCGCGCCAACGATCCGCACCTTTGTCGCCGCGGCAAAACATGCGCTGCGCGCCGCAAGCCAGCCCATATACAGCACAACCACCAGCGCCCCGAGCCGATGCGCCATGTGGATGGCCGTGCGCGCGGCGTTGTCGAGCACGCCGTATTCGTAATTCACGCCCAAGCCCCGCCACATCACGAAAGCCTCGGCGAAGTCCATTTCCGGCCACCACTGCCGCTGGCAGGCGGGAAAATCAGGGCAGGCCAAAGCCGCGTAATTGGCGCTGGTCCAGCCGCCCAGCGCCACTTGGACCACCACAAGGGCAAGGCCCGCAGCAACCCAGCGGCGCAGGCGGCTGTCCTCGCCCCGCGCCCAGCCCGACGCCGCCGGCGTTTGCCGCAGCACCAGCCACCACAGCAACGCCAGCGTCCCGAATCCGCCCAAAAGATGCGCCATCACCACCACCGGCTTCAATTGCAGGGTCACCGTCCACATGCCCAGCAGCCCCTGAAACACCACCAGCGCCAACAGCGAAAGGGCGGCGGCCAAGGCGGCATCC
Source organism: Candidatus Foliamicus numerosus (assembly GCA_028285945.1). Taxonomy (GTDB): domain Bacteria; phylum Pseudomonadota; class Gammaproteobacteria; order Steroidobacterales; family Foliamicaceae; genus Foliamicus; species Foliamicus numerosus. The sequence goes on along the minus strand of JAPYNE010000016.1, from coordinate 4,104 downwards.
GGTTCGCGCCGCTGCCGCCACGCCAGCGCGCCGATTGCGAGAATGAGCAGCCCCAGCATTGCGGCGGCGTAGCGGTGGATCATCTCTATCCAGGCTTTCGCAATGTTCACCGGCCGTTCGGGGAAGGCGGCATTGGCCCGGGCAATCTCGCCGGCATCGCGCGGAACGTCGATCTGCCCGTAGCAGCCGGGCCAGTCGGGACAGCCCAAGCCCGCGTCGGACAGGCGAACGAAAGCGCCCAGAACGATTACGACTAAAGCGAGGGGCGTGGCGAGCAGCGCTAGTTTGCGGATGGTCATCCGATGGCTTCCCGGACCGCCCGCTAGCGCGCCGCCTCTTTGCCCGGGCTGAACTCAACCGAAACGCCGTAGGTGCGCGGCGGGGCATAGTGCGCCCAGCTGGCGCCGGCGAAACTGGTGCGCTGGTCCGCGTACAGGGTATCGGCGAGGTTCTTTCCCCAGGCCGTCAACCTCCACCGCTTGCCGGGCGAAACCCAAGCGACGGCCGCATTGGCAACGCCGTAGGCTTTCTGCAACGAGGCATCGCGCTCGAAACGTCCCGGAGCGTTGTCGCTGTGATGCCAACAGTGGTGCTTCCAGCCGTAATCGACGCTGAGGTCCAAGCTGCCGCTGCCGCCCAGCTCCAGGCTGTAGCCTGCCGCCAAGCCCGCCGAATGCCGGGGCGAATGGGGAATCCGGTTGCCGTCGCGGCGAATATCGAACCCTTGGATGGTTCCCGCTAGGAATTCGTCGAAACGCGCGTCCAGGTAGCCGTAGGCCAGATTGAGCAGGAAGCGGTCGGCGGGAGCCCAGGCGATGTCCAACTCGCCGCCGCTGATGCTGGCGCGCGCGGCGTTCTTGACCCTAAGGCCGTCGAACACGCCGGACGCCTCGTCGAACAGCAGGGTGACTCTTTGCAGATCGCGGAAATCGGTGGAGAACACCGTGGCGTTCACTTGCAGCGATTCGTTCAGCCAGCGGCTCTTGATGCCCAGTTCGTGGTTGGTGGCGGTTTCCTCCCTGATCGGTCGGCCCGCCTCGGAACCACGGCTCACCTTGCTGTCGAAGCCGCCGGACTTGAAGCCCTCGGACCAGCTCGCATAGGCCATCAGGTCGATTCCGTCGAACGGGCGCCATTGGGCCACCACCCTGGGGGTGAAGGCATCGAAAGGCGCTTCGGCGGCCACATCGTAGTTCTCGAAGATGATCTGCAAGGGGATGCCGGGCACCGCGTCGTCGGTCAGCGTTCCAATGGTGCGGTTTTTCTTGTCGTCGCGCGTATAGCGAAGGCCGGCCCGCACCGCGAGCGCCGGGTTGATTTCCCAAGACGCATCGGCGAAGGCGGCCCAGCCGGACGTGTTCGACATGCCCAGCCAGTCGCCCCGGCTTCCATTGAGCACCCCGTCCTGGTTCTCCACGATGTCCTCGTATTCGAGCCGGTCCACATCTTCATTGATGTAATACAGGCCGGCAACAGCGCTCCAGTTCGGGGCGGGATCGAAGGCGTAGCGAATCTCAAGGCTGAGCTGGCGCGCGTCCTCCTCCTGTCCGAACAAATCGTCGAATCCCTGACCGGAGGCCAGGCTCCGAGCGCCGAACTGGTCGAGGGTTTCGGAAGCCACGTCCCGGTAGGCCGCGATGACGGTGAGATCGCTCAAGCCCACAGCCTGCTTCAGGCGGGCGGACAACCCCCACTGCCGGGCATCGTAGCCGATCGGCTGGCCGTGCTCGGACACTCGCGGACGACCGCTGGAGGCCGACGGCGGGAAGCGGTCCCAGCGGGTCACGCTGCGGCTTTGGCTGCCGTTGTCCTCGCGGCTGTAGTCGGCGCTGAGCAGCAGGTCCCGGTTCTCGCCATGGGCAATTCGCATTTGCGCGCGCAGGGCCAGCAGATCCTCGTCGTCGGATTCCGCGCCGCTGATGAGATCCATGCCGTAGCCGTTGCGGGTTTTGCGCAGCAGGGACACTTTCCCGCCCACGGCAGGCCCGAGCGGCCCGGACAGCAGCCCCTTCAACTCCCTAGCCCCGTAGGAGCCGTAGCCGGCCAGCACCTTGGCCTCCATGTCCTCAAGGCCGGGCGCCTTGGTGGTCAGGCTTACGGCTCCGCCCACCACGTTCTTGCCGAACAGCACGCCCTGCGGGCCGCGCAGCACCGCAGCCTGCTCGAGGTCGAAAAGCTCGAAGAAATACGAGGTGGACCGCGCGATATACACCTCGTCCACAAACAGGATGACCGAGTTCTCCAAGGCGCTGCGGGTGGCGCCGCTGTTGCCGATTCCGCGCACCGTCAGTTCCGAGCGGCTGCTGCTGAAGGTGGAATAGGAAAGATTGGGGACGCGAAGCGCCAGGTCGCCGATCTTTTCCACCCGGCCTGCCCCCAGTGCTTCGGCGTCTAGCGCGCTGATCGACATCGGCACATCCTGGAGGTTTTCGCTGCGCTTTTGCGCCGTCACCACAACCTCTTCCAGCACTCCGTCGGCGCGCGCGGCCAAGCCCGCCGCCGCGCAAGCGATCAGAAGCGCGGTTCTAAGGGGTGCGGTGGGACGAACTGAAACGCGGCGGACCATCACGGCTAAGCATTGCACGGAGCGCGTACTGTAACGCGCCGCGAGCGCCAGCGGGGCTACAGGCCTGCGCGGAACTCCGCGAAAACCCGGTCCGCTACCGACACCAGCGCCTGTTGTTCGGTGTTGCCTTCCAGAAGGCGCAAGCGGAAGTGGTTAGTTCGCTGATTGATGCCGCTGCGGTTGATCGTTGCTCCGACCGCCGGGGCGCCAACCGCTTTTTCGACCGGCAGCGCCTCGCCGGTTAGCATGGACTCGTCAATCGACGAATAGACTTCGGCAACCACGCCATCCGCCGGCATCTTGGTTTTTGCCGAGGCCGCTAAGCCGTGAACGACTTGAGCGCCTGTATCCGGGCCTCCAGCGGAGGATGCGAGGCGAACAGCTGCCGAATGCCGGAGCGCGCCGCGGGCGAAATGCCGAACGCGGCCATGGATTCCGGCATCGCCCGTCCGGCGCCGTAGCTGCGCTTGAGCGACTCCAGGGCGTTGATCATGGCGCCCCGCCCGGCCAGCCTGGCGCCGGCCGCATCGGCGCGAAACTCGCGCCTTCGCGAGTACCACATCACGATGGCGCTGGCCAGAATGCCGAACACGATCTGGGCGGCGATGGTCACGGCGAAGTAGCCGATGCCCGACCCCCGCTCGTTGCGGAACACCGTGCGATCAACCACATGGCCCACGATTCGGGAGAAGAAAATAACAAAGGTGTTGAGAATGCCCTGCAACAGCGAGAGCGTCACCATGTCGCCGTTGGCAATGTGGCCGATTTCATGGCCCAGCACCGCGCGCACCTCGTCGCGGCGCATGTTTCTGAGCAGTCCCTCGCTTACCGCCACCAAGGACTTGTTGCGGTTCGCGCCGGTGGCGAAAGCGTTGGGCTCCTGCGCCGGGAAGATGCCCACCTCGGGCGTGCTGATGCCCGCGCTGCGCGCTAGTTGCCGGGTGGTTTCAAGCAGCCAGGTTTCGGTTTCGTTGGAAGGCTTGTCGATGATTCGCGTGCGCGTGGCGCGTTTCGCCATCCATTTCGACAGGAACAGCGACACGAAGGCGCCGCCGAAACCGAAGACGGCGCTGAAGATGAACAAGCCGGTGTAGTTCAGCGCGTATCCGCCGGCGGCATCCAGCACCATCCGGTCGATTCCCAGCAGGTTCAGAACCACGCCGGCGACCGCCAGGACCGCCAAGTTGGTCAGCATGAAAAGCGCGATGCGAGTGAACATGGGGAATACTCCGCTGCGTCGGATCTAAGGATAGCAAGTATATGGGGACGGGCGCGCCGGATTCACAGGGCATGCCAAAGCTGGCGTCGCTTATTCTGCTTTCGTGGCTCCGGCAACGGATACGCGGCTAACGGCACTCTCCAATTCGCCAATACGGCACGGTTCAACCTGCTTGAGTTTCCGCAATGCCCCCAATCCGATCAATTTCTGGTGTTCGAGCAAGACGCTGGTGGGCACAACGTGGAAAACCCATTGCTTGGCATTTCTCTGATCGCACAATTCGGCCTTGACTTCTCCGTGCCATGCGAACACGTAGATG
>JAPYNE010000015.1 GCA_028285945.1 Candidatus Foliamicus numerosus | reverse complement strand
TCGGCCTGGGCGCGCTCGACGCCAACTCCGGCGCCGGCCTCGGCGGCGGCGCCTCGGGCACGGACAACCTGGCCGCGTTCCGCATCAACGACCCGGCGCCGACGGACACCACCGCGCCGACGCTGTCGATCTCCGGGCTGCCGGACAAGATCAGCGACCGTAAGGCGTTCACTGTCACCTTCACCTTCTCGGAGGACGTGACGGGGTTTGCGGCCGCCGATGTGGCGGTGTCCGGCGGCGAGAAGGGCGCGTTCGCGGCATCGAGCGCGTCGGTTTACACGCTGGTGGTGACGCCCGACGGCGGCGGCGCCGATCTCGTGGTGACAGTAGCGGCGGGCGCCGCGACCGACGGCACGAACACCGGCCCGGTCGCCGCCTCCTCCGGCACGGCGGCTTGGGAAGCCGTCGTTGTCGGCTCGCTGGCCGTGCCCAGCTCGCCGGTGTCCGTGGACGAGGGCGGCAGCGCCTCGTACGCAGTGTCGCTGGGCGCGGAGCCTTCGGGCACGGTGGCGGTGGCCATTGCCGTGTCGGAAGGCGCGGGGGTGGAGGTTTCCCCGTCGAGCCTGACGTTCGGCCCGGATGATTGGAGCGCGGGTCAGACCGTGACCGTTAGGGCGCTGGAGGACGACGATCTGTCCGACGGTTCCGCCACGCTGAGCCACACGGCTTCGGGCGGCGGCTACGACGGCGTGACCGCGGAGGTGTCGGTGTCGGTGACGGACGACGACGAGGCGGCTTTGGAGGTTTCGGAGTCCTCGCTGTCGCTGGACGAGGGTGGGAGCGCCTCGTACGCGGTGTCGCTGGGCGCGGAGCCTTCGGGCACGGTGGCGGTGGCCATTGCCGCGTCGGGTGGCGCGGGGGTGGAGGTTTCCCCGTTGCGCCTGATGTTCGGCCCGGATGATTGGAGCGCGGGTCAGACCGTGACGGTGAGGGCGCTGGAGGACGATGATCTGTCCGACGGTTCCGCCACGCTGAGCCACACGGCTTCGGGCAGCGGCTACGACGGCGTGACCGCGGAGGTCGCGGTATCGGTGGCGGACGACGACGAGGCGGACGCGACCGGCGCCTCAGCCGCTTGGATGCCGCGCTTCGGGCGCGTCGTGTCCGAGCAGATACTCGAGGGTGTCGGCGACCGCGTGGCGGCGCGGCGGCGGCTGGATGCACCGTCGCCTCAGGGCGGCGCCCGCGCCGGCAGGGGCTTCTCGGCCATGTTCGCCGGGCAAAGCCCGGGCGGCGGCTCTCTTGCCTCCGGACACTTCGACAGCGACGCAGGCTTTGACGGGGCGCTCGGCGCTTCAAGCGCGTTCGCGCCGGAAGCCGGAGCGCGAGCCCGCGAGGACCGCTCGCTCGCAGGCATGATGCGCAACGCGCTGGCGAACTCGTCCTTCGACACGTCCGGCCAAACTGCCGGCGGATCCACTTGGGGGCTGTGGGGCCGGGGCTCGGTTGCCTCTCTTGAAGGCCGCTCCGCCGACGGCGTTTCCATTGAAGGCGACATGACGACCGGGCAGATCGGAGCGGACTGGTCCTCCGGCCGCTGGATACTCGGCCTTAGCGCGTCGCACAGCAAGGGCGAGGGCGACTACGCCGGCGCCGGAGGCCAAGGCGCGCTGGAATCGACCATGGCCGCGCTAACGCCCTACTTCAGCGTGGGCACCCACCGCTTCTCCGCTTGGGGCGCGCTCAGCGCCGGTCGGGGCGACATGACCATCACCTTGCGGCAGGGCGCTGCCGTTGAAGCCGATGTCGAGATGGAAACGGTCGCCGCCGGCCTGCACGGCGAGCTGCTGAACCTCGGCAACGGCCTGAGCGTGTCGCTGCTTTCCGACGCCATGTCGGTGCGAACGGCTTCCGAGGCGGCGGCCGGGATGCCGGCGGCGGATGCGGACGCCAGCCGCGTCCGCGCGGCGGTCGAGGCCTCCTGGACCCGCCCGCTGGCGGGCGGCGGGCAGTTCTCGGCGCGACTGGCGGGCGGCGCGCGGCTGGACGGCGGCGATGCCGATGAGGGCTTGGGCGGCGAGGTGTCCGCCGGCCTGTCGTGGATGCAAAACGGCCTCACTTTCGAGCTGGAAGGCCGCCGCGTGGTGGCGCACGAGGACGACGGCTTCAGTCAGACCGGCGCCTCCGTCCACTTGGCTTGGGAGTCCGGCGGCGCGGGCGGCCTCGGCCCGTCGCTGTCGGTGCGCCAGCACTGGGGCATCGCCACGGCGAGCGGCCTGGAGCAGCTGTTCGCCATGCGCCACATGGGCCAATTCGGGACGGAGCCGGATGGCCGCAGGCTCGACACCGAGATCGGCTGGGGCCTGCCCCTGCTCGGCGGGCGCTTCGCGGGCACGCCCTTCCTGCTGCATGGGGCGCAGAACAGCGGCAGCCTGCAAACGCTGGGCTGGCGCATGGCGCCCTTGGACTCGGGCGGCGGGATCATGGACGTGAGCCTGAGCCTCAAGCTGACGCGCCGCGCCGTCGCCGCCGACGGCCATCCCGACCGCAGCGTGGCGCTGGAAGCCCGCATGGGCTTTTAGCGCGCATATTGCATCGAGGGGGGGCGGAGGCATTCGCTATCTTCCTCCCGCAGGGAGCGTAGCGGGCGGGAGGCGTTCGCACCTTTGAAGCGTCCGCCGCTTCGTGATCCCTCCGACGAAATGGTGTTGGAGGCCGCGATCAACGGGAAAGCGGATGCCCTGATTACTTTCAACAGGAGGGACTTTGGCGATGCCCTCCAGCAATTCGGAATTCCGATGCTGTCACCGCAGCAAGCCTTGAGGAGGCTCTCACAATGAAGAAGCAGCTCAGCACCTACCCCTTGCGCCTGCCCAAGTCCTTGAAGGCGGCGGTGGCCAACATCTGCGCCGAGGAAGGCACGAGCATCAACCAGTTCGTGGCCACGGCCGTTGCGGAAAAAGTATCCGCAATGAAGACTGCCGATTTCTTCGCTGTGCACGCCGCCGATGCGGACATCGACGCGGCGCTCCGCCTGCTGGCGCGGAACGGTGGCCAGCCCCCGGAACCGCACGACCGCTTGGACGAAAACACTCGTCCGCAGCAGACTTGAGATAGCGCTTCGGTCCTATCGATAGCGCCCACCCATCTTTACCTTAATGACGAAAGGGAAACGTCAGCCATTGGCCTTATGACTGTCGCTCGGATTACAGACTGATCAAATGGAAGTGGCAATAGAGTGGTTTCCCCCGCCTAAATTATCGTGGAGTGCCACGAGATCAGTGAAAAAGACGCTTATGTCCCATCTGTGGTATGAGAGTGCTCCAGAATGCCGAGTTGCCACTTTATCGAGCCTTGACGATGTTGATTTGGGGACCCCAAGAGACCTCCTGCACAAGCACAGAAAGCTGGGTGTATTGAAATGGTCCGATCTTTACGGCATGTGTTCGAGTAGGCCGCTTCGTGGAAAACGATAATCGACCCTTGCTTTTGTCTCTGAAGCCTCGCTTCGCAGATTTGGTCTTTAGCGGGCTAAAGACGGCGGAATTGCGCCGCCGTATAGCAAGGTGCGCGGTTAACAGAGATGTCTTTGTTTATGTTTCCAGTCCCGTTAGGGAACTCAGGGGCGGCTTCCGGGTAGAACATGTTTGGGAAGGCTCGCCCGAGTCAGTGTGGGAGCAGGTGTCGGATTTGGCGCGGGTGGGAAAAGGAGACTTTGATGCATACTACGGGAAAAGACGGATCGCATACGCACTCAAGATAACCGATGTGTGGCTCTGTCAGACACCCGCCAGTCTTGAGAATTTGAGAACAGAACTGGAAGATTTCGTTGTTCCTCAATCTTGGAGGTATGTTAAATCGGAGGAGCATTGCTGGCTTGGCGAAATGAGTAGATTGGGCCGGAACTTGCCCGACAAGACATCGTCAATCGCTGGCGCTCGGAGCGCTGGTTATCGGCGGTGCCGAAAATGACTGATAAATTGCCCTGCGTTCAGGGGGACATGCTGGCGCAGCTGGATCGAGATGTTCTTGAAAAGACGCTGGGTCCGCTCAAAGCGGCTGTAATTGCCAACGATGCCAATAAAATCAAGGCGTTGATTCGAGACGGGGCTGACCCGAACGAAACTACTTTGAATGGCGTAACGCTGTTGCATGGAGCGGCTGGATGGGACAACGCAGAGGCGATCGATGCGCTGATCCAAGGTGGGGCTGATCCAGATAAACGCAACCCCAAGGACTTGTTTACTAGCGAAACTCCCCTCCATTATGCGGCCTATAAAAACATGGTAAGCGCGACTAGGGCGCTGATTCGAGGTGGCGCAGATATACATGTTCTCGCAGGAAACGAAGTGACGCCATTGCATGTGGCCGCGCACAGCAACAACGCGGCTGTTGCTGCGGTGCTGCTTGAGGCCGGAGCAAATCCTGATGCCCGCATGGGGGTCGGAATGACTCCCCTACACTCTGCGGCGCAAAGGAGTGGGGAAATTGTCGGCATTCTGGTTGATGCGGGCGCTGATCCAGATGCGCGCGATGCGCTTGGGAAAACGCCTCTTCATTATGTTTGGCTTGCGAATAGCGAGGCGGAGGTGGTTGAAATGCTTATTGCTGCGGGTGCCGACGCTAATGCCAAAGATATAGATGGGAGAACACCCCTCCACTCGATGGCTCGAGATGATCCAGAATCAGGGATCCCTTTTTCGGCCATTCGCGCTTTGCTTAATGGGGGTGCCGATCCAAGTATCTGCGATGCGGAAGGCAATACGCCCAATCCTAGCTTGATTAGCAGTGCGCTTCGTTCCGACCGTGACATGGATGCTTGCCCTAGGCGGCAAGATTATGTGGATGCCGCCGCTTTCGAAAAGGCGCTGGAAGAATTCTTCAAGGGAGAAATCCAGACTTCTCATGGCATGACCGATGAAGCAAAGGCACAATTCTTATCGGCCTTCGGAAATCCTTTTTTTCGAACATGGCCTGGCAAACACTGATATGGAGGCGTTTGCAGGAAGTAGATGAGCGACAACTCTGCTATTGAATGGACTGATGCCACGTGGAATCCGGTAACGGGTTGCACCAAGGTTACGCGCGGCTGCGACAATTGCTACGCTGAGCGGATTGCCGAGAGATTTCGAGGCACACCCGGGCATCCGTTCGAGAGCGGATTCGATCTTACGCTCCGCCCGGAACGGCTTGCTCAGCCGCTTGCGTGGAAGCGCCCGCGAAGGGTATTCGTTAATTCCATGAGTGACCTGTTCCACAAGGACATACCAGAGGGTTTCAAAGATAGCGTTTTTGACACAATGGAAACCGCCAACTGGCACATATACCAAGTGCTCACCAAGCGGAGTTCATCAATGCGGACTTATTTGCAGAACAGATACGCATACGGTGCCGCTCCGGGGCATATCTGGTGCGGAGTATCCGTAGAGGATCACACTGCAACTGCCAGGATTCGCCACCTTCAGGAAGCTCCGGTTCCCATCCGATTTCTTTCAATAGAACCGCTGCTTGGTCCGGTGGGCGAGCTTGACCTTGAAGGCATTTCCTGGGTCATCGTTGGCGGAGAGAGTGGACATGGGGCTCGCCCAATGAAGGAGAAATGGGTCCTTGAAATAAAGGATCTATGCGCCCGGGAGAGCGTGGATTTTTTCTTCAAGCAATGGGGCGGACGCACGGCGAAAGCCGGGGGGCGCAAGCTGAACGGGGCTGAGCACAACGCCATGCCCGCTCATACCAGGGAGGAAAGAGGACATGCGCTTCAAGTGGCATCCTGACGAAGACCCGCCAGAAATTGAGTCGCACAGCAAGGCGAAGCTTGATGTCTTGCGCAGCTACTTGCGGGCATATTTCGACAGGCTGAACGTCAATCCTAATCGCGAGGAATTCAAGCTTGATCTGGTTGACGGTTTTTCGGGAGGCGGAACTTTCCTGAGCAACGGCGATACCATTTCCGGCACGCCACTGATCATGTTGGAGGAGTCCGAGAGCGCTAGTCAGAGGCTAAATAGGGGCCGCGCCCGGCCCCTAAAGTTCAATTGCAAGCACTATTTTGTTGATGCTGAGCAAGCCCATACGGCTCATCTTCGCAAAGTCTTAACTGATCGTGGCTATCCACTTGATAACGAGAAGATAGTGCTCCGTACCAGCCGATTCGAGGATGAGGTCGATAGCATCATTAAGGGAATACAGAGTCGGCAGCAGCGCGCCGGCAGAGCCATTTTCCTCCTTGATCAAACCGGGTTTTCGCAAGTGGCACTCCGGCTTGTCAAACGAATCATGGGCGAATTGCCTGGGGCAGAAGTCATACTAACCTTTGCCGCGGATGCGCTGATTAACCACCTGTCAGAGCAGCCGGCTTCTATTAAAGCAGTGGCACCCCTTGAGCTGACGGAGTCCCTAATTTGCCAAATGATCGAATCGAGGGACCGTGACGGCGGAAGAGCGCTGGTGCAGAGAACGTTGCGAACACACATACGCAGTGTGACAGGCGCAGCATTTGATACGCCATTCTTCATTAGGCCGTTGCAGTCTCGGCGCTCGCTTTGGTTTGTTCACCTATCGAGACATCCTACCGCCCGCGATGTGATGATCCAACGTCATTGGGAGAACCTGAATACTTTCCAGCATTACGGATCCGGCGATTTCGGGATGCTCGGCTGGGACGCGCTGCAAGAATCTGAGTCATTGCCTTTATTCAATTTCACTCAAGCCGACTCTCAGCAATTGCACGAACAATTGTTGCACTCAGTGCCCCGAAAGTTAATTGCTCTGGCATCCGAAACGCCGATTAGCGTCGAGGTCATGCGGCATGAGTTTGCCAATGAAATTGCGGCCCGATACTCAGATCTCGATAAAGTGTGTTTGCAGCTTGCCCAAGAAAGAGAAATTGATATTCTCCGGGCAGATGGGAGGTTGCGTTCACGCAGCCTTCAACATTTGCGGCCAGACGATCGGATTGCGTTTCCTCAAACGCTGATGCTTCCGGGGATATCACGCCTCCGCCAGAGACGATGATCCCGATTCGCACAATAAGCGACACCTTTTGCAGGCGTAGTAGCGAGTCGTCGTGATAGACTTTTCCCGTCCACAAGGATGCTGACCATGGCAAGCGAAGAACTCAGGCGCGATATCTGGTACCAATTGGCCGAAGCGGGACGCTCGGCACGGTACTACGTGTCCTATCGCGATAGCACGCAGAGGAAACACTTGTCGATACGCGGGCTGCTGCTCTTTGCTTCGATTCTGGGCACGGCTTCCCTAACCGGGATTTTTCCTGATTCGTGGGTAGTAATAGAACCCATTGCCGCCATCTCCATCGCCGTTGTTGTTGTTATCGACTTCACTCTCAACTTTGGCGACAAGGCCAAACTGCTAAACATCATTGCGCTCGAATGCCTGAAGATTGAACAAGACTGCCATCGGCTCTGGCGGGATGCCAACATGGCGGAATCCGATGATGGAGAATTGCGTAAGCGAAGCCAGCGGCTGGATGATCAGCTACTGGATATCACCGGCAAAGCCATCGATCAAGACATAACGGAAAAGGAGGGGCTCAACGAAAAAGCTGAACAAACGGCCATCCGTTTGCTTGAGCAGCGGTACTCGGTCTAATGGCCTCCTCCGGGCCGGTTCGCGACGTGCGGAGCATCTATCCGCCAAAGCCGGGGAAAATTCCCGTGCCGCCACCGCCTCCACCACCCCCGCCACCGGTGCCGCCACCTCCGCCGAAGAGTAAGTGATCCTGGGGC
>JAPYNE010000014.1:5000-162339 GCA_028285945.1 Candidatus Foliamicus numerosus | reverse complement strand
GCCACCCATCCTAGCGGCGGCCTCATCAGAGCTGTGCCGATCAATCGTGAAGCGGACTTCATCGAAAGCGAGCAGATCGAAGCTGGCATCAAACAACAATTGCTCGGCGGTCGGCTGCAATGGTCGCTGGCGTGGTTCGATATCATCAAGAAGGATTTGATTGAAGACAATCCCGATTCCACCAACCCGGATGACGTGATCCTTGTTCCCGAGCAGACCTCGCAAGGCTTCGAACTGAGCTTTAACCTGCAAGTCAGTGACACCTTGCAAGTCTATGGCAACGGCAGCATGCTGGAAGCGGAAACGGACACCGGCGCCACGCCCAACCATGTGCCTGAAGAGACCGCCAACCTAGGATTGATCTGGACACCGACCGAGCGGCTTCGACTGATTGCCGACACGCGCTACGTCGGCGAGCGCTATCATCCGACTGTTCCCATTCCATCCTATACGGTCGTGGATGCCTCGGCCCGCATCAGCATGACCGACCGGTTCAGCCTGACCCTCAAGGCCGACAACGTGTTTGACGAGCTCTATGCGTCTGCCGAGAACTCCTCCACCGCTTGGCTGGTCGGCAAGCCTCGCGCCTTGAGCCTGACGGCGGACTACAGCTTCTAAAACGCTACAAGCCGGCGATGACGCCCAAACGGCTGCTCTACGTCAGCCATCGGTGGCTCGGCGTCGCCATGTGCCTGTTCCTCGCCATGTGGTGCGTCAGCGGCGTGGTGATGATGTACGTGGGCTTCCCCGAACTGACCCAAGATGAGTACTACGCTGGGCTAGAGCCGCTGGCTGCTGATCGCATCGCCGTCGGTCCCGAAGAGCCGCTGACCATGGTCGATTCCGGGGTCAATGTTGAACAGTTGTTGCTGACCAGCAGTGGCGAGCGGCCGGTCTATCTGCTGAAGGCAGCAGGGGCTGCGTGGCAGGGCATGCACGCCGACACTGGCGCGCGCATTCGTCAAATGCCTACGGATGCAGTCGTCGCGTCCGCCGTTCATTTTTATAAGGCGCAACACCCCGAATATGAGGCGCAACACCCCGAACAAACCGCAGTCGGCGAGTATCTAGAGCAGCTGCACATGGACCAGTGGTCCGTCTCCGACGGGTTGCACCCCTACCGGCCGCTGCATCGGGTGGCAATCGATGATGGCTTAGGAACTGAGCTATACCTGTCATCGCTGACTGGCCAAGTGGTGCGCGACACTCGCCGCAGCGAACGCATTTGGAACTGGCTGGGCGCGAACCTGCACTGGATTTACCCGGTGCAACTACGCAAGCACCGCAGCACTTGGGAGAATGTCATTATCGTCCTCGCGCTCGCGGGCTTGGTTTCCGTCATCACCGGCGCGATTATTGGCTTCACGCGCCTGCGACTGAAACGCAGGTATCCGGATGGCTCCCGCTCGCCCTATCGGGGCATGACCAAGTACCACCATGTCATCGGCTTGGCAGGCTTGGTGTTCCTGCTGACATTCTTGTTCAGCGGCCTGATGTCGGTCGGGCCTTGGGGGATATTCGATTCCAACAGCAGCTTTGCTGAGCAGCGACAGCGCTACCAGCAACCCGATGGCCTATTGCGATCCACGCCCGCTTACGCCCGGCCCGAGGATATCCGGCAACTGATCCGCGAAAACCCCGGCTTTCCCGTGAAACAGGTTGCCTGGCACTGGATTGGCGGCAAGTCCCATGTCTCCTTGCATGGCTCCGCGCGGGAAGTTCAGCACCTGCTCGCTGCGGGGGAGACGGAGTCGCTGGCGCAGAGAATCGAGGGCCGTGCAGCCAAGCTGATTCCGGGCAGCAGCATCTTGGATTGGCAACGACTGGACAGCTACAACCTCTACTACTATTCCCGCCACAACAGCGCCCGCCCACTGCCAGTGCTGCGGGTCAAGTTTGATGACCCCGAAGCCACCTGGTTTCACATCGATCCATCCACCGGCCAGATTCTCAGCCGCCTCACGGAGAGGCGCCGAGTGCAGCGCTGGGTCTACCAAGGACTGCACACCTATGACTTCAACCTGCTGATCAGCAACCGACCTGCTTGGGATGTGTGGATGATTTTTCTTTGCGGTTTCGTTTTTGTCTTTTCCGTGACATCGGTCGTGATTGCCGTGCGGTACCTAATGCGGCACCTAATAAGAAAACATAGTCATCAATGACATCGTTTAGGAATGAATTTCCGGGACATGTCCTCCGCCCAGCCGAAAGCGAGGGCGCCCGCATAGCCTGCCGCGCGGGATTAGGCGGGGGCGCGGCCGCGCAGGGCGAGGGCTTCGGCGATGTGGCGCTCGGCCATGGGTTCGGACGCTTCCAGGTCGGCGATGGTGCGGGCCACTTTGAGGATGCGGTTGCAGGCGCGCGGCGAAAGGGCGAGCTGGCGGGCGGCGTCTTCAAGAAGGGCGCGCGCGGCTTGTTGCGGGCGGCAGTGGGCGCGGAGCTCGGCATCCTCCAGTTCGGCGTTGCATTGGGTGCTTCGGACCCTTTGTATTTTCCGGGCCTCTATAACCCGCGTCCGCACCTGGGCGCTTGACGGTCCGTCGCGCGGCGCGTCGGCCAGGACGGGTTGCGCCGGCCGGCAAACGTCCACCCGCAGATCGATGCGGTCCATGAACGGGCCGGAAATGCGCCCTTGGTAGCGCCGCACCGCTTCCGGCGTGCAGCGGCATTGACGCTGGGGGTCGCCCGCGAATCCGCACGGGCAGGGATTCATGGCGGCCAGCAGCTGGAAACGGGCGGGAAAGGTGATGGTGTAGCGGGCCCTGGAAATGGCGACATTGCGGGTTTCCAAGGGTTCGCGGAGCGCTTCCAGCACGTCGCGGCGATACTGCGGCAATTCATCCAAAAACAGCACGCCATTGTGGGCCAGCGAGATTTCCCCGGGCGCCGGCTGGGCGCCGCCGCCCACCAGCGCCACGCCGGAGCAGGTGTGGTGGGGGGCGCGGAAAGGCCGCTTGCGCCAGTTGCCGTCGAGCGCCACGCCCTTGAGCGAATGCAGCGAAGCCGTCGATAGCGCCTGCTCATCGCTCATGGGCGGCAACAGCCCCGCAAAGCGCTTCGCCAGCATGCTCTTGCCGGCGCCCGGCGGCCCGGACATCAACAGGTTGTGGCCGCCGGCCGCGGCGATTTCCAGCGCCCGCTTGGCTTGCGCCATTCCCGCCACGTCCCGGAGATCGGCATAGGCGGGCGTGTCAACGCCTTCGCCCTTGTAGGCGACGAACTCCAGTTTTTCCGGCTCGTACAGCTGCGCCACCAGCTCCTTGAGATTGCCGACCGCGCAGGCCCGGCCGTCGCGCAGCAGCGCCGCTTCGCCGGCGTTCGCTTGCGGAAGAAACACGGTTTGGTCCAGGCGCGCCGCGGCCATGAGGGAGGGCAGCACTCCCGGAACCGGCCTGATCGCGCCGGTGAGCGCCAGTTCGCCGAGAAACTCCGCGCCCGAGAGCGTGGACGGATCGATTTGCCCGTCGGCGGCGAGGATTCCCAGGGCGATGGCCAAGTCGTAGCGGCCCCCGCTTTTCGGCAACTCCACCGGCGCCAGGTTCACCGTCACGCTGCGCGGCGGCATCCGGTAGCCGGCGCTTCGCAGGGCATGGCGCACCCGCGAGATGCTTTCGCGCACCTCCTTTTGCGGCAGGCCCACCACGGTGGCGCCCGGAAGGCCGTTGGTGATGCCCACCTCCACGACCACGCGGGGCGCATCCACGCCGTGCATAGCGCGCGTGTGGACCGTGGACGGATTCATCGCCTTCCTTGGCTGGCGCGGGCGTCAGCCGCCCTTTTCCAATTCGGCCAGCGCTTTTTCGAGCGCCTCCACCTTCTCCCGGGTTCGCTGAAGCACCTTTTTTTGCGCCTCGAATTCCTCGAAGGTCACGTAGCCGCCGCGTCCCAGCGCGGCTTCAAGCAGGGCGCGGAAGTTCGCTTCCAGATCCCGCGCCGGCCCCCGGGCCGTGTCCGGAACCAGATCGCGCAGCCGTTTCGCCAAGTCCGAAATGAATTCATCGTTCATGGACGGCAAGGTTGCGGCATACGGCACCGCTTTGTCCAGAGCGCAATTGTCCGCTTCGCCGCAGAATTACCATCGGGCAGCGTTTCGTGGTTCCGGCGGGGCGGCGCTTTCAGGCATGCAAGTTGATAGACTAGCCGCATCAACCGGAGGACCTATGGCGGGAACGAAAACCAATCCAGCCGACAAGGCGCCGCGCACCGGCAAAAGCGCAGCCGCGAAGGGCAAGGCGCCCCGAAAAGCGCCCGTAAAAGCCTCCCGAGAGGGCCCCCCGGCACCGCAGGGCAAGCCTGCCGCCCGCCAGCGCCTGTGGTGGCTGTGGCTGATCCCCCTGGTTCTGGCTGCGGGGGGCGCCTGGGTCTGGTTTCAATACCTGGCGGAATACCCTTCGCGCATCGACCGGCTCGAAGCGCAAGTTGCGCGCCTTGCGGAAATCGAGCTGGGAATCGCGGAAGCGGAGCGGCAGCGCGCCGAGGATGCCGCCTTGCTGTCCGCCCAAGCGCAGGATGCCCGGCGAGCCGCCGAGCGCATCCGCGACGCGCTCGAAGCTCGCCTTTTGGCCACCGAAAGGAACTTGGAGGCAATCGGCAGCCAGTCGGCGGGTCAGCAGCTTGGCTGGAGGCTGGATGCCGCCGACCGCCTGCTGGCGCTGGCCGATCGCCAGAATCGGTTCGCCAAGGATCGCAAGGGCGCGGCCCTGGCTTTGCGCGAAGCGCTGGAGTTGCTGGGGCAGCTGGGCGATCCTCGCTACGGTGGTTTGCGGGCGGAGCTTGAGGAGCAGGCCAGAGTCTTGGAACGCATTCCCGATCGCGATATCGAGAGCGTCGTGGTGCGTCTTGGCGCCCTGATTTCGCGTATCGAGGGGCTCAGCCCGGCCGTTCGTCCGGCATCGGCCGAAGTTGCCGCGGCGGCGGCGGAGAAATTGCCCAGCGGCGGCTGGGACCGGGCGCTGGCCAGCACCCGCCGCGCTTTGCGGTCGCTCATTACCGTGCGGCGCACCGACAGCGGGGCTGGCGCCCTTCTAAGCGAGGCCGACGCGCAAACCCTTCAGCGCCTGCTGGCGGCGGAGCTTCATCTGGCGCGCTTGGCCTACATTCAGGGCGACCTGCAAGCCTATTCCGCGGCGCTGGTTGCCGCCCGGGGGCGCCTCGCGCGCCTGTATTCGCCGGACGACGCCGGTGTTGCCGATACTGTGGCCGACATCGACGCGTTGCTGGAGATCGGGCAGGCCCGCGAAACGCCCGACATCGCCGCTTCCCTTAAGCGCATGCGGGCGCTGCGCTCGGATTGATATGCGCGCCGGGCTGATCGTGGTGCTGTTGCTGCTGGCCGTGGCGGTGGCGGCGCAATTCCTGGCGGAGGACCCCGGCTACGCGCTGATTCAGTTTCAAGGCTGGGTGGTGGAAATGACCATCCCCATGCTGTTTGCCCTGCTGGCGTTGCTGCTGGTTGCGGCCAGCCTGCTTAGGCGTGTCCGCCAAGCGCCCGCCCGGGTGGCCGAGCGCTTGGCCAAGGCAAGGAACCGGCATGCGGGAAAGCGCGTGGCCCGCGCGCTGGCGGCGCTTGGGGCCGGCCGGGTGGCGCGCGCGGAACAGCTGCTGGCGAAATCGGCCAAGCGCAGCGCAGCGCCGGTTTTGCAGTACTTGGCCACTGCCCGTCTGGCCCATGCGTCCGGCGACTTGCAACGCCGCGACCGCTGGTTCGCGCTGGCCCGCAAGGCGCAGCCGGAAGCCCGCGACGCGCTGTTTTTGGAACAAGCGGAACTCCACCTGCGTTCAGGCGAACAAGCCCCGGCGGCGCGGCTCCTCGGCAACATTCTGGAACGCCGCCCCCGCCACCTCCAAGCGTTGCGCCTTGCCATCCCCCTGCATTTGCGGCGCGGCGACTTCGCCGAGGCGGCGCGGCGGCTGAAGGCCTTGCGAAAGCACGGCGATGCGGCCGCGGGCGATGCGGCCCGATGGACGGTCGAGGCCTATGCCGGGTTGCTCGACGCCTCCGGGGATGCCCGCGGCGCGCAGCGTCTTTGGAGCGAGGTGCCCAAGGCGCTGCGTTGCGAGGAGCGCCTGACGGTGGCCCATGCGCGCGCGCTGATCCGCCATGGCGCCCACGACCTCGCCGAGCAGCACCTCAGGCGCCAACTGAACGCCTCATGGAGCCCGCGCGCGGCGGCCGCCTACGGCGAGGTTCAGCCGCGCGATATTCCAGCGGCCATCCGCCATGCCGAGGGCTGGCTGGCCGATCATCCGGACGATGCTTCCCTGCTGCTTGCCTTGGGGCGCCTTTGCCGCAAGGCCAAGCTGTGGGGCAAGGCGCGCTCCTATCTGGAGTCCGCCTTGGCCGTGGAAGCATCCGCCGGGGGCTGGCTGGAGCTGGCCGAGCTGCTTGAAGAGCTGGACGAGAAGCAGGCGGCCGACGAAGCCTTCCGCAAGGGCCTCAGGCTGGGAGGCTGCGCACGGACATGACAATCGGCCAAACCCAACTTTTCCTCGATGCCGACAGGTTGCCTGGCGGGGAAGCGGGGGCTTCGCGCCAACCGGAAGGACAGCCCAGGGCGGGCTTGGCTGTTCGCACCGAGATCGCCTGCGGGGATAACTTGTTGTTTATGCGGCGATTGCCGGACGAAAAGTTCATGCTCATCGTGACTTCTCCGCCCTACAATCTGGGCAAGCCCTACGAGGGCAAGTCGCCTCTGGATGTGTACCTCTCTGCGCAGAAAAAGGTCATTGAGGAATGCGCGCGCCTGCTGGATCGCCGCGGCTCCCTTTGCTGGCAGGTCGGCAACTACGTGGAAAAGGGAGAAATTGTTCCGCTCGACTCCATCCTCTACCCCGTTTTCCGCTCCCTGGGCCTAAAGCTGCGCAACCGCATCGTCTGGCATTTCGGCCACGGGCTGCACTGCTCCAAACGGCTGTCCGGGCGGTACGAGACCATTAACTGGTGGACCAAGAGCGATGACTACACGTGGAACCTCGACCCCATTCGCGTTCCAGCAAAATATCCGGGCAAGCGCCATTTCAAAGGTCCGAATCGAGGCAAGCTGTCCGGCAATCCCAAGGGCAAGAACCCTGGCGATGTTTGGATATTTCCGAACGTGAAGAGCAATCACCCGGAAAAGACAGAGCACCCGTGTCAGTTTCCCGTTGAGTTGGTGGAGCGCCTAGTGCTGTCTATGACCAATGAGTTCGATGAAGTGCTTGATCCGTACATGGGAGTTGGATCAACGCTCATAGCGGCCAGCAAGCACAGACGGCATGCCTATGGCTGCGATGTGGTCCCTGAATACGTTGAGATCGCCCGCGAGAGGCTGTCGGCGCTCCGCGCGGGTACTCTGAGGACCCGTCCTATGGGCAAGCCGGTCTATGACCCCGCGCTTCCCGACGGGGGGCATTGATGCGGATCGGAGCGCGCTACTCGCACCTGAACGGCGAGGAATATCTGCTGGTTCACCAGCAAAAATTGTGGGAAGAAGTGCAAAGCGTTATCGCAGGGGTTGATGCGCTTTCGTGCAAGACCAAAGTCTCGCAAGAAAAAACCATGGCGGGCAAGCGGCTTTATTCGCCTGAGGCGATGAACGGGGCGTTCAAGCATGGTTTCGAGAGTCTGGGCTGGAAGCAACGCCGGAACACCTTTTGGGTGACGGATGACGAAAAGCTGCTCCGCGGAATCCACGGGCTGGCGGAACGCGAACAGAAGGCCGCCATTGAGGCTGCTGGGCATGTCCCCATCATGTCCTATAACCAAACGGATTTTGTTAAGGATCGGGTCGCGGTGGAAGTGCAGTTCGGCAAGTATGCTTTTGTCGCCCACGATCTCTTCGTGAAACATCTCAGCTTCTATGTTTCCGACATCATCGATGTCGGAATCGAGATATTGCCGATGAAGGCATTGGAGAAGGAAATGTCCAGCGGCGTGCCCTATTACGAGCGGGATTTGCTGAATGTCATTCGGCAGGGGCGCGGCGTTCCCGCCGTCCCGCTGGTTTTGATGGGCGTGCTGCCATAGCGCAAGGGTTGATTGAGGCTTCCGGAAGTTCCGCAAAAGAGCCATGCCGTTGCCGTGAACGGCCCCGGTTGAGGAAGTCTGGCGGATTGCCTCTGCTTTGCTTTCCCGCCTCGCATCGGACCTGCAACTCGGAGTAGAATGGCGGTTTGTGCGAAGTGAGTCCGGCGATGGTCGGCGAGTGCCACCCGATCCGATAAGGGCAGGTGGCGTTTTTATGTTTCAATCCATGCGAAAGTCGGCCATGCGGCTGGTGTTGATACAGGCAGCGGCGGGCATCCTCGCGGGCGCGTTTGCGGGGTTGATGTTCGGATCGGCCGCAGGTGCCGCCGCGATCTCCGGCGCCGGAATCGGGCTGGCGGGGAGCCTCTTCATGGTGGCGGGGCTGCTGCGGGTGCGCACCGACGCCACACCCGGTCAGATGCTGGCGCGGGTGCTTGCCGGCGAGGCCGTGAAATGGGCGGTGACCGCCGCCGGGTTCGCGGTGTGCAGCGCGGGCCTCGATATGCATTTCCTTGGTCTGCTGGGAGGTTTCGTGGCCACCTTGCTGGGCTACTGGGCCGGCTTGCTTCCGGCGGTGCTGGGCGAGGCCGTGCGGCCCCCGGTTCCTTCGGCCCGATAGAAGGGAGGCAGGCGGCATGGCATCCGAATCGTCCTCCGGCGGCAGCGCGGGATACATCGAGCACCACCTGACCAATCTCACGGCGGGCGAGGGTTTCTGGACTTTCCATGTGGACAGCCTGTTCTACTCGGTGCTGCTGGGCGTGCTGTTCGCGGGTTCGTTCTACTTCGCGGCGAGGCGGGCCACGGCGGGGGTGCCGGGGCGCTGGCAGAGCTTTGTGGAAATGATGGTCGATTTCGTCAACACGCAGGTGAAGGATGCCTACCACGGCCCCTCGAAACTGCTGGCGCCGCTGGCGCTCACCATTTTCTGCTGGGTGTTCCTCATGAACTTCATGGACCTGGTGCCGGTGGACCTGCTGCCGCGCATCGGCGAGTTGATGGGCATCAAGTACATGAAGGTGGTGCCCAGCACCGATCTCAACATCACCTTCGGCCTGTCGATCGCCGTGTTTTTGCTGATTATCGTTTTCAGCATCCGCGCCAAAGGCCTGGGCGGGTTCGGCCGGGAAATTTTCTTCAAGCCCTTCGGCAAGTGGCTGTTGCCCTTCAACGTGACGCTCAAGGTGGTCGAGGAGCTGGCCAAGCCGATGTCGCTGGCCTTGCGGCTGTTCGGCAACCTCTACGCGGGCGAGTTGATCTTCATCCTGATTGCGCTGTTCACCCTGGGCAACACGCTCACCTCGCTGGTGACGTCCGCCGCCGCATTCAGCTTCCTGGTCCAGTTCGTTCTGGGCCTGGCCTGGGCGTTGTTCCATATCCTGGTCATCACGCTTCAGGCATTCATCTTCATGATGCTCACCATCGTTTATTTGAGCATGGCGAGCGAAGAGCACTAGAAACAAAGCAATTCCGCTTAAAACAGGAGACCTCATGGAAAACCAAGCTGGAGAAATGATCCAACTGGCCGCGTCGCAGGCCCAGGTGCTGGGCATCACGGCCCTGGCGGTGGCGATCATCATCGGAATGGCCGCGATGGGCACCGCGCTGGGCTTCGGCCTTCTGGGCGGTCGCTTTCTGGAAAGCACGGCCCGGCAGCCCGAATTGGCGCCGATGCTCTTGATCCGCATGTTCATCATTGCCGGATTGCTGGACGCGGTGTCGATGATCGGCGTGGGCGTGGCCCTGCTGTTCACCTTCGCCAACCCCTTCCTCGGGCAACTCAACGCCGCCATCGGCTAGGCGCCGGCGCATGAACATCAACGCGACGCTCCTGGCCCAGGTACTGGTGTTTGCCGCGCTGGTCTGGTTCACGATGAAGTTCATCTGGCCGCAGGTGATCGAAGCCATCGAGAAGCGCAACAAGGAGATTGCCGACGGCCTTGAAGCCGCAGCCCGCGGGCGCAGCGAACTGGACGCGGCCCAGGACCGCATCGAGAAGCTGGTGGGCGAGGCCCGGGGCCAAGCCTCGGAAATCATCGACCAGGCCAACGGACGGGCCGCGCGAATCGTGGAGGAGGCCCGCGAGGAGGGCGAGCGGGAGCGGCAGCGCCTGGTCGATTCGGCGCACGCCGAAATCAAGCGCGAGACTTCCCGGGCCAGGGACGATCTTCGCGAGCAGGTCGCGGCGCTGGCCATTGCCGGCGCCGAGAAGATCCTCCGGCGGGAAATTGACGGGCGCGCTCACGGCGAGATGCTCAAGAGCTTCGCCGGCCGCATCTGATGGACTCCCCCGGCGCCATCGCCAAGCCCTATGCGCGGGCGGCTTTCGCCCACGCGAAGGACAACGGCGCGCTGGCCGAATGGTCGGCGGCCTTGGCCGCGGCGGCGGATGTGGCCTGCGGCGAGGCCATGCGCTCGGCGCTGGAATCGCCGCAGTGGGCCGGGCAGGCTTTGGCGGTGCTGTGCGAAGTGGCGGACGAGTCGGCGGGCGATGAAAGGCAGGGTGTGCGCAACCTGCTTCGCCTGATGCATGAGAACCGCCGGCTGGGGCTGTTAGCGGAGGTTGCGCGCCAGTTCGAGGGCCTGCGCCGCGAGGATGCCCGCCGCGTGGAAGCGGTGATGGCGGTGGCGGCGCCCGTCGCCCCGGCCCGGCAGGAGGAGATCGCCCGGGCGCTCAAGGCGCGTCTGGGACGCGAGGTGGATTTTCGCGTCGAGGTGGATGAGGCCCTGCTAGGCGGTGCCCGCATCCAGGTCGGCGATCAGGTATTGGACGGTTCGGCGCAGGCGGGCTTGCAGAATCTGGCCGCTGCTCTGGCTCGTCCGGCGAATTAGCAAACATAAAAAAAGCGGGTAGTGGAATGACTCTTAAAGCGAACGAAATCAGCGATCTGATCCGGCAGCGAATCGAGAACTTCGATGCCGCCGCCGAGCAGGTTGAAGTGGGCACGGTGGTGTCCGTCACCGACGGCATTTGCCGGATTCATGGCTTAGCCGGGGCTCAATACGGCGAAATGCTGGAGTTTCCGCGCGACACGTACGGCCTTGCGCTGAACCTGGAGCAGGACTCGGTGGGCGCGGTGGTGCTGAGCGACTACCGCCACATCACCGAAGGCGATGTGGTGAAAGCCACTGGGCGCATTCTGGAAGTGCCGGTGGGCGAGGCGCTGCTGGGCCGCGTGGTCGATGCGCTCGGCAACCCGGTGGACGGCAAGGGACCGGTGGAAACGAGCGAATTCTCGCCCATCGAGAAGGTGGCACCCGGCGTGATTACCCGCCAGTCGGTCGGGGAGCCGGTTCAGACCGGCCTGAAATCGGTCGATGCGATGATTCCCATCGGCCGCGGCCAGCGCGAATTGATTATCGGCGACCGGCAAACCGGCAAGACCGCGGTGGCCGTGGATGCCATCATCAATCAGCGCGGCACCGGCATCAAGTGCATCTATGTGGCCATCGGCCAGAAGAACTCCTCGGTGGCCAACGTGGTGCGCAAGCTGGAGGAATTCGGCGCCATGGAGCACACCATCGTGGTGTCGGCCCCGGCCGCCGATACCGCCGCCATGCAGTACATCGCGCCTTACGCGGGCTGCGCCATGGGCGAGTACTTCCGCGACCGGGGCGAGGACGCGCTGGTGGTGTACGACGACCTCACCAAGCAGGCTTGGGCCTACCGCCAAGTGTCCCTGCTGCTGAGGCGCCCGCCCGGCCGCGAGGCGTATCCGGGCGACGTGTTCTACCTGCATTCGCGCCTGCTGGAGCGCGCCGCGCGGGTCAACGCGGAGTACGTGGAGGAGATGACCGGCGGCAAAGTGAAGGGCCGCACGGGATCGCTAACGGCGCTGCCCATTATCGAGACCCAGGCCGGCGACGTTTCGGCCTTCGTTCCCACCAACGTGATTTCCATTACCGACGGCCAAATCTACCTGGTCACCGATCTGTTCAACGCCGGCATCCGCCCGGCCATCGATCCCGGCATTTCGGTGTCGCGGGTGGGCGGCGCGGCCCAAACCACCATCATCAAGAAGCTGGGCGGCGGCATCCGCCTGGCGCTGGCGCAGTACCGCGACTTGGCGGCCTTCGCCCAGTTCGCCTCGGACCTCGATGCCGCCACGCGCCGGCAACTGGAGCGCGGCCAGCGCGTTACCGAGATGATGAAGCAGAACCAGTACGAGCCGCTCACCGTGGCCGAAACCGCAGTTTCGCTCTATGCGGTGCAGGAGGGCCACATGGACGACATGGAAGTGGAGAAGCTGCTGGCTTTCGAGCGCGCCCTGCACGCGCACGCCCGCGACAACCATGCCAAACTGCTCGACCGGATCAACGAAACCGGCGACTACAACGACGAAATCGCCGCCGGCCTCAAGGCCTTGGTCGAAGAATTCAAGAGCAGCGGCGCCTACTGATGCCCGCTCCCGCCAACATCCTCGCCTGCCGCCGGCAACAGCGCATGCCCCTCCCGCTCGCTTTCCGCTTTTCGCCGGGAGCGGCGCATGCCCCTTTCGGCCCCCTTCCGCCTTTCGCAGGTCGCAGCGCATGCCCCTCCCGCTCGCTTTCCGCTTTTCGCCGGGAGCGGCGCATGCCCCTTCCGGGAGTATGCGGAGCCAGGATGGCGGAGCCAAGCCCCACGGACGGGTTCATGCGTCTCCCGGAAGGGGCATGCGCCGCTCCCGGCGCGCCAGCCTTTTCTAGGAGTATGCCGGAGCCAGGATGGCGGAGCCAAGCCCCACGGAGGGTTCTTGACCTTCCAAGCCAAGCTTCAAGTAGTCATGCGTTTCCCAAAAGGGGCATGCGCTGCGCTTGGCGCGCCTGACTGTAAAACGAAACGAAGCAGGAACCTAAGGCAATGCCCGGCGCGAAGGAAATCCGCAGCAAGATCGGCAGCGTGAAGAACACGCAGAAGATCACGCGTGCCATGGAAATGGTCGCCGCCAGCAAAATACGCCGCACCCAGCAGCGGATGAACGCCGCCCGGCCCTACGCGGACGGCATCAGCAAAATCGCCAGCCATCTCTACCATGCGCGGCCGGACTACACCCCGCCGTATCTGGCCGAGCGCGAGGAAAAATCGGCCGGCTACATCCTCATTTCCACCGACCGGGGCCTGTGCGGAGGCCTCAACGTTAATCTGTTCCGGCATTTCCTCGGCGAGCTTAAGCGCCAAGCGGATGCCGGCGTGTCCGCCCAAGTGGTGCTGATCGGTGCCAAGGCCGTGCAGTTTTTCCGCAATCTCGACGTGAACATCACCGGAGTGGCCAGCCACTTAGGCGAAACGCCGCATGTAGTGGACCTGGTCAGCGCCGTGCGCGTGCTGCTCAAGGCCTACCGCGAGGAGCAAGTCGATCGGGTGTACCTGGCCCGCAACCTGTTCGCCAACACCATGCGCCAGCAGCCGGTCATCCAGCAGTTGCTGCCAGTGGCGCTGGAAAAGGACGACCAGCTGGCCGCGCACTGGGACTATATCTACGAGCCTTCGGCCGGGGAGCTGCTCGACGGCGTGCTGGAGCGCTATATCGAAACGCAGGTGTTCCGCGCCGCGATGGAGAACGTGGCCTGCGAGATGGCGGCCAAGATGGTGGCGATGAAATCGGCCACCGATAATGCCGGCAAGCTGATCGACTCGCTTCAATTGCAATACAACAAGGCCCGCCAAGCGGCGATCACCGCCGAGATCGCGGAAATCATCGCCGGAGCGGAGGCCGTATGACCCCCGCCTGCCGTATGCAAAAACTATCGCTTTTCGCTGATTGTTCCGCCAGCCCTCTCCGGCGTTGCATGCAGCAACTACCGTTCTTCGCTGCATGTCCTGCCAGGCCCTTCCGGGAGTATGTGGAGCCACTGCGCGCCAATGGCTTGGCGCGCAGAGCGGAACCAAGCTCCATGGATGGCTTGTGCGTCTCCCGGAAGGGCCTGGCAGGACATGCAGCGTGCCAGCCAATGCTTAATGGGCTCGGTCGCTTATGACTTATGACGTATGGCTTGGCCCAATGAATCAAATCGAAGGAGAATCGCATGACCGCTAACACCTCCGGCGCCATCGTGCAGATCATCGGCGCCGTGATCGACGTGGAGTTCCCGCGCCAATCCATGCCCCAGGTTTACGACGCCCTGGTGGTGGAAGACCAGCAGCTCACCCTGGAAGTGCAGCAGCAGCTGGGCGACGGCGTGGTTCGCACCATCGCCATGGGGTCCAGCGAGGGCCTCAAGCGCGGGCTGCCGGTGAGCAACACGGGCGGCCCTATCAAGGTTCCGGTGGGGACCAAAACGCTGGGCCGGATCATGGATGTGCTGGGCGATCCGGTGGACGGCAAGGGCGATATCGGCGAGGAGGAGCGCTTGCCCATCCACCGCACGCCGCCGAGCTTCGAGGACCAGGCCGGCAGCACTGAGCTGCTCGAAACCGGGATCAAGGTGATCGACCTGCTTTGCCCGTTCGCCAAGGGCGGCAAGATCGGGTTGTTCGGCGGCGCCGGCGTGGGCAAGACCGTGAACATGATGGAGCTGATCCGCAACATCGCGGTGGAGGCGTCCGGGTATTCGGTGTTCGCCGGAGTGGGGGAGCGCACCCGCGAGGGCAACGATTTCTACAACGAGATGAAGGAATCCGACGTGCTCGACAAGGTGGCGCTGGTGTACGGCCAAATGAACGAGCCGCCGGGCAACCGCCTGCGGGTGGCGCTCACCGGGCTGACCATCGCCGAGAATTTCCGCGACGAGGGCCGCGAAATCCTCATGTTCATCGACAACATCTACCGCTATACGCTGGCCGGCGTGGAATGCTCGGCCCTGCTGGGGCGCATGCCGTCCGCGGTGGGCTACCAGCCCACGCTGGCGGAGGAGATGGGCGCCTTGCAGGAGCGGATCACCTCCACCCGCACCGGCTCGATCACCTCGGTGCAGGCGATCTACGTTCCCGCCGACGACCTCACCGACCCGTCGCCCGCCACCACGTTCGCCCACTTGGACGCGACAGTGGTGCTTGCGCGCTCGATTGCGGAGCTGGGCATCTATCCGGCGGTGGATCCCCTCGATTCCACCTCGCGGCAGCTTGATCCGCTGGTGGTGGGCCGCGAGCACTACGACACGGCCCGGGGCGTGCAGCGCGTTTTGCAGCGATACAAGGAACTGCAGGACATCATCGCCATCCTGGGCATGGACGAGCTGTCCGAAGAGGACAAGCTCAGCGTTCAGCGGGCGCGCAAAATCCAGCGTTTCCTCTCGCAGCCCTTCTTCGTGGCCGAGGTGTTCACCGGAACGCCGGGCAAGTTCGTTCCCCTGAAGGAAACGATTCGCAGCTTTAGCGCCATTCTCGACGGCGAGTGCGACCACCTGCCGGAACAGGCCTTCTACATGGCTGGCGGCATCGGCGAGGTGGAGGAGAAAGCCAAGCAGCTGCAATAGTTATGGCCTCTATTCACTTGGACATCGTTAGCGCCGAGGGCGCGATCTTCTCCGGCGAGGCGGATTTCGTGATCGCGCCCGCCTCGCAGGGCGATGTGGGCATCGCGCCCCGGCACGCGCCGCTGCTCACGGAACTGCGCCCCGGCCCGGTGCGGGTGCAACGCGAAGGCGGGGACGAGCAGCTGTTCTATGTGACCGGAGGGCTTTTGGAGATTCAGCCGAGCGCCGTCATGGTGCTTGCCGACGCGGCGCTCAGGCCGGACCAGCTCGACATGGACGCCGCCGAGGATGCGCGAAAAAAGGCGGAGGAGGCACTGGCTGGCGCCACGGAAAAAACGGATATCGAGAGGGCCCAGCGCGATCTCGCCGAGGCGTCGGCGCGCCATCGGGCGCTTAAGAAACTGCGCGGAACCGACTAGGCGGGCGCCGCCTTCGCGGTTGTGGTATGCACAGCGCGGTCCGCGCTTTTCCTGCTGACAGGGGGTTACCGGGAAAAATTCAGGACAAGCCTAGCAAATGAACTATAAATAATTGATATAAAAAGGATTTTATTTTTGGGTGGATTTTTCACCAAAGCTAATGAAATGGGACAACCGTGCGCGTTTCAGGGTCGCTCCGCTCATTTCCCCACAGGTTTTTCCACAGAAAATGTGGATACTGCTGGTTGGCCCGAACAAGCACGCGCAGCCTTTCGCAGGCTAGAATCTGCCTTCATTTGGTTTTCGGATTGTGAGCATCTTTCCCGAATACGAGAAGTATGATGCCGTTGGCTTAGCGGCGCAATTGGAGCGCGCCCGGTCGTGGGCCGGCTGCCCGCCCATGGCCCAAGGGTCCACCTGATGAGCGATGCGCTGAACGTTGTGGTTCTCGCTGCCGGCAAGGGCACCCGGATGCGCTCGGCGCTGCCCAAGCCCTTGCATAGGCTCGGCGGCAAGCCGCTGCTAGCGCATGTGCTCGACGGCGCCCGCCGCCTCAAAGCCGGGCGCGTGGTGGTGGTTTGCGGACATGGCGCCGAGTCGCTGCGCGCCGCCTTTCCCGATGCCGGCATCGAATGGGTGGTTCAGGCGGAGCAACTAGGCTCGGGGCATGCGGTGATCCAGGCGCTGCCCAAGGTTGATCCCGGATCGCGCGTGCTGGTCTTGTACGGCGATGTGCCCCTGGTCCGCCACGAAACGCTTGAGCGGCTTGCAGCGGGCCGCGATGGCGTGATGTTGTTGACCGCGGAAGTTGATGATCCCTCGGGCTATGGGCGCATCGTGAGGCAATCCGATGGCTCCGTGGCGGGCATCGTGGAGCATGCCGACGCCACGCCCGAGCAGCGCCGCATCCGCGAGATCAACGTAGGCCCCATGGCGGCGCCCGCGAAATGGCTTGCTGGCGCCTGCCGGTCGCTGAAGCCGGCGGGCCTGAAACAGGAGATATACATCACCCATGCCGTGGACATTGCGCTCGCCGAGGGCCTTCCGGTGGGCGCGGTCCGCGCGCGGTCCGCCGCCGAAGCGATGGGGGTGAACAGTCCGTCGCAACTGGCCGATGCCTGGCGGGTGCTGCGCCGCCGCCGCGCCGAGGCGCTCATGGAGCAGGGGGTTCGCATTGCCGATCCGCAACGCATCGAAATTCGCGGCGAGGTGAGCGTGGACAGGGACGTTTCGCTCGATGTGGGCGTGGTGCTCGAAGGGCAGGTGCGGTTGGGCGAGGGGTCGAGCATCGGCCCTTACAGCGTGGTTTCCAATTCCAGCTTGGATGCCGGCGCGCGGATCGAGGCGCACTGCGTGGTGGACGGCGCCGATATCGGAGCGGGTGCCCGGGTGGGGCCCTTCGCCCGTGTTCGACCCCGCGCGCAGTTGGGCGCGGAATCCCGCGTGGGCAACTTCGTGGAAGTCAAGAACAGCGAGCTGGGCGGGGGCGCCAAGGCCTCGCACCTCAGCTATGTGGGCGATTCCCAAGTCGGCAGGAACGTCAACATAGGCGCCGGCGTGATCACCTGCAATTACGACGGCCGCGCAAAGCACCGCACCGTGATCGGCGACGGCGCGTTTGTCGGTTCGGGTGTGGAGTTGGTTGCGCCGGTTGAAGTGGGCGCGGGAGCGGTCATTGGCGCGGGATCCACCATCACCCGGTCGGCGCCGGCCGATCAGCTGACCGTGGCCCGCTCGCGGCAGAAGACGCTGCCGCTGAAAAAACGCTGACACCGCCAAGCTTAGGCTGTCCGCGCCGCCAACCGATCTCCAGGCCCCCGTGCTCTACGCGGTTCCCTTGCAACTGCTGGCCTGTCACGTTGCCGTGCGCAGGGGCAACAACGTGGCGCCCCCGCAATCTCGCCCAGTCCGTTACCGTGGACTGGTCCTAGCCCGTCAGGCAAGTCGGGCGAGGACGGGGGCGTGATCGGAGGGGCGTTCGAGTTTTCGCGGCGCCGTGTCGATTTGAGAGGCGCGGCACTCCGCCGCCAACTCGGCTGACAGCAGGATGAGGCGCTTCGCCGCGCAGCCACTCGGCCAGCGCCGCCAGCCAGCGCAGTTTGTAATGATAGTGGTCGTGGCCCACTTCCTTGCCGTTGGGCACGTAGAGGTTGATCACGCGCGTGTCGCCCGCCGTCGCCGCAATGGCCCGCGCCTGAGGGTCGTCCAGCCCGGGAATGCCGCGCACGGCATCAGAGACCGGGCGCCGGGTTAGCAAGGCCACGCCGTTGTAGCTGGACTGGCCATGCGCCAGGCAGAAATAGCCCCGTTCCTGAAAATCCTGCGCCGGAAAATCCTCGTCGCGGCATTTCAGCTCTTGCAGCCCCAGAACGTCGGGCGCTTGAGTTTCGAGCCAGTCCGCCACCTGGTCCTTGCGAACCCGGATGGAATTCACATTCCAGCTGGCGACGATCATGGCTGCTGAGGAATCAGGAACGCGGCCGGCCAACCTTGATATGCACTTCGCCCACCCGTTCCACGCCGGCGGTGACATGGTCGCCCGGCTTGACCGGACCCACGCCGGCCGGCGTTCCGGTAAAGATGACATCGCCCGGCTTCAGCTCGAAAAAAAGGGAAAGTTGCGCGATCAGTTCGCCGGGCTTTCGAATCATGTTTTCGAGGTCCGCTTCCTGCCTGACCTCGCCATTCACCGCCAGCCAGATGCGTCCCTTGGCCGGATGCCCGGTGCCGGACGCTCTGCGCAATGTGCTGACCGGCGCGGAATAGTCGAAGCTCTTGCTGGTTTCCCAAGGCTCCCCTCCCTTTCTTGCTTTTTCCTGCAGGTCACGGCGCGTCAGGTCGATGCCTACGCCGTAGCCGTACACATGGCCCAGCGCCTCCTCCGCCTTTATGTTGAGGCCGCCGCCTTGCAGGGCCACCACCAGTTCCACCTCGTGATGCAGGTTCCTTGTTTGGGCGGGGAAGGGAATCTCGCCGCCGTCCGGCAGCAGCGCATCCGCCGGCTTCATGAAAACCGGAGGCTGCGGGACCAGCTTGCGGTCCATTTCCTTAATGTGGTCGAGGTAATTCCAGCCCACGCAAAACACGCGGCGCGCAGGAAAGCGCCGTTGGATTCCCCGAACCGCGAGGCTGGGCCGATAATAGTCAAATAATTCCGTCATTCGCGAAGCGCCCCTTGCTTGCTATTGGCGCATGTTTGCGCCCGGCGCCACGAATCCGCACTTTGGCCAATTTTGCATTCGCGGTCAAGTTGAGCGCTCCGCGCTTAGCAGTCGGTCCGCAGAGATGAACGCGAGGGCGCAAGGCGTTATCCTCTCGGAGATGCGGGAGTTTGACTTGCTGGTGGTGGGCGGCGGCAGCGGCGGCCTGGCGGCGGCGCAGCGGGCGGCCGAGCACGGGGCGCGCGTGGCGCTGATCGAGTCCGACCGTTTGGGAGGCACCTGCGTGAACCGCGGCTGCGTGCCGAAGAAAATCATGTGGCACGCTGCGGAACTGGCGCGCCAATTGGCCGACTCGCGCGAATACGGGTTTCGGCTCTCGCTTGAAGGCCATGACTGGGCCAAACTGGTGCAACGCCGGGAGCGCTATATCCGCCGCCTAAACGGGATCTACGCCGAAAATCTCAAGCGCCGGGGCGTGGAATTCGTTGCAGGACACGGGGCCTTTTCGGGCCCTCGCGCGATCGTCGTTAACGGCGAGGAGCACATTGCTCCGCGCATTCTGATCGCGACGGGCGGCGCGCCTGTTGTGCCGGAAATCCCCGGGGCCGGCCTCGGGGACACATCCGACGGCTTCTTCGAGCTGGCTCGCCTCCCGCGCCGGGCAGCGGTTGTGGGCGCCGGCTACATCGCCGTGGAACTGGCCGGGATTTTGCGGGGACTGGGCTCGGAGGTGACGCTGCACCTGCGCCGCGCGTCGGTTCTGCGAAGCTTTGACGAGCTGCTCCAGAAGGCCTGCCTCGACGGGCTGGCCGATGCCGGCGTTCGCATCGTGACGGACTTTGTGCCGTCGGCGGTCGATCAGGACCCGGGCGGACTGCGCCTGGCTGCCTCCTCGGGCGCGCGCACCGGGCCTTTCGATGCGCTCCTGTGGGCCGTTGGCAGGCGGCCTCTGGCGCGCGGCCTTAATCTCGGGGCGGCGGGCGTGTCCTGCGGCGCGCGCGGCGCTATCGAAGTGGACGAGTGGCAGGAGACCACGGCGCCGGGCGTGTTCGCGCTGGGCGACGTGACCGGACATCACGAACTCACGCCGGTGGCGATAGCGGCGGGCCGACGCTGGGCGGACCGGCAATTCGGCGGAATGGCCCAGCGCAAAATGGACTATAAAAACATACCCACCGTGATATTCGCGCATCCGCCGCTGGGTTCGGTCGGCCTCAGCGAAGAGGAAGCGCGCGCCGCCCACGGCGATTCGGTCCGCTGCTACCGCAGCGAGTTCGTGCCGCTGTACTACGGCATCGCTTCGCACAAACCCAGAGCGCGCATGAAGCTGGTTACAGTGGGCGAGGAGGAGCGAGTAGCGGGGTGCCATCTGGCGGGCCCCGGAGTGGATGAAATGCTTCAGGGCTTTGCGGTGGCGGTAAGGATGGGCGCCCGCAAGGCGGATCTCGACGACACCGTGGCCATTCACCCTACCGCCTCTGAGGAACTCGTCACGATGCGCTAGCCCGCCTATTGCGCCAAGCCGCTTGCTGCCTTCCCAGGGCGCGAGACCCTCCGCTTCGTTACGGGTTCAGCAGCTTGCGGGTGTCAGGACGCCGGTCGTGCCAGATGGCGAAGCTCTCCGCGGCTTGCTCCACCAGCATGCCCCAGCCGTCATGCGCCGAACGCGCTCCTCCTTGGCGCGCCCAGGAAATGAAGGCGTCGGCCGCCTTTCCGTAAGCCAGATCAATGCAATGCGCGCCTTGGGCCAAGGACTGGGGCAGCTTGGGGGGTTGGCCCGCCAGCCCCGCTGAGCTGGCATTGATGACCAAGTCGGCCGTCGGCGGGGTTTCCGCCTCTGGATCGCCTGCCTTTATGGTGCCGAGCGGAGCAAAGCGGCGCGCCAGGTCCAGCGCGCGCTCCCTAGTGCGGTTGACGAGCGTGATCTTGGCAATGTTCGCTCCCATCAGCGCGGGAATAATGCCGCGTGCGGCGCCTCCCGCTCCGATCATCAGTATCGATGCATTTTCCAGTTCAAGGCCGAGATTGCCTCGCAGATGGCGGAGCAGTCCGGGGCCGTCTGTATTGTCGCCACGAATACGGCCGTCATCGCCGAAGCTTAAGGTATTGGCTGCCCCGGCCTGGCGGGCCCCGCAACCGAGGGAATCGCTCAATGCCGCAGCCTCCTCCTTGAGCGGCACGGTGATATTGCATCCGAGCCCGCCATCTTCGGCAAAGCGCCTCACCATGCTCGGCAGTGATCCCGGTTGGACATCGATACGCCGGTACTTAAGCGCAATGCTGAATTGCGCGGCAAAGCGGCGATGAATGTCCGGCGAACGGCTGTGCTCGATCGGATGTCCCATTACGCAGTAGAGTGCCGCCATGTTTTCCTGGATATGGTGCTTGCCCGACGCTAGCCTACAGCAGGATTCCTTCCGGCAGCCTTTAGGCGGATCAGGCGAGCGCGAAGCAACCTTGTGCTAGACTTCGGCGGCGGGAGAGAAAAATTCCCGGCGAAGCTGATTGCGGCTTGTTCGCGACATCAGCCATAAACGCCCTCTGCGGAGGGGAACAGAAACAAACTGGAGGCATTTTATGACCAGTCCTGAACGCAAACTTCTCGCTCTTGCCCTTAGCGCTGCCTTGGCGGCCGGCGCTGCCGGAACCGCAACTGCGGCCAGCACCTTTGATGCGGGCGCAGCGGCTCCGACAGTGCTCGACGGGCACGGCGACGACGACGAAGGCAGCTGCGGCGATGACGACGGCGACGACGACGGCGACGACGACGGCGACGGCGACGATGAAGGCAGTTGCGGCGAAGGCAGTTGCGGCGAAGGCAGCTGCGGCGGCGACGACGACGAAAGCTAGATCGCTGCTACCGCAGTAGCTTTCCATAGGGCGGCAGCCGGCGAATGACTCCATTCGCCGGCTGTTTCGTCCCCGCCCGGTTCGTAAAAACCTGCAACCCTCCGGGCTTGGCCCGGATCGTTTGAAGGTTGCTGTTTTTGCGCGTTTTCTCTCGCGCCAAAGCAATTTGGTTTACGCAAACATTGCCTAATCCGAATCGCTCCGCCGCAGGGGCCCTGAATGATGAGCCGATGTCCCTGGTCGCTGGGGGTAAGCGCCGCTTATCAGGCCTACCACGATCAAGAGTGGGGTGTTCCGGCACTCGACGACTCCACTCATTTCGAGTTTCTGGTTCTTGAATCCGCCCAAGCGGGCTTGTCGTGGCGGACCGTGCTGCACAAGCGCGATGGTTATCGAAGGGGCTTCGCCGGTTTTGATCCGCAGCTTGTGGCCAGCTACGGAGAAAAGGAAATCGAGGCCTTGGTCTGCGATTCGGGCATCATCCGCAATCGCCTGAAAATCCGCGCCGCAGTGGGCAACGCTGCGGCTTTTCTGCGGGTAGCGGAAGAGCACGGATCATTTACCCGTTACATTTGGCAGTTCGTGGACGGCGCGCCGATCGTCAACAGTTGGGACAGGCAGGATCAGCTTCCCGCCACCTCGCCGGAATCGGATCGCCTGTCTTCCGATCTCAAGGCCCGCGGCTTCAAGTTTGTGGGCTCCACGATCATGTATTCCCATATGCAGGCCTGCGGCCTGATCAACGACCACTTGGTGAGCTGTTACCGGCATGCGGAATGCCGCGAGACCTGGCACAGTGTCAAACGCCGGTTTCGCGGGCGCGCGCCGATTATCCGGGCCGAAGGATTGCGCCGGTAACGGCGTCGCGGATTTCGGTGGGCCTATTCAAGGGGCCGCACTGCCCCTCCAGTATCCAGTCCACCCGGTTGCCGAAATACTCCCGCGCCGCCTTCGCGGTGCGCGCCGGCGGCAGGCCGTGCGGATTGCAGCTGGTCGAGACCAAGGGCGAATCCGTGGCTCGACACAGGGCGGAAGCCAGCGGATGCAAACTGCGGCGCACCGCGATGGTCTCACGCGCGCCGGTGATCCAGTCCGGCGCGCCGGGAGCGGCGCCAACAATCCAGGTCACGCCGCGGCCTTCAAGCAGTTCGCGGCTTTTTGGCAGCGCCGACAGCTCCTCCGCCCAGCCGTTGAATTGCGCCCATTCCGACGCGATCAGAATAACGCCCAGCGATCGTTCCCGGCCCTTGAGCGCAAGAATGCGTTCAACCGCCTGCTCGTCGCTCGGCAGGCAGCCGAGGCCGTACACCGATTCGCTGGGGTAGGCGATCACCCCGCCGCCGCGCAGGATGGCCGCGCCTCGCGCAACGCGGGCGTCAGGATTTGCTGGACCGTTTCCGGGCGCGTTTCGCAGGGGCATTCCTCAACAGTTCGCGGCACTGCTCAAGATCGAGGCCGGCCGGATTCCGGCCACTCGGAACCGAGGCGTTGCGCTGGCCGTCCGTGACGTACGGCCCGTAGCGACCGCTCAGCACCTGGATCGATTCGCCATCGAATTCCTTGATCGGAGGCCGCTGCGCGCGCGGCGCCGGTTTCACGGCCAGCGCCTCGTCGAGCGTGACGGTGAACACCGACAAGGATTCGGGCAGCCGCAGGTAGCGGGGCCGTGCTTTTCCGCCGCGCTCTCCAATCTGCACGTAGGGGCCCTTGACTCCGCTGCCGGCATATACCGGCCGGCCATCGGGATGCTGTCCCAGCTTGCGCGGCAGGCGCAGCAGCGCCACGGCTTCGTCCAAGGTCACGGAATAGGGGGAAATATCCGGCGGCAGCGAAGCATATTTGAGCTTGTCCTCGCCGCGTTCGCCGAGCTGCGCGAAAGGCCCGAAGCGCCCGCGCCCCGCAAAAACCGGCTGATCGGTCTCCGGGTGTGTTCCCAGCATTCGCGGCAGGGACAGCAGCTTGAGGGCCTGTTCCAAGGTAACGGTCGATTCGTCGAGGTTGTCCGTGAGCGACGCATAGCGGGGCTTGTTTTCGCCGTCGCGGTCTCCTAGTTGCACGAACGGGCCGTGCCGGCCATGCCCGGCGTAAACAGGCTTTCCGCTCTCAGGATCCTCGCCCAAGCGCTTGGGCCCCTTCAGCAATTCCACAGCCTGCTCCAGCGTCACGCTCTCGTACTTTAATCCCTCGCGCAGGTTGGCAACCCGCGGGCGATGGTCCTCGGTGCGTTCGCCGAGCTGCACGAAGTAGCCGTAAGGACCGAGCCGAGCATACACGGACTCGCCCGTTTCCGGATGCTTGCCAAGCAGCCGGCTGGGGCGCTCGTCGGCGCCCTTGAGCGAGCGCTTCTTGTCGGCCAGTTGCTGCGAATAATGGTCCCAGAACTCGTCCATCAGCGGAATCCAGCGCTTCTCTCCGTTGGCGACGGCATCGAGCGATTCCTCCATGCCCGCCGTGAAGTCGTAATCCACATAGTCGCTGAAATGGCGGCTCAGAAAGTCCGCCACCAAGGTGCCCTTCTGGGTGGGCACGAAGGACCGCTTTTCCATCACGGCATACTCGCGGTCGCGCAGTTTCCTGAGCGTTTCGGCATAGGTGGACGGACGCCCGATGCCGTGGTCTTCCAAGGCCTTGACTAGGCTCGCCTCGTTGTAGCGCGGCGGCGGCTCGGTGAAATGCTGTTCCGACTCAAGCTTCTTCACGGCGAGCGTGTCGCCCTTGGCCAGCGCCGGAAGCGCCTTGTCCCCGCTGTCGGCCGATCGCGCAAGCACCTTGAGGAAACCCGGATGCGCGAGCGTGTTTCCGGTGGCCCGAAAGCGTCCTGTCGGCGGTTCGGACGATGCCTCCGCGGCGTTTTCGCCCGGAACCAGGTGGGCGGCGACCCGGTCGAACAAGGCGTCGCTCATCTGGCTGGCCACGGCGCGCCGCCAGATGAGGTCGTACAGCCTGAACTGGTCGGCGTCGAGGCGCGCCTTGAGCGTGTCCGGCGGACGCTCCATGCTGGTGGGCCTGATCGCTTCGTGCGCCTCCTGGGCGTTGCGCGTGCGGGTGCGGTAGCGGCGCGCGGTTTTTGGCAGGAACTCGGAACCCAGGCTGCTGCCGATGTAATCGCGGATCTCGCGGATTGCTTCCGCGGCCAACTGCACCGAATCGGTTCGCATATAGGTGATGAGTCCCACCGCGCCGGAGCCGGTGTCAATGCCCTCGTAGAGGCCCTGCGCCACGCGCATGGTCCGTTGCGCCTGCATCCCCAGTTGCCGCGAGGCCGACTGTTGCAGTGTCGAGGTCGTGAACGGCGGCGGGGGGCTGCGTTTGGCGCGGGTTTCTTTAATCTCCTGAACCGTGAGGCGGCCGCAGCCATTGGCCGCCGCGTCCTCTCGCATGGCTTTCAGCAGCGCGTTGCGCGCCTGTTCCGTCTCGGCTCCGCTTCCGAGTGAGAATTTCGTCAGCTTCTTGCCGCCCAGTTCCACCAGCGCCGCCTCGAAATCCTCGCCGGACTTTTGCAGGATTGCGGTGAGGGTCCAGTACTCTCGAGGCTTGAACTGCCCGATTTCCTTTTCGCGTTCCACGATCAGCTTCAGCGCGGGGCTTTGCACCCTTCCGGCCGAGAGTCCGCGGGTAATGATCCGTGAGAGCAGGGGGGAAAGCGTGAATCCCAGCAGCCGATCCATGCAGCGGCGCGCCTTTTGCGCCTCCACCAGCGGCATCGCGAGGTGGCGCGGCGCCTGCACCGCCTCGATGACCGCCCGGCGGGTGATCTGGTTGAATGCCACGCGGTGAACCTGCTTGCCCTTGAGGGCGCCTTGGCCGTCGAGAAGCTCCAGCAGATGCCAGGCGATGGCCTCGCCTTCGCGGTCCGGGTCGGTGGCCAAGTACAGGGCGGGCATTTTCGCCAGCGCCGAACGGATCCGCTGCACTGCGGTCCGGGAGCTTTCCACCGGCGCGAATTCCATTTCGAAACCGTTGCGGGTGTCGATGGAAAGGCCGCCCTGCTTGAGGTCGCGCACATGGCCGTTACAAGCCAGAACGCGGTAGCCCTTGCCCAGGTAGCGTTCCAGGGTGCGCGCCTTGGCGGGGGATTCCACCACAATGAGGCCTCCCGCGACCGTGCCGGTTGCGCCAGCCATCATTGCTGATCTGCCTGTGTTGTGAAATGCATCGATAGGGGAATCATTTTGCCTTGCTCTGGCCGGGTGTCTGTTTTCAATCAAAAGCAAGCGCGCATCCTAGCACCGATTAACGGCTGAATTGAAAGCGGCCGTCGGGCAGCGGGGCGATGCGGCCCTGAATCTCCAGCCGAGCAAGCTCGGCGGCCACTTCGGCCGCGCCGCGACCGGTTTGCTTGACCAGATCGTCAACGCTTTGGGGCTTTTGGTGCAGAAGGCCGCCGAAAAGCGGCAACTCCTCAGGCTCCGGGCAGTCCGGCTCCCGCCGGGGGCTGGCGCCTCCGCCGCCTTGCAGCCACGGCAGCAGTTCCACTAGCACATCCTCGGGATTCTCCACCAGCTTGGCCCCGTTGCGGATCAAGGCGTGGCATCCTCTCGAAGCGGGGCTGTAGATTGAACCGGGCACCGCAAACACTTCGCGTCCTTCATCAGCCGCCGCCCGGGCCGTAATTCCGGCACCGGACCTTTTGGCGGCCTCCACGACCAGCACACCTGCCGATATGCCGCTGATGATGCGGTTGCGGCGCGGGAACATCCATTGCTTCAGCGCGGTGCCCGGCGGATTTTCCGATATCAGCAGGCCTTGGGCGGCGATGCGCCGCGCCAGTTCCTCGTGGTGGCGCGGATAGACCCGGTCCAGGCCCTGGGCGCACACGCCCAAGGTGCGTCCGCCGCCCTCCAGCGCGCCTTCGTGGGCGGCCGCATCGATTCCTTCGGCCAGGCCGCTGGCGATGCAAAGGCCGCGGCGGCTCAGCGCCCGTGCGAAATCGCCGGCAGTGGAGCGGCCCAGGGGCGTGGCCGAGCGGCTGCCCACGATTGCGATCTGCGCGTGCTCCAGCGTGTCCAACTGGCCGAGCGCGAAGAGAACGGTTGGCGGATCGTGGATTTCCCTGAGCAGGGCCGGGTAAAGGGGGTGGCTGAGCGGAACCAGCTGCGCGCCCTCGCCTGCAAGCCACTGCATGCAACGGCGCATCAGCGCCGCGTTGGGCCGCGCGAGCGCCGCCAGCGCTTCCGGCCCAAGGCCTGCCGCCCGCAATTCGCCGGACGGGGCGCCCGCCACCGCGGCAGCGTCGCCATAGCGCCGCAGCAGTTCCCGGCGCAGGTGCGGGGGCACGCCGGGGCACAGGTGAAGGGCGAGCCACGGTTCTGCTTCCATGCCGGGAATTCCTTGGGGCGATTGTGGGAAAATACCACAACCGGGGCGCGACGCATACCGTATCAATGGCCGAACTCAAAATTCTCAAGTTTCCCGACCGCCGGCTGCGGCTCAAGGCCCAGCCGGTGGCGGCGGCCGGCGGTCGTTTGCGGCGCCTCGCCGACGACATGCTCGAAACCATGTATGCGGCCGGCGGCGTTGGGCTGGCGGCCACGCAGGTGAACGTTCAGCAGCGGCTGCTGGTGATGGATGTCTCGCCGGAGCGCGAGTCGCCCCAGTGCCTCGTCAACCCCGAGATCGTCGATGCCGAGGGCGAGGTGGTGAGCGAGGAGGGCTGCCTTTCGGTGCCGGAATTCACTGCGGGAATTTCCCGGGCCGAACGGGTGACGGTGCGCGGCCGCACTGTGGACATGGAACCCGTGGAACTGGAGCTTGAGGGTTTGGCGGCGATCTGCGTTCAACACGAGATCGATCACCTTAACGGCAAGCTGTTCATCGATTATCTCTCGCCATTGAAGCGCCGGATGCTGCGCAAGCGTCTGGAGAAATCCGAACGCGCAGGCAGGCCCGAAGCAGCGGAACTTTAGCCGCTTGTGGCCAAATCCTGCGCGGCCCTTCGGCCTTTTCGTCCCCCCTCTTTGTATGGAGACGCATGAACCCATCCATGGGGCTCGGCGGCGGCTCCTGCCGCCGACGCTCCATACAAAGAGGGGGGACGAAAAGGCCTCTAATTCGCTTGCGCGCAGATGCTCGCTGCGCCATAGGCACGGCTATGCCTTAAGCCCGCAGATAAAGCCTTTCCCCGCCCTCCTCTTCCGGGAGTGTCGGCGACAGGGATGTCGCCGCCAAGCCCCATGGATGGGTTTATGCGTCTCCCGGAAGAGGAGGGCGGGGAAAGGCGAGGGCTGGCAAAATCCTGCATGATCCCCACGTCTCCTTGGCGCAATATGCAGGCTAGGATTCTTTTCGCGGGCACGCCCGGCTTTGCCTTGGAAGCTCTGCGCAGCCTGCACGGCGCAGGCTACGAGGTTGCGGGGGTCATTACGCAGCCGGACCGCGCCTTCGGGCGCGGCCGCAGCGTGAAGGCACCGGCGGTCACACGGTGGGCGCGCCAAGCGGGCCTGAATCTGATCCAGCCCTCGCATTGGCAGGACGATGGCCTGATTCGGTCCTTGCGCGCCTGTGGCGCGGATCTGATGGTTGCAGCCGCCTATGGCGCCATTCTTCCGGCTTCCGCGCTTGAGGCCTGCCGTCTCGGCGCGATCAACATTCATGCTTCCCTGTTGCCTCGCTGGCGTGGCGCATCGCCTGTTGCGGCGGCGATCCGGGCTGGCGACCAACGAACCGGGGTGACGCTGATGCGAATGGAGACGGGCCTGGATACGGGGCCGCTGCTGGCCCGAAGCGAGACCGGTATCGGCCCGCAGGAAACCGCTGGCGAACTGGAAGGTCGCTTGGCGCGCATGGGAGCGGCGCTGCTGCTTGAGAATCTTCCGGCCATCCTTGCCGGCCAGCTTGGCGCGGCGCCGCAGCAAGCGGAGCTGGCCACCTACGCGCCTCGGATGACCAAGGCCCAGGGGCGGATCGACTGGTCTGCGACGGCTGAGGAACTGGCCCGCCATGTTCGCGCCTACGATCCCTGGCCCGTTGCCCATGCGCTCTGGCAGGGCCGGCCCATTCGTTTCTGGGGAGCTTGCGCCCTTGAGGGCGGTGGCGCCGAGCCTGGCCGTGTGGCGGGCGTTGGGCGTGACGGCATGCAGGTAGTGACCGGCGAAGGCGCCTTGCAGCTTCGGGAGGTGCAGTTGCCGGGCCGGCGGCGGATGCCGGCGGCGGACGCGGCGCGCGGCGCGCCTCTGGCTGGATCACTGCTCAGGTGAGCGGCGCCGGTTCCCGGCGGGTCAGCGCGCTGGCCGTGTGCGCGGTGCTGCAAGGGCGCAGTTACGCCAGGGCGCTGGATGACGCGGGCCACGCCCGGCTTTCCCGGGAGCGGCAGGCGCTGGCCTCGGAGCTGGCCCAGGGAGCCCTGCGCTGGCAGCATCGGCACAGCGAAATTTTGCGCCACCTCATGGATCGTCCTCGACCGGCCAGCCAACTCAACGCCCTGCTTTCCGTGGGATTGTTCCAACTGAGTCGCACGCGGATCCCCGCCCACGCGGCGGTGCATGCCTGCGTGGCGGTGGCCAAGGAACTGCTTTCCCCCGCTGTGGCGCGGCTGGTCAACGCGGTACTGCGGCGCTATCTGCGTGAGCGCTCGCGGCTTGAAGCGGCGGCGGACCGCCGGCTCGAAAGCCGGTTCTCGCATCCAGGCTGGATGATCCAGCGTTTCCAGGCAGGCTGGCCCGGTCATTGGGAGAGCATCCTGCGCGCCGGCAACCGCAAGCCGCC
Organism: Candidatus Foliamicus numerosus; assembly: GCA_028285945.1. GTDB lineage: Bacteria > Pseudomonadota > Gammaproteobacteria > Steroidobacterales > Foliamicaceae > Foliamicus > Foliamicus numerosus. Next base: position 132,805 of record JAPYNE010000014.1, on the reverse strand, counting down.
GCTGTGGCTGCGGGTGAATCGCGCCCGGCTCGACCCCCATGCCTACCGGTTGAGACTGCTGAACGCCGCGGCATGGAGTTGCGGGCGGCCGCAGGGCCTGCCCGACGGGCTCAGGATCGATCCGCCGATGCCGGTTTCCCGGCTTCCCGGTTTTTCGGAGGGCGTGGTCTCGGTGCAGGATGCGGGCGCGCAGTTGGCTGTGCCTCTTCTTGGAGCGCGGCCGGGAATGCGGGTTCTGGATGCCTGCGCGGCCCCTGGCGGCAAGACGGCGCAGTTGCTCGAGACCTGTCCGGGAATGATGGAACTGGTGGCGCTGGATTCGGACGCCGGGCGTCTCGACCGGCTTAAGGAGAATCTCGACCGTCTCGGACTTGGGGCCAACGTTTGCCTAGGCGACGCCTTGCGCCCGCGCGAGTGGTGGGACGGCCAGCCCTTCGACCGCATTCTGGTTGATGCGCCCTGCTCGGCAACCGGCGTGATCAGGCGTCATCCGGACATCAAGCATTTGCGCCGCTCCGCCGATATCCCGCGTTTCGCCCGGCTGCAGTCGCGCCTTCTGATAAGTCTCTGGCCGCTGCTCAAGCCCGGTGGCCGATTGCTGTACAGCGTTTGCTCTGTGCTGCCGGATGAAACAGTCGGCGTTATTGAGGGCTTTTTGAGAGAGAATGTAGCACTGGCGCGCGAAGTGAGAAGATCAGACCGATCGTCTGAGGCGTGGACGCTGCCATTATCGAGTCACGGCTACCAGGTGCTGCCGGGTAGCCGTTGCGCGGACGGACATTTCAATGCGCTATTGGAAAAAACTGCCGGGACCAAAGCCTAAGGTGAAGCCAGCCCGCATATTGCGCCAAGGGGCGGGGAATGGCTTCATCTCCGAGCTTGAAGCATGGATGCGCCTATGGCCCGGCAGGCATGCGCGCCGGCGTGAGCCCTATCTCCGCCCCTTGCCCGCAGGAGTGTCGGCGGCAGGACAGCCGCCGCCAAGCCCCATGGATGGGTTCATGCGTCTCCTGCGGGCAAGGGGCGGAGATAGGGCGGAGGAAGCACCCTACGAACCAGGCGGAAGCAACAAGCGGCTAGGTGCAATAGGCGGGCTGGCGTTTCTGGGCCTGCTGCTGATTCCGCTGCTCGCGCCGGCATCGGAGGTTGATGTTCGCCTGGCGTATGCCCGCGCCGCCGAGGGACAATGGCTGGTCACTACCCGAGTGGACTTCGATCTCGATGCCGAGGCCGAGCGGCTGGTGCGGCAGGGCTTGCGGCTGAAGGTGGAGGTGGAATTCAGCGTGGCGCAGCCGCGCCCGGTCCTCACGCCCAAACGGCTGGACGGTTTTGTTCGCACGCTTTATCTGGAGTACGACGCAGCACTTGGCCGGTTTGTGGTCAGCACGCCTTCCGCGGATGTCCGAGCGGAGTTCGCCACCATGTTTTCGGCCTTGCGCAAGATCGGCTACCTGACCGATCAGCCGGTCATCGCCCAGTCCGCGCTCGCGGCGGGGCAGCCCTATGCGTTTTCGGTGCAGGCGCGCGTATTTCCTGAGAACGCCAACTGGTGGAACCGCAATGTGGCCGGACGCTTAGGTCTCGGCTTGTCGCTGAGCAGCGCCCCCTATACCTGGTCGCTAACCCCTTAGCAGCAGGCTCGCCGCCATCGCCGCGACGGCGGCCACGAACACCGCCCGGATCACGCCCTCGCCCCGGGACAAGGTCAGGCGCGCCCCCAGCCATCCGCCGGTGCCGTTGCCGACGGCCAGCGCCAGGCCCGCCAGCCACAGGATTTCCGATTGCCAGGCAAAGATCGCCAGCGCCAGGATTGCGCAGGGTAAAACGATGACCACCTTGTACATGTTGACCCGCACCAGATCCATGCCGAGGATGCGATGCAGCGTGGGCATGAACAGGAAACCCACCCCCACCTGAATGAATCCGGCCCAAGCGCCGGACAGCAACAGCGCGGCGTAGCCCAGCCGCCGTCTGGCAGGCGTTACCTCCACTTCCTTCCGCGTCTCGCCCGGCCGACGCCGCAGCATCGCCAGCGTGGCCGCGATCATGGTGACCACCACGATGCGATCAAACCAGGGCCCGGCAACGCGCACCCCGATCAGGGCGCCGCCGCCGGCGCCGATGCAAGCAAACAGCGACAGCCACAAGGCTTTCCTGAGGTCTGCGAAACCGTGTTTGCGGAACGTTCCAATGGCCACCAGGTTTTGGACGATGATCGCCACGCGCAGCGTCCCGTTCGCCACAGGTGCCGGCAAGCCGGCCAGCAGCAGGATCGGCAGGCTCAGCATCGACCCGCCCCCGGCCATTACATTGAGGAACCCGGAGGCGCAGCCGGCCAGAATCAGCAGAGGCAAAAACTCCGGCGGCAGGGATTCGGTCACGGACCCGCCGGAAGGCTTTCTTGAAATGTCCCGGAGAGATTCCCGCGCCGCAAGGGCGGCAAACCGGAAGGCGCCGGCCGCGAGTTATAGGTGTTCCAGAACATGACATTGAGGCCCCTGAACCGGCCGGCGCGCCCGTCATGCAGCAAGGCGGCGGCCGCTTTGCCCGAATAGGTGTATTCCAGCTTCGCGCCCGCCTTGCTCTTCATCCACTCGATGGCTTCCAGCGCAGCGCCGGAAGGAAGCGCATAGCCGTCGCCCAGAAACTCCTCGCGGAATTCCACCCGTCCCAGCGCCCTGCCGCCGGGCGGAGGACAGATGCCGTGCAGCAGCGAGCGCAGCTTGCCGGCCAGCGCAACGGCTTTCTTTTTTGAAGTCATCTGGCTGGTCACCACCCAAGCGGCCACGATGCGGCTGGGCAAGCCCGCAAGCGTTGCGCCAAAGTCCAGCCCCACGGCGCTGCCCGACGAGCCGCAGGGCAGATAGATCAGGTCCGGCGCCGGGCAATGGCCGGCCGCCACCTGCTCGGCAAGCTCCAGCGCGGCGCACACGTAGCCGAGGCTGCCGAGGGGGGAGGAGCCGCCCAGCGGGATTTCATACCAGGCGCTGCTCCCGCCCGGCAATCGGGAGCGTATTGTTTCGGTTTCTTGCGCAGAGCCGGCCGGCTCAAGGCGCGTTCCCAGCAGCAGATGATGGCGAAGCGTTTCCTCCACATAGGGCGTAGGCGGTTGGGGGCGAACAATTCCCACGCATTCGAGTCCGAGCTTGCGGGCGAACAGCGAAGTGGAAAGAACATGGTTGGAACCCGCCGCGCCATAGGTCACAACACCGCGGCAGCCGCGTTCAAGGGCGTCGGCCAGAAGGAACTCCAGCTTGCGCACCTTGTTCCCGCCATGCTCAACACCGCTTACATCGTCGCGCTTGATGCATACGGAACGGGCGCCGAACTCCTCGGCCAGCGCCGCGTGCCGGTCCACCGGGGTGGGCGTGTCCGCGAGCGCCCTTGAGGGGAAACTGCGCTGGATGGCCTCGCTGTACGCGCTGATGCCGTCGGTCATTATTGCCTTGTTTTGGAGCTTGCGCAGCCTGTCAACCCGTTTTCGGCCTGATGTTATCGGGGCGGCGAGTTCATTGAACCAGTTTGAGGAGGATGGAATCGAAGCGATGCTCCTGCAGGCGGGCCCGGTCCGCGTTGAGTTGCTCCAGATCGCTGGTGGGCCCCACGCGCACGCGATAGTAGGTTTGCCGATCCACCCGCACCGGCTGGATCCGCGCGTTCATGCCAACCAGCGCCAGCCGCGCCTTGAGCGACTCCGCCTCCCGCTGGCGCGTGAACGCGCCCAGTTGCAGCACGTACATGCCGGGCGCCGCCACCGGTGCGGGTGCCGCCCGGGATTGCGGTTCGCGCACGCTTGAGGCGCCGCTCGACGGCTGCGCCGCGCCATCGGCGGGCTGCGGCGTGGCCGTGGCCGCTTTCGCCAGCGGTTCCGCCTCGGTCTGTCTGGGCTGCGGCGTGTCGGCCTCGGCAACCGGCTGCGCCGCCCCCTGCGCCGAAGCGGCGCGGGTGTCTTCCACAACCTCCTCGCCGCGCTCCAGAATGTCGTAAAAATCGAATCTCGGGCTGCTGGAAGGATTAGTGGCCAGGATATCCGGCAGCGGTTCGGTCCACCACCGCGCAAGCATGGGATACACCCATAACGCCAACACCAACCCCAGCCCCAGGCCGGCGACAAATTGACCGTAGCCCCAGCCCCGCGAACCGCGCTTGCTTCTCCTTGCCATGCTTACATGCTCCTCGGAGCGGAAACGCCCAGCAAACCCAGTCCGTTTCGCAGAACCTGCCCGCCGGCGTGCGCCAGCCCAAGCCGCGCGGAGCGCAGTTCCGGTTCCGCGTCCAGCACCTTGCAATGGTTGTACCAGCCGTGAAACGCCTGGGCTAGACTTATCAGATAGTGCGCCACAACCTGCGGCGCTCTCTGAACCGCCGCCTGCTCGATAGTTTCCGGCAGCCGGGCCAAAGCCAGCATCAGGTCGATTTCCCGGCGGTGAGTGAGCAGGCCGGCATGCGCGGCGGACTCATCCATGGAGAACGAAAGGCCGCGGTCCGCCAGCTTCCCCAACAGGCTTGCGATTCGGGCATGGGCGTACTGCACGTAGTACACGGGGTTGTCGCTGGACCGGCGCTTGGCGAGATCGAGGTCGAAATCAAGATGCTGTTCTCCTGCCCGGGATACATAAAAGAAACGCGCCGCGTCCGCGCCTACCTCTTCGCGCAGGCTCCGCAAGGTCTCGAACTCGCCGCCGCGCGTGGACATGGCCACGCGCTCGCCGCCGCGGAGCAGCGCAACGAACTGCACCAGCCTCACCTCAAGGCAGGAGGGCGGCTCGCCCAGCGCTTCCAGACCTGCGCGAACCCTGTTCACGTAGCCGTGGTGGTCGGCGCCCAGCACGTCGAGCAACAGGTCCGCGCCGCGCTTGCGCTTGGCGTAATGATAGGCGATGTCGGAGGCGAAATAGGTGCTGCGGCCATCCGCCCGCACCACCACGCGGTCCTTTTCGTCGCCATAGCGCTCGGCCGGAAACCACAGCGCGCCGTCGCGCCGGTAGGTGACGCCTTCAAGACGCTTGAGGCATTCGTCGATTTTGCCGCCGTCCGCCAGTTCCCGTTCGGATTGCCAGTTGTCGAAGCGCACTCCGAATTGCTGAAGGTCGTCGCGGATGTCCTCCAGCACCCAGTCGCCCGCGGCGCGGGCGATTGCCGAGAACAGCTCGTCTCCCAGGCATTCGCGGGCGGCTTCGATCAGGGCGTCAATGTGCCGGTCCGCCTCTCCGTTGCCGCCTGCCTGCTTCTCGGGCCAAGCCATGCCCTTGCGCGCCGCTTCGGCGGCCCCGGGAAGCTCATCGGCCATCCGCTCCGCCAGATTGCCGATGTATTCGCCGCGGTAGGCGCCTTCGGGAAAGGCGTCCGCGCCCGTGGCTTGCTCCACCATGCGCAGCCAAACCGACAGGCCCAGCACGGACAGTTGCCGGCCCGCGTCGTTGACGTAGTATTCCCGCCATACCTCGTGTCCGGTGGCCTCAAGCAGCCGGGCCAAGCAATCGCCTAAGGCCGCGTGGCGGCCGTGCCCCACATGCAGCGGGCCGGTGGGATTGGCCGATACGAACTCCACCAGAATCCGCCGCCCGCCACCGAAGTCGCTGCATCCGTAGGCATCGCCTTCCCGGCCTATCCGGTTCAGTTCGGACTGCAACGCGCCCGGGTCCAGCCAGATATTGATAAAGCCGGGGCCGGCGATTTCCGCTCGCTCAATGATCTGCTTGGCGGGCAATGCGGCGACGATGTCCCCGGCGATATCCGCCGGCCTTCGTTTGAGCTTGCCCGCGAGTTGCATCGCCGCGTTGGATGCGTAGTGGCCGTTGCGGGCATCCCGCGCCTGCTCCAGCCCGGCATGGCGAAGGCCCCTGGCATGCTCCCCCGCCACTTGGCGCAGAGCCTGGTCTAGGAGGTTGCCGAGCGCTTTCTTCATGGCGGTGCCGCCGCGCATTTTATTCCGGCATTGATAACGAATTGAAGCGGGATTCGATGCTGTGGGACGATATATAGATGTATTATTCCAAAGTTTCGCGGCTTTCGCCGGGGGATATGCATATGCTGACACGCTTCAGACTCCGCAATTTTAAGGCGTGGAGGGAAGCTGACCTGACGTTTGGGAAGATCACCGGGCTCTTCGGAACGAACAGCGCAGGCAAGAGCAGTCTTATTCAGCTGCTTTTACTTCTCAAGCAAACTAAGGATGCTACGGATCGAGGTCTGGTGCTCGATTTGGGCGGCCCCGGGGGCATGGTGAATCTGGGGAGGTTCGCGGATATCGTTCACGGGCACGACAAGAGTCAGCGAATTAGCTGGAATCTCGACTGGACCCTGCCCAAACCACTGAAGATCAATGATTCGTCGGGTGCTTCGGCGAACTCTCCGCTCAAAGGCCGTTGTCTTCAAATCCGTTGTGAAGTTGGATTGAGAGATGCAGGCCTATGGCCCTATGAGCTGTCTTACAGGTTCGGAGGGGCCGACTTCAGCTTGGAGCAGCCGCAGCCTAAGTCGAAGGAATTCAAATTGACAACAAACTGCGAGGAATTCGCTTTCAAACGTATTCAGGGCCGTCCTTGGCAGCTTACTCGTCCATTCAAGACCCACCTATTTCCCAATCAAGTAAAGAGCTCCTACCAGAATGCCGACTTTTTGAATGACTTTGAGCTGGAATACGAGAAACTAATGGACTCGATCTACTATCTCGGGCCTTTGCGCGAGCATCCTCAGCGGGAGTATCACTGGGCAGGATCCAGCCCTGACTATGTTGGTCAAAGAGGCGAACGCACCGTCCAAGCAATTCTTGCTGCGACGGAGCAAGGAGAAAAAAGGAGCCTCGGATACAGGAGGCATAAAAAGCCATTCCAGGCAATGATTGCGTACTGGCTGAAGAAGCTGGGATTGATTCAAGAGTTTCATCTTGAAGAGATTGGCGAGGGGAAGAACTTGTACCAGGCGATGGTGAAAACATCGTCGTCGAGCGTGTCAACCGCGTTGACCGATGTCGGTTTTGGGGTATCTCAGGTTTTACCGGCCTTGGTCTTGCTTTATTACGTTCCAGAAGGCTCGACAGTGCTAATGGAGCAGCCCGAAATTCACTTGCATCCGTCCGTGCAGAGCGGATTAGCCGATGTCATGTTAAGGGTTGCTGCGACCCGAAACGTGCAGATTATCGTGGAAAGTCATAGCGAGCATCTGATGCGGCGATTGCAGCGCAGGGTCGCCGAAGCGGAAATACCTTCGGAGGATGTGAGGCTGTATTTCGTCTCGGCGATGGAGGGCGTGGCTCAGGCTGATGACCTAGCCTTAAATGAATGGGGCCAAATCGAAAACTGGCCGCCACATTTCTTTGGCGATGAGATGGGCGAGATTGCCGAAATCGCAAAGGCTGCGATAAGACGGAAGTTGGAACGGCCCGCATGACTCCATATGTCGTGGATACCAACGTTGCGATAGTGGCGAATGGAGGCGAGACGACGCATGCCGACCTCGCATGTCAACTGAGCTGCATAGAGAAACTGGAATCCGTAGTTGAGAAAAACACTATTGCCATTGATTCCAAACACCTCATTCTGGAGGAATACCAACGCAACCTGAGCACCTCCGGCCAGCCAGGCCCAGGGGACAAGTTTCTCAAACACATACTGGTTTCTCTGCACCAGGATGCCAATGTGATGACGGTGTCGGTAACGCCTTACGGCGACGAGCAAAGGGGATTTGAGGAGTTGCCGCCGAATAGTCTTGATCCATCAGATCGGAAATTTCTAGCGGTCGCAGTGGTCGCGAAGGCAGTTATTTTGAATGCGACCGACAGTGACTGGAACGAGCAAAAGTCTTTGATGGATGGGCTGGGTGTAAAAGTCGAGCAACTCTGCCCGCAATATGCCCGGAGGCGGAATTGACGGGCATAGCGTTTGCGCGCCAAGGAATTCTGCTGATGACGGCATGCTGTCCCGATGCAAATGTGCCTCATGGAAACCACTGTTGATTCCCAAATATCCCAGTACGCCTTATTGGCCCTATTCCCCGTCCGTCGGTCGTGGGGATGCATTGCACTCAAACCCGTGCCGGTTTGTTGGCGAACCCATGGTGATTACTGAAAAGCTCGATGGCGGAAATACGCTCCTTCATTCCGGCGAAGTGTACGCACGCAGCACATCCGTCCCGAGTGCCGGCAAGTGGATGGCCATGGTCAAGAAGCACCATGCTTGGAAAGTGCGGGAACCTGATATCTATCTCTATGGCGAGGACATTTACGGTGTGCATAGCATCGTCTATCAGGCTGTGCCGGAGAGCGAGACGTTCTACGCTTTCGCGCTCCGTTACGGAGACGGCACATTCGCACCTTTCGACAAGGTCGAGTTGTACGCGCAGCAAAAGGAGATTCCAGTTGTTCCGCTTCTCTTCAAAGGCCGATTCGAGTCGGTTGATGAACTGCGCGGATTCGTGGAACACGCTCATGGTGAACCGTCCGCCCTTGGCGGCGCACGTGAGGGTGTCATGCTGCGGCTGGCAAAGGGGTTCTCAGCGTTGGAATTTCCGAACAATGTTTGCAAGAGCGTTCGTGCTGGCCATGTGCAAGCCGATGAACACTGGACCAGAAAATGGAGGCCCTGCGAAATACTGCGTTAGCCAAATTAATTCGGTTAGGAATTGCCCGACGCTGGGGCTATTGGACGGGCGGCAGGTGAGGGAGCGTTGCCCCTGGGCTGGTTGCCGGTACCCTGGATTGTCACCTCGGAGCCGCAGGTTCAATTCCCGCCAAGGGCTTCGCCTCGTTGCATTATAACGCCACTTTCGGTGGCGTGTTTCGCCCGAACGGCGCAATCAAAAAAACTGCCGCAGGGGGAAATCGCCACGACGGATTCGCCAAGGGCTTCGCCGCCGTACTGGTCGGAATCCAGCAGATCCTCCCATTCCTTGCATTACACGACGGATTCGCCAAGGGCTTCGCCTCGTGCGATTGTAACTCCGTTTGCAATCGGCTTATAAATCTATTTATAAGTCGGTTTATTACTTCGCTTGGGTGGGGGGCTTCGCTCGAACGTTGCGATCAAAAAAGATGCAGCCGCCCCTTAAAAGTAAGCAGCCCACTTTCGGTGGAGTGTTTGGCTGGAACGGGCGCGATCCTTTGATCGCGCCCGTTCGGGTGATTTATGCGTGCCGCGCTTTTCTGCGGGGTGAAGCGCGGAGGTTGCTTTATTACAGGCGGTAGCGGAAGGTGGCTCCGACGCGGCGCTTCTCGGGCAGGGTAATGCCGATGGCCCGGTCGAATCCGAATATGAACGGACCGCCCACGGCGCTATCCACATAGCGGATCAGGGCCGGGCTGGTGTCGTCGTCGAGCGCGTTATCGATCCACAGTTCGAGGTCGATGTTGTCGCAGCGGATTCCGCCGCGAACGTTAACGATCTCGCGGTCGCCAGTGGATGCGAGGTTGTACACCTGGGCGAAACGCTCGGAGTTGAAGTGGTAGTCGGCGCGCAGGAACCAGTTCCAGCCCATCATGTTCAGGCGCCCCTCGAATACGTTGCTCAAAACCATCTGCTCTCTGGAGGTTTGAGGCAATGCCACGCCTGAGATCACTACATCGCCGCTGGCGGAGTAGCCGCCATTGATCAGCGCGGCCTCGCGCACTGCGCCGGGCGTGGCGGCACCCGCATCGACCGATTGCACAAAACGATCAATTTCGCTATCGACCCATGCGTAGCCCAGCCGTGCGGTCCAGAAATCGGTGGCGCGCCAAGTGACATCCAGTTCATACCCTTGGATGGATGCTTCACCTACGTTCTGAAGGATGGAGAACGTTCTGTTATCGCCATTAACCGTGGCCGCCCGGGTGGATGTGAGTTGCATATCCTCCCAGTCGATGAGGAATGCGGCCACATTGGTCTCCAAGCGGTTATCCAGCCACAGCGCTTTCAAGCCCAGCTCGTAATTCGTGGCCTGCTCCTCATCCACGAAGCGGTCCGCCTCCGGCGTACCCTCGGCGGCATTCAGGCCGCCGGGCTTATTGCCGCGGGCAGCTGTGAAATACACCATGGCATCGTCGCTGACCTCGTAGCGGGCGGTCAGTTTGGGCAGGAACGAATCGAAACTGCCGTTCACGCTGTCGTCCTCGCCTGCAGGGCGAGTATCGAACTCGTCCTCGTTCCAGCGCGCTTCGGCCCCCAGAACGAGTTGGTTCGTGGCGCGGAACTCGATGGTCCCGAACACCGAGCGGCTGGATATGGAACTAGCCCCGTCATCCGCTAAAGGCGCCCCCATGTAAGATGCCCCGGTCGGCTGGGCGCTGGACGAAATATCTATGGCGCTCTCATCGGACTCGTAGAGGTAGGCGCCAACGGTGTAGTTGAGATTTTCGCTGCGGTCGAATCGCAATCTGAACTCTTGGGAGAAATCGTCGAATTCCTCCTCGTCCAGCACCACGAAACCAACCCTGGAAGGGATTGGCGGAAGCGGAAATGGCCTCGGCCGCACATCCGAGCGCCCGAAAGTTTGATCCAGCGCCGAGTCGGTGGACACATCGTTGTATCCCGTCAAGGAGGTGAAGGTGATGACGTTGGTGAGTTCGGCATCAATGCGGAAGCCAAGCCGCAGGCTGTCGCGTTCGGTTCCCGCATCGGGGTAGAACTGCGTTTCGAGCTGCGTGCCGCCGCCTTGCGCCTCAAGGACCTGCGACACATTCACTTCGCCGCAGTAATAACCGCTGCCGTTGTAGGCGACGGAGCCGCTCCTTACCGCACTCGCTTCGGGCGTGCCCGCTGGAGGCGAGGGCTGTGTGAACGGCCCATGCCCCCTAGCGGCGGCCTTGCGGGCGTTGGCTATAAAGCAGTTGTTCTCGCTGGAGGGAATCACCGCCATCGCATACTGGCCGTCGTCGGTCGTCTCATATATGGCGTGTGCCCGGATGTTGACGCGGTCGCCCGCCGCTATGGTGAGCACGCCGGTCAGGCTCGTGGTTTCCTGGGCGCCGGCCTCGTCTGAATAAGCGGGCGTTCCCAGCGCGTTTCCGGGATAGTTGTTGTCGTATTCCCCGTCGCGCTCATAGTGGGCCACGGTGACCGCCGCGCCGACCGTGTCGCTGAGCGGGCCGCTGAAATGAAACTCGGCCCGGGCCATGCCGCGCCCGCCAAGGTCGAGCGAGGCCTCGGTGACGTTTTCCGTGCCCGCTGTTTTAAGCACGTAGTTGATGGCGCCGGATAAGGTATTGCGACCGTACAGGGCGCTTTGGGGGCCTTTCACCACTTCCACCCTTTGCAAGGCCGCCAGCGGAATCGAGGCATTGCCTTCCTCGATGATGAGGCCATCCACGAACATGCCGGCGTTGGCCCGCCCGAGGATATTGGACTGGCCGCGGATAACGGGGCGGAAGTCGTCCCGCCCGAAGGCGCTGGCGAAATCGAAGCCCGGCGTGCTGTCGGCGATGTCCTGCAGCGACGAGATGCCCTGCTCCTCCATCGACTGCTCGGTGAAGGCCGTTACCGCGATCGGAACATCGCGGAGGTTCTCCTCCACCTTCCGGGCGGTCACGATGATTTCCTCAAGGCCCCCCTCATCCTGCTGGGCCTGCGCTGCCAAAGGCGCGACGCACAAAATGGCGGTAACCGCCAGGAATGTTTTTGATCGGTCGATGATATGGCGCATTTGCAATTTTCCCCTATGAGCATTTGCGGGCTGTGCACAAGAACAGGACGCATGCTGCCTCCTGAACGAGCGCAGGCATGCATTATATCTTATAAATCATCAATTTTTACGGCTTGCCTGAAGCAAACTCATCCGGGCGATCTTGCGGCGCCCCGCGCTTTGGGCACAATCACAGGTAAATAACGCATAGGTGTTGCGGTGCGACCGGCCCGGAGGACAGCGCATTATGAATAGAGCGATGGTTTTGGCCGTGTGCGCCGTGCTGAATTCGGCGGCGGCAAGCGATAGCGTGACGGTGACGGCGGCCGCCCTTGAGCGCTTCGACGGAGAGGCGATTGAAATCGGCTATGCCGACCCGCGGGCCGAATCGGGATTCGCGGTGCTTGACTCCGCGATCATCGAGAACGGCGCGGCGATTTTGAGTTTCCCGCTTTCGGAGCCTCTGCCCGTTGAGTTGATGTTGCATGGCGCGCCATTATTTTTTGCGTACAAAGATTGGAGGGAGGCGTCCGAGGATGAGTACGACATCCCTTGGCTGAACGTGTCCGACGAGATGGCTTTCGACAGCCCCTTTGCGGCGCTGCTGCGCGTTAACGCCATTCCCGCTAGCTTTCTTGTGAACGCGGAAGGCAGAACCGTGGCGCGCAACCTGCACGGTCGCACGCTCGAAGAGCAGCTCGAAGCGCTCCTCGGGGCAACTGCCGACGCGGGAGGCGTTTCCGGGGCAGGCGGGAGCTAAGGCGGCGACGCGGGGTGTTCGCTAGGGCCGGAAGCCCTCGCTCCTATGGAGCGGCGGGCTCGTTCTCCTTCATATAAACCTCGAACGACGACTCGCTCGGCATGTCCTCGTCGAGTTTGTTGACCAGGTATTCCGGCTCCCGGAGGGCTGCCGCAATGGGCTATTCTTGCGGCCTGCAAGCGTGATTGGATAAAGGGCGCGATGTTTGTTGTTGACGTGCTGCGGCAGGCAGCGGAGTCCATCGGCGCCAGCCTGTTCCGCGCCCTGCTGACCATGCTGGGCATGATTATCGGCGTGGCGGCGGTGGTGACCATGGTTTCCTTGGGCACAGGCGCCCAGCGGGCGGTGGAGGAGCAGATGGAGGCGCTGGGGGCGGACATTCTGGCCGTCACCAACTCGCAGCGCCGGTTCTGGGGCGTGTCGCTGGACAACAGCAGCCTCAGCTCCGACGACGCCTTGGCCCTGCGCCGCGACGGCCGCCACCTCGGCGTGGTGGCGCCCAAGATCACGCAACGCCTGCAACTGGAGTTCGGCAATCGCAACGCGCGGGTGGAGATGGTGGGCAGCACCCCGGAATACGCCGCTTTGCACCGCTATGAGCTGGCTATGGGGCGCCTGTTTGTTGCCGCCGAAGAGCAAGCGCGGCTGCGCGTGGCGGTTCTTGGCAGCGAGGTGCCGGAGCGCCTGGAAACAAGCGCCGGGGAATTGCTGCACAGAAACGTGCAGTTGGCCGGCACGCCGTTCAAGGTGATCGGCGTGATGGAGGAAACAGGCTCGGCGGGCATGCAAAATCCCAACGACGATGTGCTGGTCCCGCTGTCCACTGCGCAGTACCGCGTGACCGGCAGCGATCGGCTGGCCAGTATGGACGTTCAGATAAAGGAAGGCTCGGCGGTGGGGCAGGCGCTGGTGGATATAGAACGAATCCTGCGCCGCGAACACCGCATCCGCCCGGGCGAGGACAACGACTTCGGAATCCTCGACCGCAGGCAGTTCCTGGAGGTTCGCCAGGAGACGGCGCGCATCTTCGCGCTGCTGCTGCCCGCAATTGCCGGCGTGAGCCTGGTGGTGGGCGGCATCGGCATTATGAACATCATGCTGGTGACGGTGGCTGAACGCACGCGGGAAATCGGCGTGCGCCGGGCCATCGGCGCCACCTGCGGCGCCATCATGTGGCAGATCCTGGTGGAATCCTCGCTGCTGTGCCTGCTTGGCGGGCTGCTGGGCGTGGGCGTCGGCTGGGGCGCATCGGAACTACTGGCGCAGTTCCTTAGCTGGCAGACCGTGGTGGCGGCGGAAGCGGTGCTTCTCGGCTTGGGATGCAGCCTCGCGATCGGAGTGGTGTTCGGCCTCTGGCCCGCCCGCCGGGCCGCCGCCCTCGACCCCATCGAGGCCCTCCGCCATGAGTGAGCACCGATAGCTCGGTGCTCACACGCCGATGGCCCGGCGCTCACACGCCGATAGCTCGGTGCTCACACGCCTCTGCCCATTCCGCCCGCCCGCCGATGGCTCGGATCAGTTTCCTAACGGTTTGCTGCCGACCTACGCGGACAGAAAGGAGGTAATATCCGTACTTGTCCACTCGACCGATGCCCAGCTGGCGCGCACCGATGCCCAGCTGGCGCGCACCGATGCCCAGCTGGCGCGCACCGATGCCCAGCTGGCGCGCACCGATGCCCAGCTGGCCGAGACCGCCGCCAAGCTGGACCGGCTGGCCGAAATGTACGGCGGGGTGGGCAATAATCAAGGCGCGGCGGCCGAGGAGTTCTACTACAACAGCCTCAAGGCCGAGCCGGTGCTGGCCGGGGCGCGCTTCGACCTCATCGACAGGAACGTCACGCGCAGCCACGCCGGCTTGGAAGACTAGTTCGACCTGATTTTCGTCAATGGCCGGGAAGTGTTCGTGGTGGAGGTCAAGTGCAAGGCGAACGAGAGGGACTTGGAGCGATTGCTGGACAAGAAGGCGGCTAATTTCCGCAATTTGTTTCCGGAGCATGCCGGCCGGCGGCAGCGATTCGCGCTGGCCGCTTTCCACATCCATGACGAACTCAAGCAGGCGGCCTTTGAGCGGGGCGTGACCGTGCTGCAGCGCAAAGGCGACGTGATCGAAACCCTCGCCGCCTGACCGAGCGCCTCTCCGTGCCACGACTGACGGGGAAGAGGCAATCAGAAGCACTGCCACAGGAGTGTGCTGCCGTAGCCTCGGTCGCTATTCAACACACTGAAACAAGCCCAAACCGTAGTGCGATCCGTACCCGATCGCCAACGGGCCTTCAACGGGCCTGCTGAACTCTAGTCCTATCGAAAAACCTAGAGGAACCGGAGGTTGCGGACGATTCGGGCGGCGTGACAACACAAAATGCCGAAACTGTCTAAAGTCGCTTTCTTGGCCCCAAGGGCCCGCCCCGTGCTGCGTAGCCGTGCCCCTGTTGGGGGCAAATTGATGCACTGCTACTGGCTCAGGCAAGCCCCGGGAACCCAACTCGGCCAGAATCTGCCCCCGCAGTGTGTTCTTCCCGCGTTTTTTCAGGTATCTGACAGGAACGAAAGGGGTGGCAGATTGCCAACACGAAGCCGGACCGCAGATTCGCCTGATGCTGGCCCCGTATTTTCCGGGGAGGTCAGCGAAGTTGCTCACCTCGCCCATTGCGGCGACAGACAGCCGCAAAGGTTCCACTCCCCCTTCCTGGTAGGTTTTTCTGGCTGCCCGGATCGTGCTCTGGGAACGCCTGCCAAGGCCCATTGGCGCCCAGATCAGCACATGGTCCAAGTGGCCGTCCTGATCCATATCCAAAGGCACGATGTGGGCATGCGTATGAGCTCCGTCCAGAGGATTCCCTGAATCGTCGCAGCCGGTCAGTTCCATGGTGGCCCCTCCAAACCGCTTGCCGGCTATTCCAATAAGCGCCCGATGCAAGATTTCTGCTTGGGCCAGCGTTCGCGTCACGGGCGGCAAGGCATGGTCATTACGATTTGCATTGGTGATCGAGAGAAGAATAGCCCGAGCGCGCATGGCGGCAACTTGGGATCGTGGCCGCAGCCTTTGAGTCGCAAGTATGCCACTTGGCCGCCAATAGAGGACGCGTCGGCTGCCGGGCGGCTGGTTCCAGCCATGCGAGCGCAGCCAAGTCGTATCCTTATGCAAGCAGTCCAGCAGGTCGGCAGGATAGGGTTGTTCGGCTTTGGCCCGTTTGGAAAGCAGCGCTTTGGGGGGCTTCCTTCCCACAGGCAGTGGCAAATCAATGAGGGCCTCTTCGAGGCGCGCCGTACGCCACTTCTCGAAATCAGGCGCACTTTCGGGGGCAAGAAGAGCAATCTGCTCACAACCATGACCGGGGCGTTGCCCCGCCTGCTCGGGCAAGCAGTTAATCTCTGGCAGCGGCTCGCCATCTCCCATTACTCGGCCTTCGGCCCAGCTTTCCGAACGCCCCAAGTAGTTCAGTCGCTCGACCAGCAGGCGCAACATGGATAGTTCGTCATCTCCCAAAAGCACAGTGCGCCAGATTGCGACCAACTCCTGGTCTTCAATTTTTGCCCAAGTGTCGAATACCAGCGTTGTCTTCTCGACCTTCGCCTTGCCCTCCAAACTACCGACGGGCATGTAGTGGCGGCTATGCGCGCTAGCCGCGGGAGGAAGCCTGTAGTGGGGTAATTCGGAGGACAGATTTTCAAACAGCCTGCGAGCCGCTGGCGGTGGGCCGGCTTCATTCCAGGCGCCGGATGTGTAGCCGACAGAGATCAGTGCGCGCAGGAGTCGCCATGGAGAAGGCGGCCATTCGATCAGCCCTTCGTTGACATGGTGACCGAATGGGGTAGCGTGGTAACGTCCGGCAAGAAACCGGAAAGCGAGCGACAACGGCATGAAGACTACGCGCCTTCGTTCTCTGTATCGGCTGTATCGTCCGCCCTTGCGCCAGCCTTGGTCTTACCCTTCTTGATCTCGTCTTCAAACGTCACTCTTGTAACAACCATTCGTTCCTTGCAATGGGTAATGGCGACCTTAAGATCTTCCCTCAGGTCTTTGAGCGCGGGTAAGGGCCATCCTTGGGGCATCGTGGCGCAAATGGCCGCTTGCTCCGCATGTAGATCGCAAGCGGTTCGCAGACGCATGCCTTCATCGGTTAGCGCACGCAGCTTATACAAAGACAGGAGGACTAGAAGACGCTCTATCGCACCCTCCAATCCGTAGCCTCGAACCTGCGCCAGATCCAGATTGACGTATAGGGTGATTGATCCAGCCGTATATTCATCTCTTGCGAACGGCACGTTGCCAAATCCATCTGCGGTGTCGCCCGACGGATTGACATGATCGTTCTTCACGCCGCCGGAGGCAGCCACCTGCACATCGTCCGCCTCAATGAAGGCCGACAGGGCACGTGCAACCCTGAGACGCCCGCCCGCCAGCTCTCTCTTGGCTAGAAACACACCATGCAGCAACGAGTTGATATCATATTTAACGAGCACTTTGGCAAGCTTATGCCGATCAATGGGGCCGGTTTGCATCACGCCGAGTTCTTCCTTGATCGCATCGAAAAAGGTCCTATCTTGACCTTCCAGCAGGTAGGGACTATTCAGCCGGTGGGATTCCAGAATCGTGTCGGTGAGGAACCTGTCGCCGCGAGTTACGCGAACATGCGAAAGACCTTGGAGCTCGTTCTTCACATCATTGGCGGCGTCATCCCAGATAGTCAGCTCAAGACGATTGGCCATGCTCTGAGCCGATTCCACCAAAAGGCCCGCGCCATTTTTGGTCTGAAATGTGGCAGCACCAAGAGAGGGGAAGCCGGTCGGTTGAAACCGGCTGCCCTGAACAGGCTTCAAGGGAATCTTGAACAGCAGGCGATTGGCGTTTTCGAGGGGTGTCAGATCAACATTCATGGTTACTCCCTACTTGGGTCGAGGCGGAGCAGAAACCTTTTGGCGGTTCCTTGCGTAATTGGAAAAGCTAGCGCCGCAGCCCATAGCCGGGCAGTGTCAGGAGACGCAGCGCCCGCACGCAACGTGCAGCGTACTCCGGCGGCCCCCAAACGGCGAAAAGCGAGAACGAGCGCCGAGGCGGCATCACCAGCAGCGAGGCGGCGAATTATGGCCGGATCGGTCCCAATGTTGAGCTCGAACCCGGAGCGGGTTCTGATGGGCCAAGGAAGCGCGCATAAGCGAATCGCTAGCCATGCGTCGTCCGGCCAGCGCTCGTTGCGGGGCAACTCTAATGGCATGTATTGCTCGGCCCATGCTTTGCGATCCAAAGCCATAAGCGCACACGCCAACTTCAATGTTCGGTCAAGATCAATGCTGCCTTCCAACAGCGCCGCAAGGTCCGCGATGCTGGCGGATGCCCGCGGCGCCGCCATAAGCGGCAGATGGCGACCTTCGCTCTGCGAAGCCTCAACCAACCGCCGTGCGACTACCGCACACGCATCATCAAGACCGTGACGGCCATGCATGACTACATCGGGTTGCGCAGCGAGGGAGGTTCCGCCGCCTGTTCCTGTTGCGGCGAAGCGCCAAGGACGCTCACGGTCGAGCGGCAGCCAATGACGCCTGACCGGATCGACCGGAGCACCGGAATCCCGACGAAATCCCCGCGCCTGCAGCGCAAAGGCAAGTCCCAGCCGGAACTCTGCCGACCCATCATAGCTGGCAGCCACCCAGTCGGGACGCAGAAGAGGTATGGGTTGGACGGCAACTCCGGCACCCCGTGCGACGGTATTCTCAACTTCCATTAACCGAGTAAGAACACCTTGCCAAGACTCAGTGCTCCGAGGACGCTCAGTAACGGCAAAGAGCGCATCAACCAAGCGCTTCTCCACGGCAGCTAAACGAACCGACGCACTGCCGTCGCGGGCTTTCCGGCGAAGGCGGGACAGCCACGGATCAATATCTTCAATGCAAGCCAACTCCACCGAGGCCCGATCTGCCACATGGAATCGCCCCAATGGCACTGCCAGATTTGACTGTCCGTTACGCTCAATGTAACCGTATCTTTGGAACGCACTGATACCTCGCGCTATACCGAGCCGCCTCACGGCCCGAGCGAGATGAAGTGGTTCCTGCGCGGCTTTAGCACCGACTTGAGCGCGACCTTCAGCGAGCAATCGGCGCAATTCCCCGTAGGTTGATGGTTGAGACCATAACGGCATCCACTGCTCGCCTCTGGCGCTTTCATCATCCGCCGAAGCGCTGGGATACGCCGCACCGCAGGCGTTAACCGCGAAAGGTGTAGCAGCACGAGAGGATAGCGACGAACCGAATCGACGGGATGCACTCGACGCAAAGGCAATGGCACCCTCAAGCATCATGATGAAATCCACGGGATTTACCAGACTGTCTGCATCCGTGCCATTCGCATTGTTTGCGCCGCCAGCCATGCCAGGAAGATACTGACCGATAGGCCTTCCGGACAGATTTCCCGGAACGGGTGTGCCCCAAAGGGATGCACATACCCATGCCGGGGCTACCGATCGCGGCTTGCCGTCATCACTGCCAAGGTCGAAAAGCTCGCCGAGGAGCTTCATAAAGTTGTGCGTAAAATCAAGTCGCCCATCGTTGCCGCCGGTGCCGAGCAACGCAGGATATTTCGGAATCCCATCATCTCCCAATACCATCGCAGCATCCATCCACTCTCTGTGCGCGCCCCGCCAATGCAACCGGAGACTTGGAATCAAGTCCGCCTTACGCTGGCTAAATTTTCGTTCTGAATCTTTGAGCCGCCGCTTGTAATTGCTTGATTTTTTGAGCCGGGCCAGAACATTCTTCATTTGGGCGCCTCCGCTTCGTTCGGCCTCGTCTCGCTCATCCAGCAGTTTTTTATACTCGCCGGCTTCGCCAACCAAAGATTCGGCGCGTTTAATTTCGTCCTCTTCTTTGGCCTTGTCCCGGCTGCAAACTAAGGCTTTGTAGTCATCCTCGAACCTTTTACGACTTCTGGCTTCGCCCAACTCATTTTTCTTTCGTTGTTTAGCTTCATTTTTGATATCCCGAACTTTTCCATCCGCTCGTTTTAACTCTTCGATTTGCTGACGGCTCGCTTTGATACCGGCCCGGAAGTTCGAGAAACGGAGGCTTTTCGACTGCTCCAAGGGAAACACTGCGGCATCTCTCTCAAAGAAAAAGCCTGAGCCCTTGTTCCAAGGCGATACGAGCGGGGTCGGTCGGTAATCGTTTAGAAAGAATGCGTCCAATTCTCTACGACTCAGATTCGTCGCCAACCGGAAGCGATCCCCGTCCCACCAGCCACGGGCATCGCGGTCGGCCTGCTCGGCGACCAGCCGCAGGATGCCAAGTGCCTTGAGGTAGTGCGCCAAAGGCGCAGGCGCGCAGCCGTCGAGCTTATGGACGTGAATCATCGTGGAGAACCTGCGCGAGGCGGTCCTGCCAGATAGCGGACAGAGGCTGCGGATCATTACGGTCATACGCATGCAAAGCCTCGAAGTATCGCTTCGCATCTTCGGGAGATGAGGCCGCAGGATCAATGACCGGCAGCTCCAGCCGGTATAGCAATTCGATCAAAAAGAGGCGAGAGACACGACCATTGAAATCCTCAAACGGATGGATGTGCAGCAGGCGACCTTCTGCAAAAGCAAGGTTATCAACCAGCCGTTCGCGGGGATTTTCTTTCGATTGCGCCAATCGTGCTTCGAGATCCGCAGCATAGTTGCGCATCAGCATGGGCACCTGCCAGTGCGGTGGCGCTATATGCTTGCCGACTTGAACATCGCGAAGACGCCAGCGCCCCGCGATCTTCGGAATCAAGTCCGCGCAAATGTTGCGGTGGATTTCAAGGACAAAGTCGCAAAACGACAGGTCCGCATACTTGCGGTCGAAAATTGTGAGTTCGGCATCGACGACTCGATCCGCGAGCAGAGGCGCGAGCTCGCCATAGCTCAAGACTCCAACGGAGGTTTCAATGTAGCGCGTTGCTGAATGCGGCGGGCGAGTCGTTCCCGTATCCATGCCTCGTCCACTGGTTCGCCTTCCATCGCCATGGAATTGGCCACATGGCGGGGAATCGCCTCCAAGTGGCGGCGGCGGCGCTCCTCCAGCGGCAGGCTGCGCCAGTGCTCTATGGCTTTTATCCAAGCTATGTCCGACATCGTGTTTCCCCTGTTCCTGTAATAGTTTATCCGCACCACTTCGTAAAGACGCCCGCTGATCGGCGGAACGCAACAGGGCTTCCAGCCATGCCAGCGTGAACGGCCCAAAACGTTCGACAAGATTCAATACTCGCTCGGTCCAGCTCCTGCCGGTCCGGGCATTCAAGCCCGCTTGTGAAGGCGCTAAATCGAGGGAAGTGGCTGGAAGGTTGTGGAATCCACCATCGGCGGCAGCCAGCGGCAACGGCGGTAGAACGTCGCCCTCCCGCACGCCGCGAATGCGCAGCAGCCGGTCCTCCGACTTTTGATCGGCGGGGCTCGCGTGCCAAGTCATGCGCACCTTGCCGTGGTGGGCGCAAACGAGATAAGCGAGCAGATCGAATTCGGCGGCATCAAGATCCAGAATTTCCCGTTCGACAGCGGTAGCCTCGGCAGCATCCTCTTCGCTTGAACAATCATCACTTGCATGGGCCCTTGGCATGGCATCAAACCATTCGCTCCAAGGGCCAAGCAACGCTTGATGCCGCGGTCGATGCCTTTGGAGCACGCCGAACAGGCCAAGCGTGCTGGCCAGTTCATGGCGGAAACCGCGTCGCTGGTCAGCAACGTCGATACGGTACATGTTGCTTGCGCCGCACGGCCAAGCGATATCGGGCGCCTTGGCAATGTCGTCCCGTGCGGGACGATTGTCGGCTTGGATGGAACCCTGAAATGCAGGGTGCGCTTTCCCGAGGTCGTGCCAACGCCCGGCCAAATGCAGCAACCACGCCTTTGATGGCACGACCCTGGACGCAATGCGCTCAGCCTCCATGCCGACCAACAGACCGTGAGTCGCAATGGTTTGCCAGCCGTCAGTAACGCTTAGCGATTCGTCTTCCTCAGCTGCATCAGCGTGATCTTCGGGCGGGAGTTTGCGCACCTGCCGTTCACCGGGATGCCAGCCATCGCCGTCACGCCTCCAGCAAGGACGACTAACCCAATTTGCATCCTGTGCCACCTGCAAGGGTTTAACCGCCTCGCCGGAACGCGGGTCCCAGCCGGAGTCGTAGCGATATCCTCCTGTGCCACTCTCAACAAGCAAGGTCTGTCCGGGGTAAATATCGCGTTGGTTGGCCACGCGCCATTCACGCTCCAGCCAATCCCAGGTCCATGCGCGAACCTCTGGCTTCAAGCTCTCGGACTTTCGCTCGAACAACCATCTGCGGGCCTTGATGAAGGGCACGCCGCAAAGCTCATCCCGTATCGGTTTCATGCTCGACAACGGACCGTCTCCGCCTATCTCAGCCCAGAACACCTGCACATCGCGTTCGTCGCCGGAACGAATGAAGCGGCTGATATCGATGTCCGCTCCCGATAAATCGGGCGATGTATCGAACAACTCATCTAGTTCGTGCCGGAGCAGCAAATGCGCCGGCGCATATGGATAGAGGCGTGGCAGCAAATCCTCGTGCTCTTCCTCAAAGTGTTCGAGATGCAAAGGCCCAACATCCTGCAATTTACCGAGGGCATCACGCGAGGCGCCGAGCTCATCCACTGAGTAGGGAGCAGCTTTTTTGTCGTTACCGTAATTGAAATCCGCAACGACGACTTGGCCAGCACCTCCCCATCGCGCACAACGACCGAACCGTTGGACCAGACTTGGCCACGGTGTGAGCTCTGTAACCAGAAGAGAGGCCGAAATATCGACACCGGCTTCAACCACTTGTGTGGAGACAATAATGCGGTCCGTTCCTATGGCGCAGGCTTCGCGATTGAGAAATTCTTTGCGCCATGCTTGCCGTTCGGCGGGGCGGAACCGACTGTGAACCAAACGAATATCCGTGCTGGCGCCCTTCAATGCCTTGTCTCGTTTAAGCGCCTTCCAAACATCGACCGCTCGCTGCACTGTGTTAAGCACAACCAGCGTTGGACCTGCACTGCCGTGGCCACAGTCTTGGTGGCGTTTAGATACAGCCTGAGCAAGCGCTTTCGCATCGCGAAGCTGAATAATCTCTAAAGGCTTGTTGACATCATCCCATAGATGCCCCGTCCGACTCTCGGGTCCGATGCGGTGCGTATGCCCAGCTAGCTCTTCAACCAAATCATTCGTGTCCGGGCTTTTCTTCAACCAAGTGCGCTGCAACGTGGCGCTCATCCACCATGTGAAGCAGGGCCGAAGCGACTTTCCGGCCGCTTGATCCTCGTTCCGAAATACCTGTAGCTGACCCGAGGTCGCAAGGCCGACATCCATCAACTGCACTTCGTCCATCACCCATAGGGCATCTTGGTTCAGCAGCCCGAACTCCATGGGCCACCGCGCTCTAGGGCTGGCATAGCCGCGGTTCAAAGCACGGGAGAGCAGCATATCCTGCGTGCCAATCAGCACCGTGTCGCATTCAGGATACAGATGCCACTGGCCGGCATCTGCGCCACCCATGAGCCGATGAACGCCGACCTTGCCTTCGTGAGCGGCTTTTCCATCCCATAACAATCCGAGACATTGAAGCGCCGATTGGATCGCGTTTTCCGTCTGCTCAACAAGCACTCGCATCGGCAGACACCAAATCAGCCGACGGGGCCAGCGTTCGTCACCATTAAGAACGCGGTGCCAAAGCCATACAGCTAGCACACCTAAAGTCTTGCCGAATCCTGTTGGGATTCGAATCATTCGGTTACCGCAGGATTTGGGAACGCACAGCTTTTTCTGCCACTCGTACGCCTCGCCTTCATCACTCAGCGCTTGGAAGAAATGCGCAAAGTCGCGGTAAGCTTCACTAGGCATTACAGATTCCTCGCCGGACGCGCGCTTGTTTGCCGGACGAATCAGCCTTGAACATGCAACAGCGCATTGATGTCTATTAAGCAGCGTTCATCCGGGCGCGCTTTGGTTGATAGCGTTGCTTTGCTAGCCTACAGTATTGCCCATGCGCGGAGAAGACACGGCGGCGCCTGTAACTGAACTTTTCGAGCGCGCGCTCCGGCGTCTTGAAGAAGGGCTGGCGCGGCACCGCGAAGACACCAGCGATATCCAGAATCCGCGACGGCTTGATTCAGCGTTTCGAGTTCACCTACGAGCTTGCGCACAAGGCGCTGAAGCGCTATCTCGAATACGTCTCCGCGAGCCCTGAGCAGTTCGACGAGATGGCATTCCAGGACATGATACGCACAGCGAACGAGCAGGGCCTGCTGCTAGGGGGCTGGTCGGACTGGCGCCGCTTCCGCGAGACACGCGTGCGAACGAGCCATGCCTACGCCGAGGATGCCGCGATCCTGGTGGTGGAGGCCATTCCGCGCTTCATCGAAGAAGCGGCCTATCTGCGCGACCAGTTGCGGAAACGCCTCGCATGAGCACCCCGCCGCCGCGCTTCGATCTTCAACCGGGTCATTGGACGATCGTTCGAGAGATACTGCGCAAGGGCATTCAGCTTGTGGGGGAGGAGGCGATTTGGGGGGCGGGGATGCGCTTGAGCAGCAGGATGACGATCAGCCCGAGGCCCGCCGCCACCATGCCCCAGTACACGGTGGCGGTGGTGAGGCCGATGGAATCGGCCCATCCGCCCAAGGCCGTGCTGCCGAGGGCCACGCCGCCGAAGGCCACCGTGCTCCAAAGGCTCATAACCCGGCCGCGGTAGTTTTCGTCCACCACCGCCTGCGTGAGCGTTTGCGAGCCTACGCCGCACACTGTGAGCACCAAGCCCAGCAGCGGCAGTTGCAGCATCGCAATCCAGAATTCGCCGGTCAATCCGAAGGAAATGATGAACAGGCCCGTGAGCGCGGCGCAGACCGCCGCCGAGCGCCGCAGAAGCTCCAGGTTCCTGACTCGGGCCACCCAAAACCCGCCCGCGATCGCGCCCACGCCGAAGGCGGAAATGAGCTGCGACATGCCGTCGCTGCCGCGATTGAACACCTCGTCCGCGAACGGGGCCATCAACTCGAAGATGGCGCGGCCGAAGGTGGCGCCAATCAGCACCAGGAAAAGGTAGAAGAAGATCGCGGGCTGCCGGAAGGTATAGCGGATGCCGTCGCGCAGCATGCGCGCCAGCCCGATCTCGCGCTCAAGCTTGCGGGCGACAGGCTGCAGCTTCAATCCCCACAGCACCCAGGCCATTCCCAGGAACGTGACCGAGCTGACGCCGAATGCGGCCGCCGTTCCGAACAGCTTGATGATGTAGCCGCCCAGCACGGGTCCGATCACCCGGGCGATATTGAAGCTCACCGCGCCCAGCCCCACGGCGCTGGCCAGCTGCATCGAAGGAACCAGGTTCGCCAGTATCGCCAGGCGCATGGGGGTGTAGCCGCCGCTGCAGATTCCGAAGCACAAGGCCAGCGTAAAAAGCGCTGCGGGCGTCATCCAGCCCAGGCCCGCCAGCAGGAACAGGCTGGCGGTATTGGCGATATTGAGCAGATTGAAAACCTGGGCGGACTTGCGCCGGTCCCAGCGGTCCGCGAAGGCGCCGAACACCGGCCCCAGCAAGGCCACCGGGAAATAGGTGGCGAAAGCCACGGCGGCCACGAAGAACTCCGATTCCGTCAGCAGCCATGCCTGCCAGGATAGCGCGAGGCGGAAAATCCACAAGCCGTGCGTGGTGACCGTGCTGCCGATCAGAAAGCGTCGGTACGCGGGCGTGGATAATGCGGACGTGGACATGGGCGGCTAGCGAACTGTCTGGCGGCGACCGGGGCCTGTGCAAGGCTGTGCAGGGGAGCCGCGCGTTCAGATTGGCGAAGGAGTGAGTATGATGCGCGCTGCCCTAAATGTCCACGCCCCCAAAGCCATGAAACCTCACCCCCGAATTTCGCTGGAGTATTTTCCGCCGCGCTCGGAGGAGATGGCGCTGCGCCTCGCCAAAACGCTGGATGCGCTGATTCCCTACGGCCCGCTGTTCTGCACTGTGTCTTATGGAGCCGGAGGCTCGACCCGCGAGGGGACAGCCAACTGGGTGCGGCGGATCCGCCGCGATTACGGGATGGACTGCGCCCCCCATCTCACGCACATTACGCATACGCGCGACGAGGTGCGGGAAATCGTGCGGGCGTATCTGGCCGAGGGCGTGACGCGAATGATTGCGCTGCGCGGCGATATTCCCGCCGCCGGCGTGCCCGGCGCGGCCCGCGATTATGGCTACGAATCAACCCTGGAAATGATCGCCGACCTGAAGGCGCTTGGCATTCGGGAAGTGATCGTGGGCGCGCATCCCGAGCATTCGGGAGGCGACAAGGCGGCCTTGGCCCGGCATGCGGAGTTCGTGAAGCGCAAACTCGACGCCGGGGCCGACTTGGCCATTACCCAGTTCTTTCTGGACAACAGCAGGTTCTACCGGCTGCGGGACGCCTTCGCGGCCGCGGGAATCGGCGACCGGCTGGCGCCGGGCATCATGCCTTTGTACAGCGTCCGGCAGGTCTTCTCTTTTGCGGGCAAGACGCATGTGGAAGTGCCGCAAGCGCTGAAGAATCGCTTCGATAAGGTGGATGGCGACAGCGAGGCGGGCGGGCGCATCGCCCGGCGCTTCTCCGTGGACCAGGTCAGGGACCTGGCCGAGCAGGGCGTTGAGCGGTTTCATCTCTATACGATGAACCGCGCGGCGCTGCCCGCGGCGATCTTCGAGGCCCTGGGGATGAGCCCCGCGGCGCCGCCGTCATGAGCTCGCCGGCCGCCCGGGCGGATGCGCTCGGCCGGCTGATCCGCGAGCGGATCCTGTTTCTCGACGGCGCGATCGGCACGCTGCTGCAAACCGCCGAGTTGTCGGAGGAGGACTATCGCGGCGCCCGCTTCGCCGACTGGCCGCAGCCGCTGAAGGGCAACCACGATTTGCTGTGCTTGACGCGGCCTGATGTGGTGCGCGGCATTCACGATGCCTACCTCAAGGCCGGCGCCGACATCCTGACCACCAACAGCTTCACCGCCAATGCGCCCTCGCAGGCCGATTACGGGCTTGAGGACTGCGTGGCGGAGATCAACCGCGAGGCGGCGCGGATCGCGCGGGCCGCCGCCGATGATGCCGAGCGCGAAGATGGCGAGCCGCGATTCGTGGCCGGCAGCTTAGGCCCCACCACGCGCACGGCTTCGATTTCCCCCAAAGTGGAGGATCCCGGCTTTCGCGCCACGGATTTCGACGCGCTGGCCGCAACCTACGAAACGGCGGGCAGAGCACAGCTGGAAGGCGGCGCCGACCTGCTGCTGGTGGAAACGGTTTTCGACACGCTCAACGCCAAGGCGGCCGTATATGCCGTGTCGAGGCTGATCGAAGAGGCCGGTCGCGGCATCCCTCTCATCGTGTCGGTCACGATCACGGACGCCTCGGGACGGACGCTGTCCGGACAAACGGTTGAAGCCTTCTACAACTCGATCCGCCATGCGCCGCTCACCGCCATCGGGCTGAACTGCGCGCTGGGAGCGGCGGAATTGCATCCCCATGTGCGCGAGCTGGCGCGAATCGCTGAGCTGCCCGTGAGCGTGCATCCCAACGCCGGCCTGCCGAACGAGCTCGGCGAGTACACCGAGTCGCCGAAGGCCATGGCGGCAACGCTCAAAGCCATGGCGCAGGAAGGGCTGCTGAATCTGGCCGGGGGTTGCTGCGGCACCGGGCCGGAGCATATCCGGGTGGCGCGCGCCGCGCTCGAAGGCGTCAAGCCGCGCACGCCCCCGCCCATTCCGCAGCGCACCCGGCTGAGCGGACTGGAGCCGCTGAATATCGACGAGAGCACCGGCTTTGTCCATGTGGGCGAACGCACCAACGTCACCGGCTCGGCCGTCTTCCGGCGGCTGATCGAAGCCGACGACTACGCCGCCGCCGTGGCCGTGGCGCGCCAGCAGGTCGAGTCCGGCGCCAATCTGCTGGATGTGAACATGGACGAGGGCCTTTTGGAGTCCGAGGCCGCCATGCGCCGCTATCTGAACCTCCTGGCGGCCGAGCCGGATATCTGCCGGGTGCCGGTCATGGTGGATTCGTCGCGCTGGGAGGTGCTGGTGGCCGGATTGAAATGCCTGCAGGGCAAGGGTGTGGCCAATTCCATCAGCCTCAAGAACGGCGAGCGGGAATTCCTCGATCAGGCCCGTGAAATCCGGCGCCTGGGCGCCGCGGTGGTGGTCATGGCCTTCAATGAGCAAGGGCAGGCGGAAAGCGTGGAGCAGCGGCTTGAGGTGGCGGAGCGCAGCTACCGGCTGCTGGTGGACGAAGCCGGGTTCCCCCCGGAGGACATCATTCTTGATCTGAATATCTTCGCGGTGGCCACCGGCATGGAGGAGCACGATGATTACGCCCGCGCCTTCATCGAGGCCGTGTGCGAGGCGCGCAAGCGCCTGCCGGGCGTGCATGCCAGCGGCGGCGTCAGCAATCTGTCGTTCTCTTTCCGCGGCAATAACGCGGTGCGCGAGGCCATGCACTCGGTGTTCCTTTACCACGCCATCGCCGCCGGCATGGACTTCGGAATCGTCAACGCCGGTCAATTGGCCGTGTATCAGGATATTCCCCGGCGATTGCGCGACACCGCGGAGGACGTGATCCTCAACCGCCATCCCGGCGCCGGGGAACGCTTGCTGGAGCTGGCGCGTGAATACCAGGGGCACAAGGCGAGTTCCCGCCGCGATGAGGAGGAATGGCGCGCCCTGCCCGTGGCCGAGCGCCTCAGCCATGCGCTGGTGCATGGGCTGGACGCCTTCGTGGTGGAGGACACCGAGGCGGCGCGCCAGGACAGCGCCCGCGCGCTGGATGTGATCGAAGGGCCGCTGATGGACGGCATGAGCACCGTGGGCGATCTGTTCGCCACGGGGAAGATGTTCCTGCCGCAGGTGGTCAAGTCCGCCCGCGTGATGAAGAAGGCGGTGGCGCACCTGGTTCCGTTTATCGAGGAGGAAGGCTCCGGGCTTTCCAGCCGCGGACGGCTGGTGATCGCCACCGTCAAGGGCGATGTCCACGATATCGGCAAGAACATCGTGGGCGTGGTGCTCCAATGCAACGGCTACGAGGTCATTGATCTTGGCGTGATGGCCCCCTGCGAGAAGATCCTGGAAACAGCGGCGAGCGAGAATGCCGACTATATCGGGCTGTCCGGCCTGATTACCCCGTCGCTGAATGAAATGGTGCATGTGGCCGGCGAAATGCAGCGCCGCGGATTCACGCAGCCGCTGCTGATCGGCGGCGCCACCACCTCGCCGCGGCATACCGCGCTCAAGATCGATCCCGCCTACGATGGCGGGGTGGTGTACGTGAAGGATGCCTCGCGCGCTGTGGGCGTGCTGGGCAATCTCAGCAGCCCGCAGCGCGACCGCTACTTAAGCGAAGTGGCGAACGATTTGAAGCGCCGCCGCGAGCAGCCCGCCGGAACGCGCCGCCGCGAGGATCTGCTCGGCCTTGAGGAAGCCCGCGCCAATCGCTTGGAAATTGACTGGCGGGCCCAGCCGCCGTCGCAACCCGCCCGCTCCGGCGTGATTGAAGAGGCGGCGCCCGGGCTTTCGGAGCTCTACCCCTATATCGACTGGCAGCCGTATTTCGCCGCCTGGGGCCTGCACGGCAAATTCCCGCAGCTTCTGGATGATCCCAAAAAAGGCCAGGCGGCCCGGGACCTTTGGGACGATCTCCACGAGACATTCATCGAGCCGATCCGCGCCGGCCGGATCGAGTTCCCGACTGCGGGCGTGGCCGGTATTTTTCCGGCCGCCGCCAGCGGCGATGACATTGTCCTGTGTTCGGATTCGGCCCGCGATGAGCCTGTTGGGCGCATCCACTGCCTGCGCGAGCAACGCCGCATGCCGCCCGGCAGGCCCAACGGCTGTTTTGCCGACTTCGTGGCGCCGGTTGGCGGCGAGCCGGACTGGGTGGGCATGTTCGCGGTCACCGCGGCCGGCGACCCGCATGAATTCCTTGCCGCCATGGGCGCCACGGCGCAGGGTCCGGACGACTACGCCGGAATCCAGTTGCGCGCCTTGGCCGACCGCGCCGCCGAAGCTTTCGCCGAGTACCTGCACGAGAAGCTGCGCAAGAAATTGTGGGGCTACGCGGCCGACGAGTCGCTCAGCAACGAGGAATTGATTGCCGAGCGCTACAGCGGCATCCGCCCCGCGCCCGGCTATCCCGGCTGCCCCGACCACAGCGAGAAGGCGCTAATCTGGCGCTTGCTGGAAGTGGAGCGGCGCACCGGCGCCCGCCTGACCGAGTCCTTCGCCATGTGGCCCGCCGCGACCGTGGCCGGCTACTACTTCGCCCATCCCCAGGCCCGTTACCTGAACATCGGCCTGATCGGCGAGGACCAGTTGTCCGACTACGCCGCCCGCAAGAACATCCCTCTGGAAGAAGCGCGCATGTGGCTGGCTCCCAACCTCCCCGACTAACCCTTCCGGCACTGGGGGCTTGTTGGATTTTGCCGGCCCTCGCCTTATCCCGCCCCCTCCTCCGGGAGACGCATGAACCCATCCATGGGGATTGGCGGGAGAACATGAGCGAAGGCGCGCAATACCTCGCCGACCGTTATGCCGAAGCGGAGGCTTATTTCAGCGAGAATTATCGACTGGCAGTCATCAATGGTGAAGCGGACAAATGGTCATCAAATCCCGCTGGCGATCCGAACAACATATGGGACGACGCATTCTCGCGCTACAACACGGGGCGGAGCATATATTCTCCAAATGGAAACAAAGGCGAGAGAAATTGCAAGGATTATCCAAGGCGATGCGCATACGCCGCCGCCATCCGCAAGCATATGAAGGAGAAGCCTTGGGAGTGAGGCAAGCATGGCTAAAAGGCATGCGCTGGCGCGCGCCGTGAGGATGCGGCATGCCGCAGCGGCAGGCGGGCTGGCGGCGGTGCTGGCGGCGACCGCATTGTGGTTGTGGAGCGAAGGAGGGGCATCGACCTTCCCCGTGGCCTATGTGGTGTGCGGCGGCGATTACCGTAGCGAAAGTCGCGCCTACCGCGTGGACCTGCTCGCCGGGCAACTGACGGACGTGTCCGAGCCCCTTGAGTGGGTGGGCGCGCCTCATCATCTTGCTTACGATCCGGTTCGCTCGCGGCTGTACGTCGCCAGCATGAACAAGAAATGGTCGCCGCCCATGTGGCCGGTGACATCCTTGCGCGTGGGCGGCGGGGAGTTCGAGGTGGCGGGGCGCTTCCCCACCAGCCGGGAGAACAACCTGCTTGAGAAGGCGCGCGCGGGGGAAGCGCCGCCAAGCAGGAAAATGATGGCCGAGCCCATGCGGGAAGCCTATCGGGTGGTCGTGTCGCCGGACGGGCGCGAGTTGTACGTGTCGTATGGCGGGCTGTACAAAGACACCGGCGCGATCATGCAAGTGTGGGATGCCGACACCGGGGAGGTGCTGCGCGGGATGCCGTCAGTCATATCAAGGGCTGCGACATGGTCTCCGGATGGCAGCCATGTCGCAGCGATCTGGCCCAGCCACGGTCGAGAAGTCAACAACGACGGTGAAGTCGTCGCCGAAGCGAGCAAGGGCGGGGTTCAGGTCATCAGCACGCGAACGGGCGAGAAATCGCCGCTGCGGCACCTAGAGAACAACAAGGGGATGCACCCGCCTTGGGGCCGTATCGAGGAGCCGCTCATATATCTCTTCTACTAGAATGCGCTTTTGGGGACGCTGCGTGCGTGCGACCGCGACACGGGCGAGGTCCTCTCGGAGTTGGAGATACATGGGTTGACAGGCTTGGACATGGCCGGCAAACCGGAGGTCGCGGTGCTGGAAGGGGGCAAGCTGATCGCCGTGTCTGTGGTCGAACGATTGCCGCCGATCGTGTATCACTGGCCGAACAGCGTGGTCGAGCAAGAGCAAGGCTATGTTGTCCTGATCGACGTGATGCAACGGCGCGAGGTGTCGCGCACCCGGGTGGGCGCGCGCTGCACCAACGCCGTGGTCGCGTACGAGTAGGGCGTAAGGGCCGAGGTGCGCGCTGCTATGCGGCGGGGAAGATGCTGTGGTCCATCTGTGCCGGCACGCCGCCGTGGACGGTAATGCGCGGGAAGTCGGCATGCGTCTGGTTGAGCATCACGTTCCATTCGTGCGGCGACACCAGCGACGGAATCCACAAGACCGCTGATTCAGCCCGCTCATACCATGGATCGCCCAACTCGCGGTACGGCTCGTAGCCGCCCGCGCCCACAGCGGGAAGCTGCGAACGCTGGATCCGTTCCTGGGGGATATCGGGCGGTATTTCCATCACCACGCACAGCAGGCCCGCCGGCAATTCGCTGCGCTGCCAGTGCATCAGGTTTTCCAGCACTGCCAGCGAGTAGGTGGCGGCCGCATGCACGGCGCGGCGGCGCGGGCTGATCCAGCGGCTGCCCCAGCGGTAGGTGCCCAGGCCCCCGGCATCCAGGTAGTCGGGACTGACGATGCGATACGCGTTCATGGTTTGCCGCTACGCGGGGAAGCCGTGCAGCCCGCGTTCGATCACTTCCTCAACGATGCGCCCACCAATTTCCGTCAGCGCCACTTCCAGCGGAATGCGGTTGCCCAGTTCGGCATGCGGGCAGCACAGGAATCGGGAAGCAGCCTGCGGGTCCTCGAATGCCGCGAGCACGATCGCGTAGAGGCGCGCCAGACGCTCCACGGTTTCGCTAGCCTGTCGGTTCAGGCGCTCGACCCGGTGGTAGGTGGCCCGGGGAACGATGCCGTTGCGCAGCCGCACCGCGAACTCCGGCTCGCCGGCCGCCTTGAGCCGGTCGATCAGCGCGTTGAGCGCCGCTTTGGGCAGCCCGCCCAGCACCAGTTCGTCCAGATCCTTAAGCGTCCGCACCCGTCGGCCAACAATCGCCCGCCCGCCCAGAATTTTGCCGATTTGCTTCGGTGAAACTATCATATGAGACAACTAATCATATCAAATAAAACTATCAATCGGGAGGATTTTGTATCATAAGAATCTTTTGGTTGTCTTGAATGATACATATTTGTGAAAGAGATAACGCAAATAAATGGATTTCTGAACTATTTTTTGCGTGAATTAAAAATTTCATTAAAAAAACATATTGACTCATGGTTGGGCGCTTCTATTACACTGGCATTACTTCCGTGGCATGTGGCCGCGGAGTTAAACGAGGAAAAAGCCATGCAAACCAGAAGCGCCCTGCCATGCCTTTGGCTGGCAAATGATAAAGGCGAGTGCGGCTATCTCTTGGGGTCCGCCCGCTTTACCGTTCACACTCAAGCCCGGAGTTCGAGTCGCTGTTATCGGCGCGTTTCCTCTAGCAGTTCGATGATCGCCTGCTTGGCCCTTGCCGCGCTGGCCTTTTCGCAGCCCGCCGACGGCGGTCCGGCGCAGTCCGATGCGGTGTACAACAAGGCCGAGATCACAATCGCTCCTGGCGACAGCCTGACCGATGCGTTGTCCTCGGGGGGCCGCGGTCCGGAAATGGTGGTGGTTCCCGACGGCAGTTTCATGATGGGCTGCGTTTCCGGGCGCGACTGCCAAGCACGCGAGCTCCCGATTCGCGAAGTGGAGATCGAACGCGCCTTTGCGCTGTCTCGGCTGGAAGTCACACGAGAGGAATTCGGTCGCTTTGTGGAGGCCACCGGATATAGGGCGACGGGATCCTGCATGTCCCAGGACTACGGCCCCGAGCGCCGGCGCACAGCCCGCGGCTGGCGTCAGCCGGGTTTCCGGCAAACCGATAATCATCCGGTCACCTGCGTAAGCTGGGAAGATGCCCGGGCCTACGTGGAGTGGCTTTCATCCGAAACGGGTCAGGAATATCGCCTGCCCACCGAGGTCGAATGGGAATATGCGGCGCGCGCCGGCTCGTCGAGCCGGTACGCTTGGGGCAATGCGGTGGGGCGCAGGCGCGCCAATTGCGCGACCTGCGAGTCGCGCTGGGCTGGCCAGACGACCGCGCCCGCGGGTGCTTTTGCCGCCAATGCCTTCGGCCTGCACGACATGCACGGCAATGTGTGGGAGTGGGTTCAGGACTGTCCCGATCAGAGTGATGCCGGAGGATCGCCGGATGCCAGCCCGAACCGGGCCGCAGCCTGCGCCGCGCGGATTTTGCGCGGCGGCTCCTGGAGCAATCTGCCGGAGCGGATGCGTTCGGCCAGCCGCAGCTGGCTGGCCGCGGATAGCCGCAGCTTCAACTTGGGCTTCCGCGTGGCCCGTGAGGTCGCTCCGGCTACCTTGATGGGAGGCTTGGCTCCGCAGTAGCCTTCCGCCGCCCGCGTCAACTTTTGCGCCGGATCGGGTTCCAAGGCCCGGTCCGGCGCTCTTTTTCCGGTTCGGCCTTCCGTGCCGCGCTGACCCGCTCATGACCTGCGAGGTCGCGCTGGCTGACCGGCCTTGCGAGGCCGGCTTCAGACATCAGTTCCCGCACCCGCTTTCCCTGATTCGCGCCGTGTTCCACGGCTAGGATTCCGCCCGGACTGAGATGCCGCGGCGCGCCTGCAATAACCGCGCGCAGGTGGCGCAGCCCGTCGCTGCCGCCGTCGAGCGCCCGGCGCGGCTCGTAACGCAGCGGCCCCAAGCGGCAAAGCCGCGATTCCACGTACGGAGGATTGGCGATGATGACATCGAACCGCGACTTTTTTCCGGCGGCCTCGTACCACGAACCCTGTGCGAGGCGAATCCGGTCGGGGGCCAGTCTCGCGGCATTGCGGCGCGCCAGTTCCAGCGCCGCCGAGCAAATGTCCGTCGCGGTGATGTCGCAGTTGGGCCATTGCCGCGCCAGCGCGATCGCCGCCGACCCGCAGCCGGTGCCCAATTCCATGCAACGGGCGCGGCCGCCCATCGATTCAAGGTGGGCGGATGCCGCTTCCACCAGTAATTCCGATTCCGGCCGGGGCGTGAGCGCGTCCGCCGTAATCTCGAATTCCAGGGAGAAGAATTCCTTACGGCCGATGATCTGCGCCACGGGGCGCCCCTCGGCGCGCTGTTCAATCAGCTCTTGGAACCGCTTGGCGTGCGCCTGGTTCAGGGTTTCATGGCTGCGGGCGAACAGATCCGTGCGCTGAACGCCCAGCGCGTGCGCCAGCAGCAGTTCGCCGTCCAGCTTGGGGCTTTCGCTTGTGTCCCGCAGGCGGCGGGCCGCGTGGCGCAGGGCCTCTCCCAGCGGCTGCGTCGCCCGCTGATTCCGGGCGCCGGTGGTGGGCGGGCGGGGCATACCGGCATAATGCGGGAGCCATGACCAAGCCGCAAGGAAATTCAACGCGCTGCGTGCATGCCGGCAACACGCACGATGCCGCCACCGGCGGGGTCATGCCTGCCATCCATCAGAGCAGCACCTATGCCTATCCGGCACTGCGTGAGCAGCCCGAGCACATCTACACGCGCATTTCCAACCCCACCCGCGATGCTTTCGAGAGGGCCGTGGCGGAACTGGATGGAGGGGCGCGCACTTTCGCTTTCGCTTCCGGCATGGCGGCCAGCAGCGCGGTGCTGGAACTGCTTGAACCGGGCGATCACATTATCGGACCGGCCAACGTGTACGGCGGCAGCTTCAATATGCTTAAGGCTGCGGGCGAGGCCCGCTTCGAGGTCAGCCACGTGCATCAGAACGAGGGGCCGCAAGCGATCGAGGCGGCGTGGCGCGGCAACACCCGGCTGGTATGGATGGAAACGCCTTCCAACCCTCTCATGCATATCACCGATCTTAAGGCCGCCGCTGCGGTTTGCACGGCAAGGGGCGCGCTGAGTTGCGTGGACAGCACCCTGGCCACGCCGCTGGCGACTCGGCCCCTGGCCCTAGGCTGCGATATTTCCATGCACTCCGTCACCAAGTACATCGCCGGTCATTCCGACGTGCTCGCCGGCACCCTCACGGTGTCGAGCGACGATCTCGCGGCCCGCCTCAAAGCGGTGCGCAACCGCACCGGCGGGGTGCTGGCCTCATTGGACTCGTATTTGGCTTTGCGCGGGCTAAAAACAATGGCGCTAAGGGTTGGCCGCCAGTTCGGCAACGCCGGGCGGGTGGCGCGGGCTTTGCAGGAGCATCCCAAAGTAGCTCAAGTCCACTACCCCGGGCTTGAGGATCATCCGCAACACGATTTGGCGAAGCGGCAGATGGACGGCTTCGGCGCGGTGGTTTCCTTGCGTCTTCGCGGCGACTCGAACGCGCCGGAGCGCATGCTGAACGCCCTTGAATTGTTCACGATCGCGGAAAGCTTAGGCGGCGTGGAAAGCCTGGCGGGTTTTCCGCCGCTGATGAGCCACTCCGCCATGACGCCGGAGGCGCGCGAAGCCGCCGGCATTACCGGCAACCTGGTCCGGCTTTCCTGCGGCATCGAAGACGCCGCGGACCTGATAGCCGATCTCCACCAGGCACTGGAGCGCATATAAGCATGCGATGATCCGCGACTGGCATTGGCCCCCGCAGTCTGTCAAAATCTCGATCAATTGAAAGCGAATCACTGGAAATGACTCCGCGACTCAAGCCCAGAGCAGCAAGGAATCGGACGCTTTCCTGCTCAGATGGGGAGCGCATCGAACTCGCTTCCCAACTTTTCAGGCTGGAGGATAAAATTCCGCTTTCCAGCATAGCCGGCCGATTCGTCCTCGGAGACTTTTTCTCCATTGCCCGCTATTTCCCTAGCAGATTTATAGATCTGTTGATTCTGGACCCCCCGTACAACCTGCTAAAGAACTACAACGGCGCTGTTTTCAGAGAGAAAGAAACAGGGGAATACAGGGACTGGTTCCGCCAGCTTATTGACTTGGTCGTTCCGATGCTCAAGCCCAGCGCTACAGTTTACGTTTGCGCGGACTGGAAGACTTCCTACATTGTGCATCCGGTACTCGAATCCAATTTCCGAGTGCGCAACAGAATTACTTGGGAGCGAGAAAAAGGACGCGGCGCAAAGGCAAACTGGAAGAACAATACGGAGGATATCTGGTTTTGCACGACCTCCGACACTTATTATTTCGATGTCGAGGCAGTCAAGCTCAAACGTAAAGTCATTGCGCCGTATCGTTTACGCGGAAAGCCTAAGGATTGGCAGCGCGAGGAAGGCGGGAATTTTCGCATGACGCATCCGTCGAACATCTGGACCGACCTGACTGTTCCGTTCTGGTCGATGTCCGAGAATACCGACCACCCAACCCAGAAGCCGGAGAAGCTGATGGCTAAGTTGATTCTCGCTAGCTCGAGGAAGGGAGACTTTGTATTCGATCCGTTCATTGGAAGCGGGACGACTGCGGTCGTGGCTCAGAAGCTGCAAAGGCGATGGTGTGGAGTGGATATCGATTCGGAATATCTTTGTTGGGCCATGAAGCGCCTCGCCAAGGCAAAAGTTGACCCTTTGATTCAAGGTTACGCCGACGGTGTGTTCTGGGAAAGGAATTCGCTTTCGGAACAGAGGAAGTCCAAGAATTCCGGCGAGAACCAGACCCCGCTATTTTCGTGATATCAAGGTTCTACTACGAGGGCCACAATAAGGAAGTGGCCTTTCGAATTCAAAAGCATATCAATGCTTTGCCGAACTTTCTTTCCCCGCAAACCGCAGGCAGTCCTCGTGCGGCAGGCGATGCCCTTGAACATCTCGTGGCACAGAATTTCGACAGCTTTTTGGGTGGCTGGTGCAGCGAGTATTCCAAGGATTTTGCAAGGCGCGCCATGGAAGATTTGGCGTTCAAGGACAAAGATGGAATCTACTCGGCGGTGGATGTTAAGACTCATCGAGAAGATACGCAGTTCAACATGCCGAACTTGATTTCGGTCCGACGACTGGCCCGCTTCTACGAGTCCGACAGGAATGTTTTCGCACTGATCATGGTTAGGTACTCAGTGGAGGGCACAAAGGTAAGAGTTTCGGAGGTGTTGTTCTCGCCAATCGAATTTCTTGATTGGGATTGCCTGACAGTTGGAGCGCTAGGTTGGGGCCAGATTCAGATCGCAAACTCCAAGGACGTACGCGTGATCGACGGGTTCTCGCGTAAGCGATGGATGATCCAATTATGTGACGCAATGACAGCGTTTTATCCACGAGAAATCGAGAAGATTGAGGCAAGGATTGCCCACTTCGATCAGATTAGGAGTTATTGGCAATCCAAAGACGATATTTGGGAGATTGGGCACTAGGCACTGGAGCACGTATAGCCACGAGTAGCTCCAGCGGTAGCCTGTTGCGTATGCCCCCGTTCGGCGGAGCGTCTGGGGCAGGATGCCCCAGCCGAGCCCCATGGATGGGTTCTTGACCTTCCAGGTCAAGCTTCAAGTAGTCATGCGTCTCCGCCGAACGGGGGCATACGCAACAGGCGGGCGGGCGCGCCAGATCTGCGCGCCTTCCGCAATGGGTGAAACAACCCGGCTTTGCGTGCCGGCGAATAGGGCCGCCGGGCTCGCGGCGATTGGCGCTAGCGGGATTGGCGCCAGGCTTGCGCTCGCAGCGAGGCGTTGGCGCTGAGCGCGGCATGGAAAAGCGACACGTCGTAGTAGTGGTAGCTGGCCTGGGGCAGCATCAGCGTGTCGAAGGGGCTGGCCGGCGTGCGGTCAAGCCGCAGGATTCCCTGGTCGCACCAAGCGCCGGCAACGCCCGGGATCGAGGCCCGACGCCCCTGTCCGGGCAGGGCAGGCGCTACCGAACCGGGATTGGCCTTCGCTGGCGTCCATTCGCTTGGCGCCGACCAGTTCAAGGGATTGCTGCATTGCACGTCCAGGCCGCCGTCCTGCCGCTGATACCGAGGGAAACGCATGGCGATGCCAAACTGAACCGCCCGCGCGTCGCCGGTGGGCCCATAGGTGATCCAGGAGGCAACGCAGCCTGTATCGTCGGCCTTCCGGCATGGCTCAAAGTTGCTGAGCCGGTCCTGGTAGGAACCGAGCGGAACGGGGATCCCGGCGATATAGGCAACAGCCATGCGTTTTCTGAGCGCATCGTTGCCGGCAATGACTTCATTTAAGAGGCGCTCGGCGTGCAGGGCGCCTTGGCTGTGGCCCAGCAGCACGATGGGGCGTTCGCCCGTGCGTTCCGCAAAATGCGTGAACGCCCGCACTACATCGGTAAACGCCAGCCCGTAGGCCGGGTCCCGGTTGCCCCGCTGATCGAACACCGCCGTCGAAGCCGCCTGACGATAGCGCGGCGCATACACCGCGCAGCAGGCATCCAGCACGCTGGCCTGCGAGGCCACCGCGGCATCCACGGCGGGACGCGCCTCGGCATCCGGCACAGTGGCGTTCCATTCGCTTCCCGGCCAGGTGGTGGGGTGGATGTAGAAGCCCGCAGCGTGCTCCGCCGCCAGCGTTTCCTCGCCATCGGGATAGCGCGCCCAGTTCCCGCGCCGCTCGTAATCGGGCGGGCGCGGCGCGGCGCGCTCGCCGAAGGCATGGTCCGGCTCGGCCACATTGAGAGATGCCGAAGGCGCAGGCTGCAACGCCCCGATCAGGCCGTTCATCATCTTCGCTTCGTCCCAGTCCAGCCGGTCCTCCCCGAAGCGCACCACCACCAGCCCCAGCGACGGCACCACATAAACACGTTGCGAGAAGTGCCCTTCCATATACCAGGCGTCGGGCGCCGCCAGCGCCGCATCGCGCGGCGTTTCCATGCGCGGCAGGGACATGCGCAGCCAAGTGGGCGAGTAGGGCTCGTTTCGCCACAGTTGCATGCCGAAATTGGGATTGGTGGCCGCGCCCCGGGCCATTCGCGCGGCCCATCCTTCAGGCAGAAGGCGGCGGCCTTTCCAGACGCCATCGCCGGCCAGCAGTTCGCCGATGCGCAACCAGTTGCGCCCGTTGGACACCAGGCAGCAGAAGGTTTGCGCGGTGCCCCCCGGGCGGTCCAGTTGCACCCAAGCCTCGCCCGCCCCGACCGGCTCCCATATCCAGTCCCGCAGCAGGCGCGCCCAAGGCTGTCCGGCGGCCCTCTCGATGGCGATGGAAAGCGCCTGCACACTGGCGTTGGACCAGATGTACTCGGTGCCCGGTTCGGCGGCCATGGGCGTGCCCAGCGTTTCACGGACCAGGCGCCCGGTGAGAAACAGCCGTGCGCCCGGCGCAAACGGACTGACGGCGAAGCGATCGCGCTCCAGACCGCCTTCCATGTAGGCTAGGTTCGCCAAGGTAATGCCCGAGCGTTGCGGGTCGCCCGCCCACTCCTCCAGCCAGTGCGAGGCCGGCTGATGCTCGGATTCGATCGCGCCGTTGTGGATGGCAGCGCCCAGCATCACGGCGGTGAGGCTCTTGTGCAGCGACTGGGACTGGTAGGGCGTTCGGGAATTGGCTCCGCGGTCGTAACGTTCGAACTGCAAAAAGCCGTTAACGGAAATCAGCAGCGCGTAGGTCTGCTGGCTCTGCGCGTAGTCCCAAGCCTCTTCCAAAATATCCTGCGGGATTAGCGGATCCGGCCCGGTGTCCGGCGCCCGGCTGTCGCCGAAGCCGATGGGCGCCTGCGGCGAGAACCAGCGGGCATTGGCCGGGTCGTCCGCGTCCTGCGGCCAAGTGGCGAAGCGCATCCACAGGCGATAGTCGCTCGCCATCCAGGCGAGCCCTCCCAGCAGCGCCGCAAGAACGACGACGGTCGCGGCAAGCCAGGCGCGTTGCTTTCTCATGGCTTGAATCATAACGGCGGGCGTTAGGGGCTCTTGGATCCTTCGCCCTTTGCTTGTCCGCGCCCGGAATCAGCCCGGTGGGCATGCCGGTGGTGCCCATGGGCGCGGCATCTCGCTCAAGGATCCCGGCCTAGCGGGCGGCGAGCCCGGCGCACAGACCGCAGCCGCCCGCCCCCGCCACGGCGCTGGGAACGCTCCATTCGAAGCGGGCGTCGGTGCGGGTCAGGCGGGGTCGAGGGCGGCGAGTTGTTCGGCTTCCATGTGCTGGCGCAGCGGTTCGATGATCCCGTCGAGGTCGCCTTCCATGATTTGCGGGAGTTTGTAGAGGCTCAAGTTGATCCGGTGGTCGGTCACGCGGCCTTGGGGGTAGTTGTAAGTGCGGATGCGTTCGGAGCGATCGCCGCTGCCCACCTGGGAGCGGCGTTCCTCGGCGCGCTCGCGCTCGAGGCGGCGCTGCTCGGCGTCGAGCAGGCGCGCCCGCAAAAGCGACAGCGCCCGGGCGCGGTTCTTGTGTTGCGAGCGTTCGTCTTGGCACTCCACCACGATGCCGGTGGGCAGGTGCGTGAGCCGCACTGCGGAATCGGTTTTATTGACGTGCTGGCCGCCGGCGCCGGAAGCGCGATAGGTATCGACCCGCAGGTCGCCCGGATCGATTTCGATTTCCCCGGTTTCCTCGGCTTCCGGCAGCACCGCCACCGTGCAGGCCGAAGTATGGATACGGCCTTGGGACTCGGTTTCCGGGACCCGCTGCACGCGGTGCGCGCCGGACTCGAAGCGCAGGTACGAAAATACCCGCTTCCCGGACAGCCGGCAGATCACTTCCTTGTAGCCGCCGTGCTCACCCTCACTCATTTGCAGAATTTCCTGCGACCAGCGGCGCGCCTCGGCAAAGCGCGTGTACATGCGAAACAGATCGCCGGCGAATAGCGCGGCCTCGTCGCCGCCGGTTCCGGCGCGTATTTCCAAGTAAACGTCGCGCGCGTCGCGCGGGTCGGGTTGCAGCAGGAAGCGACGCAGGCTCAGCTCCAAGCTCTGCTGCTCGCTGCGCGCCTGCTCAACCTCCTCGCGCGCCAGTTCGCGCAGATCCTCGTCGTCGCCTTGCAGCATTTCGGTTGCGCCGGCCTCTGCCGCGACGGCGCGCTCGTATCGGTCGAGCAGGCTCGCCAGCGGCTGAAGGCGGGCGTGCTCGCGCCCAACGTCACGGCGGCGCTCAGCATCGGAAAGCACCTGCGGATCGGCAAGCGACGCTTCCAGGAGCTTGAAGCGGTCCTTGAGGCCGCGCAGTTTTTCCAGCAGGGCGGGGTTCATGGCAATGGGGGCCAGCAAGCAAAGGCCGTCACAGGGCCGGGGCCCAACAGCGGCTATTATCGCAGGGTGAGTTGCTCTCCTCTAGCAAACGGCGGCAAAAGCCCCGCTGGCGATGAGGCCGTTCGTAGCCAGCGGGCCTTTTGCCGCCGCCTGCCAGCCCCAGCCCGGATATTGCACCAAGGGCCGTGGAGATCGCGCAGGCTTTTGCCTGCCCTTCGCCTTTCCCCGCCCCCGTCTTCCGGGGGATGTATAAACCCGTCCATGGGGCTTGCTTCGTTCGCGCCGGGACATCGGCGCTCACCCTGCCTCCGATACTCCCTGAAGAGGGGGGCGGGGAAAGGCTTCATTTGCCGTCTGCCAGCCGTCGCCATAGCCTTCCTTGCCGGTGTCTGGCTGAGCGGCTGCGCGAGCGGACAACTCTGGCTGAACGAGGCGGGCTGGCCGCCGTTCCCCCAATCTCAGGCGCGAGCCATGCTGGCCGAGGCTTCCGGTCGTTCCGATGCCTTCGAGGCCGCCTCGGAATTGAGCAGGGCGGCCGAATTTGCATACCGGCGCGACCTGCATCCGATCGCTTCGGAGGCCGCCGAACTTTGGCTGGAGCAGAGCCCTGAGGACTTGGAGGCGCTGGCGCTGGTTGCGGCGTTGGCCGTGGCCCTCGACCGGCCCGGCCGTTCGATTGCCGTTGCCCGCAGAGGGCTGGTTCGCCCGGAAAAAGCCGAGCGCTTCGTGGCCCTGTTCGTTGATCGTCTCTCCGGGCTCAACCCGGAGTTGCTGGGCGCCCGGCCTTTGGAACCGGTCATCGCCGCACTCGCCCGGGAGTTTTCCGATTCGCCGGGCTTGCTGGCGCTGG
This sequence comes from Candidatus Foliamicus numerosus, assembly GCA_028285945.1. Taxonomy (GTDB): domain Bacteria; phylum Pseudomonadota; class Gammaproteobacteria; order Steroidobacterales; family Foliamicaceae; genus Foliamicus; species Foliamicus numerosus. The sequence continues at coordinate 90,754 of JAPYNE010000014.1, read as the reverse complement.
CCGCCCGCGTGGCGCTGGGCGCCGGGCGCTACGATGAGGCCCTGCGTCACGCCAACATGCTGCTGAGTCGGAATCCTGAGGACGACACGGCGCATGTGATCGCTGCCACCGCGCAACTTCGCGCCGGCGAGCCGGATATGGCGCTGGCGCGGCTGACCGAACAACTGGCGCTGCGCGACAGCGTGCCGCTGGAACAGAACTATGCCATGCTGCTGCTGGAAAACCGCCAGCCGCGCGAGGCCGTTAGCCGGATGCGGGAACTGCGTCAGCGGCGCCCGGATCTGCCGGAACTGACGCTGGCCGAAGCGCGAATGCTGCGCTTGCTGGGCATCGAAAACCTGGCGGAGCCAATACTTCTGGAACTATTCGCACGCGATCGGGAGGTCGCTCAGGTCCGCAAGGAACTGGGCCGCATTGCTGCGGATCGCGGGGAATGGCTGGAGGCCGTGGAGTGGTACGCCGGCATTCGTTCGGAAGCGCTGGCCCTGGAGACAGCGCAGGGCCTGGTGCGCGCTTTCGTTGAACTGGAGGAATTCGACGAAGCCTTGGCCGCAGTGCTGCATCTGGTTCACGGCTATCCCCAGCACACCTACGAAGGCCTGTCGCTGGCCGGCAACGTCATGCAGTCCGCTGGCCGCCCGAGGGATGCGCTGGCGGCCTATGAGGAAGGCCTGCGCTACGTGCCGGACAGCCGCCGGCTGCGGATGGCGCGCGCCCACCTGCTGGTTGACCTTCAGCAGCATCGCCGGGCCGTTCAGGCCATGGAGGCGCTGCTTGAGGACTTTCCACGCGATTCCGAAGTCCTCAACGCCCTCGGATACACGCTGGCCGACCGCGGCATCCGTCTTGAGGAGGCGCATGGGCATATTCTTCTGGCGCTGGAGCTGGCGCCCGATGCGCCGGCCATCGTGGACAGCATGGGCTGGGTGCTCTATCGGCTGGGAAGGCCGGAGGAAGCCTTGCCGCTTCTGGAGCAGGCGCTGGCCGCATTCCCGCACCCCGAAGTGGCGGCGCATCTGTGCGAGGTCCTGTTCGAGCTGGGACAAACCGAGCGCGCCGCGGAATTGCTGCGCGAGTCCCTGAAGCGATTCAAGGACACGGCTTTGCTCGAGGCGGTGCAGGAGAGATATTCGCGATGACGCGCACCTGCGGTCGCCTGTGCGTGTTTGCTGCGGCGTGCGTCGTCATCGCCGCCTGCGCTCCGGCGCACGAGTTGAGCCGCGGCACGCTGGACGTGGCTGCGCTGGCCGCTCTCGATGCTTGGGAATCCCGCGGCCGGGTGGCCCTCAACGCTGAGGGCAGGGGCGTTCAGGCCAATTTTCTATGGCGTCAGGACGGCCCTAAGGCGCGTGTGCGGTTGAGCGGCCCTTGGGGAGTAGGCGCCGAGGAGGTTCTGATCGAAGGTCCGGAGGCCATGCTGTGGAGTGACGGCGCGTGGGTGCCGATGTGCGCTTCGGAAGCGGCGCCCGATGAAATGTTTCTGCTGTGCGCGGGCGCTCCGCTGAACAGCCTGCCGTTCTGGCTAAGGGGCCTGCCCGATCCGGGGCGGTCGCATAAGGAAAACCGCTCTCCGGAAAACGGCGTGCGGGAATTTCTCCAGGCAGGCTGGCGGGTGGAGGTGAACGCCTTGGCCCGCGCGGGCCGGCTCACGGTTCCCCGAAGGGTTTTCATCAGCGGCCCCGGCGCCACGTTGAGAGTGGCTATTACGGATTGGGCGCTGACGGCTGCTCCCTGAAACCTGCGCAGGGACAGCCCCGAGAGTGGTGAAACGCGAAAACACCATTGAAGTGACCGGCGAGTTTGCGCGCGCTCTCGAAGCGATGCGGCAGGGCGAGCGGCATCTGCTGATTACCGGCAGCGCGGGCACCGGCAAATCGACGCTGCTCGGCCTGTTTTGCGAGCGCGTGGCCTGGGACCCGGTGGTGCTGGCGCCCACCGGCGTGGCGGCCTTGAACGTGGGAGGGCAAACAGTCCATCGGTTCTTCGGATTCGGCATTGATATCACGCCGGAGTCCGCAGGCGAACGCCGTCCGAGGAATCCCGGGCTGTACAGGAATCTCAAGACCTTGATCATCGACGAAGTATCGATGCTGCGCGCCGATTTGCTCGATTGCGTGGATATATTCCTCAAACGCCACGGGCCCCTTCCGGGTCAGCCCTTCGGCGGCGTGCATATGGTGTTTATCGGCGATTTGTATCAGTTGCCGCCGGTGGTCACAGGCATGGAGCGGGAGGCGTTGAGGGAGCGCTACGACTCGCCGCATTTCTTCAGCGCCCGGGCGCTTGAGGGCGTGGAGCTGGAAATGGTGGAGCTCACGAAAGTCTTCAGGCAGCGCGACCGGGCGTTCGCCAGCCTGCTGAACCGGGTTCGCAAGAACGCCGCCGGGCCTGGCGACATCGAGCGCCTGAACGAGCGCCTGGATCCGCACTTCGAGCCGCCGCAGGGGCAGGGCTACATCACGCTCACGGGCACCAACCGCAAGGCGGACGCGATCAACGAGGCGCGCTTGGATGCCTTGCGCGCCCCGGAGCATGAGTGCTGCGCGGTGATCCGGGGCGATTTCGCGCGTGACTGCTACCCCACGCAGGAACGGCTCCGGTTCAAGAAGGGCGCCCAGGTCATGCTGCTGAACAATGACAGCGCCCAGCGCTGGGTGAACGGCAGCATCGGCGTGATCGAGGGCGTGAATATCGGCGCCGGCGAGGAGCACGTGACCGTTCGCCTGAGCGAGTCCGGCCGCTTGGCCCGTGTGGAGCCCTATGAGTGGGAGCTCATCCGTTTCGAGTTGAACCAGGGGGCCATCGTCTCCAGCCCAGCGGGCACGTTCACCCAGTTTCCGTTCCGGCTGGCCTGGGCGGTGACCGTGCATAAGAGCCAGGGAAAGACTTTTGAGCGCATGGTGGTTGATCTGGATCGGGTGTTCGCCGCCGGCCAGGCTTATGTCGCGCTGAGCCGTTGCACGACCTTGGAGGGCTTGGTGCTGACCCGGCCCCTTGCCGCCGGCGCGATCCGCTGCGACTGGCGGGTGCAGCGGTTCCTGACCGGCGAGCAGTACAAGCGCGCCGAGCGCAGGCAATCGGCCGACGAGAAGCTTCGGATCATCGAACAGGCGATCCAGGCCGACGCAGACGTGGAAATGGAATACCTCAAGCGCAACGATGTCCGCACCCGCCGGCGCGTGCGCCCGCTGGAGGTGGGGATGCGCTCGTATTCCAGCCGCGAATTCCTCGGCATGCGCGCCTGGTGCGCGCTTCGCAAGGACGAGCGGACCTTCCGCCTGGACCGCATCCTGTCCCTTTCAATTTCCAGCGACTGATCCCCCATTCCGCCAGCTTCATCTCAACCCCCTTGGCTCCAAGAGCGAAGAGCGGTACCCCGCTTTTTGCTGGTGTAACATGCATCTCGCAACGGACGAGGGATCGAAACCCATGGATATGTCTGAGCGCTTCAAGCAGGCCGTCTGGCGAAGTGTCGGCTTCGGGAAGGCCCATGGCAGTGGCGGGCGAAGCCCTGTCATCGTCGATGTGGGCCGCTTCCCATGATCAAAAAGAGCGACCTTCCATTTGGCAGCGAGTTCTCACCCTCGCAGATAAGGTTTTCCGATGTGCTGCGATTGGCGTCTCGACATGCTGGTAACTGGCGCGCCTTCGAGCAAGCCGTTCGCTCCGCTTATTTCGACAGCCACCGGACCAGCTCGAAAAACCGCGCCAAACTCGCAAACAACACCAAATTGGGAATGATCGCTTACGGGATTATCGACCGGGACGCTGCGCTAACTCCGCTTGGGCAGCAACTTTACGATCTAGCTGGCGATGAAGACGCGCTGCATGACTGTCTGGCCAAGCATATTCTTCTGAATCTTCATGGAATGACACTCATCCAGTGCATTCGCGATATGACCGCTGCCGGCGAACAAGTCAATCTCACCACGCTTAGGGAGGGCCTCGCCGCACGCGGAATACACTATCCATCGGGCGGCAAGCATCCGAGCATCATGCGCCTGTGGCTTGCTAAAGCCGGAGTATTCGTGGGTAGCCGCTGGCGAATTGATGAACGCCGAGCGGAGGAAGTCCTCGGCGTGAATCCAGACGAGTTTGTGGTTCTGGGTGATCTCTCCTTGGAACAGAGAGCGTTTCTCAAGGCGCTCGCGAACATGGGAACATCCGATCCTCAGCCTGCTAACGCCATTGCCAGGCTGGCTTCGGCGACCTACGGCATCAAGTTTCCAGAAAAGAGCCTGCCGAAGCTGGTCCTAAACGACCTTGAGGTCGCGGGATACATCACGACCCACAAGACGACGAGCGGGCGAGGCGCTAAACCTTTCCAAGTGGCGCCGACGGCAAAGCTGGTCGGCGATGTGATCGAACCGCTCCTTGAACAACTTCGCAAACAGACCGATCCAAAGCTTATGGCTTTGTTGAGAACCCCGCTTCCCGCTATTCTGATGGAGATGCAGTCCAGCGATCGATACATCGCCGGGCTTGCTCTCGAAGCACTCGCCTTCAAGATCATGCGCCTGCTCGACATGACGTATGTCGCCACCCGTCTTCGCGCAAACCAGACGGGCGGAGCGGAGGTGGATTTGATCTTCGAAAGTGCTCGCCTAGTATTTTCCCGATGGCAGGTTCAGTGCAAGAACACTGCGCGCGTTTCCCTTGATGATGTCGCCAAGGAGGTGGGGCTCACTCACTTTCTGAGAAGCAATGTGATTGTTATCGTCACTACTGGCAAGATTGGCAGCGAAGCCAGACGCTACGCCAATAGAATTATGGATGTCTCAAATCTGGCGATTGTCATGCTGGACGGCGGAGACTTGAGTGAGATAAGCAAGCATCCTGCCGGGATACTGCGAGCATTCCAGCGCGAGGCTCGACACGCGATGAACTTGAAGAAGCTTGATCTGTAGATCAACACGTATGCTCGGACAGCCTCCTGAACTATTTCATCGGACCGCTCTGGGACGCATCTACCTTGGCGACAGCCTAGATGTCATGAGCGCCAGAAAGTCGGCCAGTGTCGCACTGGTTATGACAAGCCCGCCGTTCGCGCTCACGCGCAAGAAGGACTATGGAAACGAACAGGAGGACGACTACCTGCAATGGTTCCGCAGCTTCGCCGAGCAGTTTCGCCGCATCCTGAAGGACGATGGCAGCTTGGTGATCGATCTTGGCGGCGCTTGGAAGCCCGGCATGCCTGTTCGAAGCCTCTATCACTTCAAGCTTCTGATCATGCTATGCGAGGAATACGGCTTTCATCTGGCTCAGGAATTCTATTGGTGGAATCCCTCGAAGCTTCCCACGCCTGCCGAATGGGTCAATGTGCGCCGCATTCGGGTGAAGGATGGCGTCAACACGGTATGGTGGCTGTCCAAGACGCCTTGGCCGCGTGCAAGCAACCGCCGAGTGTTGCAGCCCTATAGCGACAGCATGAAGACCCTGCTGCGTAACGGCTACAAGCCCATGCTGCGGCCTTCCGGCCACGATATCAGCGACAAATTCTCCATTGACAACGGCGCCGCGATCCCTCCGAATCTCATAGCGATCCCCAATACCGAGAGCAATAGCGGCTACCTGCGCTACTGCAAGCGGATCGGCATCAAGGCCCACCCCGCGCGCTTCCCTGCTGCTCTGCCCGAGTACTTTGTGCGTATGCTGACAGATGCCGGTGATTTAGTCATGGATCCGTTTGCAGGCAGCTGCGTCACGGGCGAAGTCGCGGAGCGACTGGGCCGAGAGTGGGTATGCGTTGACACAGTGGAGCCGTATCTGCGCGGCGCCAAGGGAAGGTTTGGGGAAACGCCGGAGGAGGTGCCGAAGTCCAAGTCGTCCAGGAAGGATGCCGGTGCGTATTACCGTATTCCGCATCCAGGGTTGCTTTGGAATCGACGCTCAGACAAGGAAGAGCCACTTCCTAAGGACGGCGGCCGGCATCGCTCAGCACCTTAAAGGCACCCCAATGAAGCGGGCGAAAGCGTTTGTTAGGAGGCGGTCAGATACGGGCTTGTTTGCTCAATCCATTGGGCCTCGTCGGTTGTGGCCAGTTTGTCCAGATCGCCGGCATCGGACGATGGGTCGTCCACCCATTCGCGCAAGAGCGGGCCGCCGTTGATGACATCGATGGCGAGCTTGCCTGTTTCGTACTCGTAGGGGAAATCGCGCCAGATGGGGTATTCCGGATAAAGCTGGCGGATGGCCTTGAAGGCCAGCGCCACCAGCCTCCAAGGCTTGAAAGCGGAGTGATCGTAGTGGCTGCCGTCAGGATGGATTTGAAAGCCGTGGCACAAGGCGCCCGCATGCTTGTGGAAGGTCGGCTCGAACCAGCACTCGCGCAAGCGGCATCCCGCCAGCCAAGCCGGCGCCAGCCCTCGCATCGTTTTAAGAACCGAACGCGCGTCGATGTTGGGGGCCCCCAGGAGTTCCAGCGGGCGCGTTGTGCCCCGGCCTTCCGAAAGCGTTGTGCCTTCCAGCATCACGGTGCCCGCATAGGCGCGCGCCATCGCCGGCGTGGCCGCGTTGGGGCTCGGATTCACCCAGGATCGATCCGCAAGCGGCCAGCCGAAGCCGGGCCCCTGTTCCGGTTTCCAGCCTTCCATCGCGATGACGCGGTAGTCAAGGTTCAGCCGGTAATGGTCGATCAACCATCGTCCCATCTCGCCGAGCGTCAGGCCGTGCCGCATCAGCATCGGACCGGCGCCGACAAAACTCTCCCATCCGCCGCGCAACAGCAATCCCTCCACGGGCCGGCCCGCGGGATTGGGGCGGTCGAGCACCCAAACGGATTTGCCATGCTCCGCCGCCGCTTCAAGCATGTAGAGGAGCGTGGTGGCGAACGTGTAAATCCGGCAGCCGAGATCCTGAAGATCAATCAGCGCAACATCGAAGCTGTCCATCATTTCGCGGGTTGGACGACGCGCGTCCCCGTACAGGCTGAACACCGGAATGCCGTGGACAGGATCGCTGAAGTGCGGCGATTCGATCATGTTGTCCTGCTTGTCGCCCCGCAGCCCGTGCTGTGGCCCGAATGCGCAGCTGATGCCAATGCCTTCGCAGGCCGCCAAGGCATCCAGCGCATGGCCGAGATTGCGGGTGACCGAAGCGGGATGGGCCAATAGCGCTACCCGCGTTCCGCGCAGCGGCGCACGCAAGTCCTTATGCGCCAGCAGGCGGTCAATGCCGAATTTCATCGTGTCCTGGATCCTCATCCGGCGCAAAGATAACCCGGATAACCGGGCTTTGGCAGGCCCCGGGGCATACTGGTTTGATTATTTGTCTGATACCACTAAAATACAGGCTAAACACCTTTTCAGCATCGCCTGCCGCAAAGAGGTGCGCGATAGCTGGTTGAGCATAAGAGTCCGAAGCCAGACATGTTGACGGAAAACGCAAGCGAACGATTCGCGGACATTGATCGCTGGTCCACTTACGAGGCGGTGAGCGCCATGTTCGAGGCGCAGTTATCGGCGGTCGCGGCGGTGGGCACGGAGTTAGCCATGATCGCGCGGGCGGCGGAAGCGGCTTCGGAGCGCCTGGTGGAAGGAGGGCGCCTCATATACGTGGGCGCGGGCACCTCGGGAAGAATCGCCGTGCAGGACGGAGTGGAGCTTGGGCCAACCTTTGGCTGGCCGGCAGAGCGCGTGGCCTACGCCGTGGCGGGCGGGCGGGAAGCGCTCTTCAGCAGCGTTGAATTTGCCGAGGACGATGCGCCGGCGGCGGCGTCCGACCTCGCCGGGATCGGCATTGCAAGGAATGACGTGCTTGTTGGCTTGGCGGCAAGCGGACGCACCTCTTATACCGTGAGCGCTATCGAAAAGGCGAACGCTGCCGGCGCCTTGACCATCGGAATCGCCAACAACCGGCCGTCGCCTCTGCTGGATCAGGCCCAGATCGGGATTTGCGCCGAGACCGGCAGCGAAGTGATCGCCGGCTCCACGCGCATGAAGGCCGGCGCCTCGCAAAAGGTTATTCTGGCCATGTTCTCGACGGCAACGATGATTCGCTGCGGGCGCGTCTATCGGGGCCTGATGGTGGATATGCTGATTTCCAACAAGAAGCTTCGGGGCCGGGCGGTGGAGATCATCAAGCAACTCGCGGGCGTGGACAAGGTGGCTGCGGAAACCGCTCTGGATGATGCCAAAGGCAACATCAAGCTCGGCGTTCTTCGCGCTTTGGGCATGGAGCTTGGCGAGGCCGAACGGCTGTTGTCGCGCCGAAACGGCATATTGCGCGATGCCGTTTGCCATTTGAGCAAGGATCCCGAGTTCGCGGGCAGCGTGAAATGATCGAGCTTTCCTCCAGCAGAAGCAGCAGCACGCCGCTGTATATCCAGATCGCCAGGAGCATCCGCCAACATATCACAGACGGCCAGATCGCAAAGGGGGATGCGATCCCGTCCGAACGCGAATTGTGTCAACTCGCCGGGGCTTCGCGCGTCACGATCCGCAAGGCTGTGGATCAACTCATCGACGAGGGATTGCTGTTGCGCAAGCAGGGCTCGGGCACGTTCGTTTCCGAGCGCATCGAAATGCAGGCCACTTACCTCGGCGGGTTCACAGAGGACATGCAGGCCCGCGGCGAAGCCCCCGGCTCGGTCTGGCTGGCCCGGAGTTACGCCAATCCAACCCGGGCGGAGGCTGCCGAACTGAAAGTGCCCATGTCGTCTGCGGTCGTGCGCCTTGGCCGCGTGCGCCTGTCGCAGGGCGAGCCTTTGGCGATCGAACAAGCCGTTGTTGCGAAGCCCCTGCTGCCGCCGCTTGAGGAAATCGGCGACTCCCTCTATGCGGCGCTGGAAACCCGGGGAAACAGGCCGCAGCAAGGCCGTCAGAAAGTGCGCGCGTCCATCGTGTCGCCCACCGAGGCGGGGCTGTTGTCGATCCCGGAAAAGAGCGCGGTGTTGCGTATTGAGCGGGTCACATGGCTCGAAGACGGCAGCGTCATTGAGTTCACGCGCTCCGTTTACCGGGGTGACAGGTATCAGTTTGTTACCAACATAAGATGATGGTCGGCGCGCTGTCCGAGAAGAATCCGGCGCCAAGGCCTGTTGGCGCGCCCAAGCGCACCATGATGCATCGGGAAGCCGGCGAGGCGGCTGAAAGCATCGCCCGGCAGCAGGCGCGCAACGCCGCCCTGATCGGAGAAGTGGCCGGAAAGTTGAAAAGGCTCGCGCCAAGGTTTATCGCAACCTGCGCCCGGGGCAGTTCCGACCATGCGGCCACTTATGCGAAGTATCTGTTGGAAACCCGCGTGGGGTTGGCTGTATGCTCGTTCGCGCCCTCCGTGGCCTCGCTTTACGCGGCCGAGACCGATATGCGCTCGGCGGTTTTCATTGCCATCTCCCAGTCCGGCAGAAGCCCGGATCTGATCAGCGCCTCGCGGCTTGCGAAAACCGGCGGCGCCTGCGTCGTGGCCATTGTGAACGATGAGGCCAGCCCGCTCGCCAGCCTGGCCCACCACGTGGTGCCGATCGGCGCGGGCCCTGAAATCAGCGTGGCGGCCACCAAGTCCTGCATCGGAGCGATGTCGGCGCTCTATCATTTATGCGCGAAGTGGCGCGGCGACGATGCCATGCTCGATGCGCTCGCCGCTTTGCCGGAAACACTCTCGCAGGCATGGGCGGCGGATTGGCCGCAAGCTCTCGCGCCGCTGCGCTCCGCCCGGCAGGCGTTGATCCTGAGCAGGGGCATCGGCCTTGCGGGGGCCCAGGAAGCAGCGCTGAAACTGAAGGAGACCTGCATGATCCAGGCGGAAGGATTCAGCTCGGCCGAAGTTCGCCATGGCCCCATGACGATTGTCGGCGAGGAGTTTCCGGTGCTCGCCATCGCCACCTTCGATGCCGCGCAGCCAAGCATCGACAGCGTCTCAAGGGACTTCCTGGATTGCGGCGCGCGCGTGCTGGTGGCTGGCGAGCCCTTGGACGCAGCGCTTTGCTTGCCCACCCCCCGCGCCCGGGATTCGCATTTGCAGCCGCTGGTTTTCCTGCAGGCGTTCTACAAGCTCGCCAACGCCTTGTCATGCGCTCGCGGCCTGGATCCGGATCGGCCAAGAAACCTGAGCAAGGTGACGCGCGAACGAAGCAAGCTACAGGGATGTATTCATGCGTCTCCCGGAAAAGGGGGGCGGGGAATGGCGAGGGGCAGGCAAAATCCCGCGCGGCCTCCACGCCCCTTGGCGCAATATCCGGGCTAGCGAGCCGGCATGAAATCCTTAGTGTTCGCCAATGGATGCATCGTCACGCCCGGCGGCATCGTCGAGCGCGGCTCCGTTGAGGTGCGCGAAGGCCGTATCGCCGCGGTCGCAAACTCGGTGGCGGCGGATCGCGCCAACGGCGGCTTCATCGACCTCGGCGGCGACTACCTGTTGCCCGGATTCGTGGATGTGCAGGTGAACGGGGGCGGAGGCGTGCTCTTCAATGACGATCCGAGCGCGGCCACAGCGGTCAGGATTGCCCAAGCGCACCGGGCCTTCGGCACCACCCGCCTGCTGCCCACCCTGATCAGCGACGACCTGGACAAAGTCGAGCAGGCCATCAAGGCCATCGACGGGGCCGTCGCCAGCGACACGCCCGGCATTGCGGGCCTTCATCTCGAAGGCCCTTTCCTGAATGTCGAGAAAAGAGGCATCCACGATAAGCGCAAGTTGCGGCCCCTGTCGGATGAGGCGATGGGCCTGCTCACGTCGGCCGAGCATGCCCAAGTGGTGGTGACGCTGGCCCCGGAGCGCGCCCGTCTCGATCAGATAGCGCATCTTGTGGAATGCGGCGTGAAGGTGTGCATCGGACACACGAACGCCACGTTCGACCAGGCCTTAAGCGCGCTTGAGGCCGGCGTTTCCGGGTTCACCCATCTGTTCAACGCCATGCCCGCCCTGCAATCCCGCAACCCCGGCGTGATCGCTGCGGCATTGGAATCGAGCGCCTGGTGCGGCCTGATCGTGGATGGCAAACACGTTCATCCGGCAATGCTCCGCCTGGCTTTGCGCGCCAAGGCGGACCGCAGGATGATGCTCGTGACCGACGCGATGCCCTCAGTGGGCGCGGACATCGATCATTTCCACCTCAACGGGCAGCGCATCAATGTTGCCGACGGCGTTTGTCTGTCGGAGAATGGAACACTCGCCGGCGCCGCCTTATCCATGATCGAAGCGGTGAGGAACGCGATGACGATGCTTGGTTTGGGCATCGAAGAGGCATCGGCAATGGCGAGCCTGATGCCTTGTTCGTTTCTGGGCATCGCCGAAAGCGCCGGCTCCATAGCCCCCGGGCGGCAGGCCGACTTGCTGCGGGTTTCGCCGGAGCTGGCGATCCGTCAAGTATGGATTAGCGGCATTGAGCAAGCCGCGCCAGCGTGAGCCTTATCTCCGCCCCTTTCTCGCAGGAGTGTCGGCGGCAGGACAGCCGCCGCCAAGCCCCATGGATGGGTTTATGCGTCTCCTGCGGGAAAGGGGCGGAGGAAGGGCTCACGCCGGCGTTGGCGCTTGCGCGGCGCCAAGCGGCTTGGCGCAATACGCAGGCTAGCCGGAAGCGGAGTCGGACGAGTATCCGGAGCGCGCCAGCAGCAGCGCGCCATCAAGCGAGTCGCCCTTGGATTCGGTGAGCCTGGCGGCGGTTCGTTCGCGCAGCCAGGGCTGCAACCGCCGCGACAATCCGCCCGCAAGGGCGCACCGGGGCGCGCCCTTGTTGAAAATCGTTTCAATGAAGCGCTCGACATGCTTGACCGCATCCTCCACGATCGAACGCGCGATTTCGTCGTTGCGTTCGGCATAGTCCATAACCAGCGGAGCGAAAGAGGCGTAGTCCTTAGGCGCGGCCTTGTCCATCCATTGGATCGCACGTCCGGTGTCGTGGTCGAAATTGGCCGTTACCGCAGTGCTCAAGGGCGTGGGCCGGGTTCGGCCATCGAGCGCCCGCAGCGCGTGCCGCATTGCGCTCAAGCCCAGCGCCGCGCCGCTGCCCTCGTCGGAAATGGGGAAACCGTAGCCGCCAATCGTAATGCACGCCTTGCCTTTCTTGATGTAGGCGACGCTGCCGGTGCCCAGAACCAGGGTGGCCCCGTCCTCGCCCAGATGGGCGCCCAGATTGGCGATCGCGGCATCCGATTCGAGATGAACGGAGCCGAGGGGAAATTCGAGCCGGGACGCCTCTTCGAGCAATCCCGGACGCGATATGCCGGCCACGCCCATGCCGGCCACGATGAGCGGCATCTCGCTTTCGTCAAGTCCGGACGCGGCGATCGCGTCTTTGGCCACGCCCATCAGCACGGCGCGGAGCCGCTCAAGGCCGATGCCGGCATTGGCCGGCCCGGCTTCCGCCTCGCCGAGAACGAAACCCTCAAGGTTGGTGAGGCGCGCCCTAGTGTGGCTGCCGCCGGCATCGATGCCAAGAAAGTAGCGCATGGGTCAGCCTCGCCTGATCAAACCCAAGAGTGCATGTGGAGCAAGCATATTATCAATTGACGCGTAATGAGGTTGCATTAGTATTATATTGGTAATATAGTTCGGCCAATCCACTTTGGGAAAAGCGGACACAGCCGTCTGCTTGAACGATACCTTGCAAGTTGAGGGAGACTGATGAAAAGCGAACAAACGATGACGCAAAAAATCCTTTGCCTGGCGCTGTTTTCCGGCCTGGCCTTTGCCGTGAGCGCTCAGGCCCAGGAGTCGGATGCGGACGATGACGAAATCGAAGTCATCGAGGTGATCGGCTACCGCGATTCCTTGAAAAAGAATCTCAGCATCAAAAGGGGGGCCGACACTGTTGTTGACGCCATCTCGGCTGAGGATGTCGGCCAATTCCCGGACCTCAACATCGCCGATGCGCTGCAACGCGTGACCGGCGTGCAAGTGGAGAAGGACGAGCGCGACGGCGAAGGCGTTCGCATCAGCATCCGCGGCACGCCCTCCCATCTGAACCTCGCTTTCCTCAACAACCAGCAAATCGCATCGGCCACGGCCAGCAACAGGCGCTCCGAGCTGCGCGACCGCAGCTTCAACTACTACCTGCTGCCCACCGAGATTCTCGACACCGTGGAGGTGTACAAAACGCCGGAAGCCAGCATCGACGAAGGCTCCATGGGCGGCACGGTGATTGTCAGAACCCGCAGGCCCCTCGATGCCGAGGCCAACTCGGGCGCCTTTCAGGCCAGATATTTCACTTTCGACAACGCCGACGAAAGCAAGCCCTATATTTCCGGTTTGTACAGCTGGAAAAACGACGACGAGACTTTCGGGATCAATGCTGCGCTCGTAAGCAGGGACAGCGCAACGCTGATGGACTCCAAGCGCAACACCGCTGGCTATTTCGGTTCCCTTGCCTACGCCGCCAATAACGGTCAGAGTGCCCGCCAGCCAGCCAGAGTGGGCCCCAACCGCTACACGGCCGACCGCAGCCTGCAAACGCCTTTCGTCACCTTGCAGTTCGCGCCGAGCGACGATCTGGACATCACCTTCACAGCATTGAATTCAGTGACGGAAACCGAATCCCAAGGCATCTACTCGTTCGGATTCACCATTCAGGGTCTCTTTGAACGCAATGACTCTGACCTGATTAGCCAGTTTAGCGACGGCACGGTGGTTTCGGCCAATCTGCCGGACTGCTGCACCACGGTCAATTGGGGATCTGCCGTTTACGACACCGGCTTTTATGAGGACGAGGTCGAAACCACCGCCTTTGACTTGGAGGCCACCTTGGAGCGTGGGGACTACTCAGTCACGGTCCAAGCGGGCCATAGCTTCGCCGATGGCTTGGCCATCGACAAGGCCGCCCAGTTCTACGCCACATCGACGCTTGGCTTCGATATCAGTTCGGGCATCATGGAATGGACGCACGATGCCGACCTGATGCCGGACGACTACCGGTTCTGGTACTCCCACATCAACACCATCCGCAACGATTCCGATTCCACGTTCCTGCAAGCGGACAGCGAAATCAACCTGAACAACGATGTCTTTCCAAGCATTGAAGTGGGCGTTAAATACCGCGAGTACAACAAGGGCGCCAGCCGGGTCAAGCGGGATTTCGTGGAAGAGGGCACGCTGGCCCAGTTTGCCGGCCCGCTGCTCACCGGCTTCAAAGTTGGCAATGCGCCAATGCAGCTGTACAGCTTCAATGTTGCCGCTTTTGAGCGCTGGCAAAACGGCATAGCCGAGGTGGCCGGCACCGGCAACAGTTCATGGAACGATCCCAACGATCGCTTTACCGTGGACGAGGAGGTGACTGCGGCTTACGTGCAGGGCAACTTCGATTCGGGCAATTTCCGCGGCAATATCGGCCTGCGCGCGGTAAGAACCAGCACCACGGCGGAGGCATCGCGGTACACCGGGAGCAACTTCAACGCGGAAAGGCGCAATGCCATCCGGCCCGCTGTGAATGAGAACGACTACACCGATATCCTGCCTAGCCTCAACGTGAACTATGAGGGCTTTGGGGATGTTGTTCTTCGTTTTGCCGCCGCGCAGGTTATGGCGAGGCCCAATTACGTGAGCATAGCCCCCTTTGAGACGCGCAATTGCGGCAGCCGGGGCTGCACTGGATTCGAGGGCAACCCGGATCTGGAGCCCTATCGCGCTAACCAGTTCGATATATCCGCAGAGTGGTACTTCGCCGACGCTTCGTATTTGGCGCTTGCGCTGTTCTACAAGGATGTGGAATCGTTCGTCGATATTGAGTCGTTCACGGCCATGCGCGACTACTGGACGGAAGTTAACGGCGTGGAGGTTGAAGAGTCCAGAGAGTTTGCCTTGGAGCGGCCGATCAACGGCGAGGGCCTCACCATTCAAGGGTTTGAGCTCAGCTACCAGCAAGAGATCGGGCTTGGTTTCGGTGTGCAGGCCAACTACACCTATTCGGATGCCGACCTCACCCAAACGGATGCGCAAATGGCCAAAGATCAGGAACCTGTTCTGTTTGGGCATTCGGAAGATACTTGGAACTTGTCCGCTTACTACCAGCAATACGGCCTGACGGCTCGTTTGTCCTACACGTTCCGTTCCGAGTACGCATCAAACCATCTGCAAGGAGCCAGCGTCCTGACATCAACGCAGGCCGCAGTAGGCACTCCGGGGGGGGTAGGCAACGAGCTTGGGTTTGGGTTGGGTGTGAGCCGCGGCCTCATCGGCTATAAGGGCGACTTCGGCCAGCTCGATTTCAATTCCAGCTACCACGTGACGGATGACATTGAGGTTCTGCTTCAAGTCATCAACATCACTGACGAAGAAATCGAATGGTATGCGAGCCGGGAAAATCACACGCCGGACCAAGGCCGTCCAATAGGCCTGTACAACCACGGCCGCCGCTACGCGGTGGGCGTGAACGTGAAGTTCTAAAGATTCGCTGAAAACCATATCCCCTGTACCGGCGGCGCCTGACTGGGTGCCGCCGGTACAATCAAGCCCGGAGTGCCGCTGCCTGCTCCTCAGCGTCCTGTCCCGCAAATAGCTGCCATAATTTGCGGCCCCGTTTTCTTCCCGGCTGCGTTGCTCCTTGCGTGCGGGGAGTCTGCCCCACGGCCTCGTCCCCCACCCAGCCCGCGCACCGATCGCTTGATTCCCTCCGAATCCGAAATGCTTGTAGAATCTCCGCATGAGCGAAGCCATCGCATTTGACACCCACCGCTACGTCAAGCGCTTGATGGAAGGCGGCTTCGACGAGCGGCAAGCGGAAACCCTTGCCGAGGAGCAGATCGCGTTTCTTAACGCCAACCTCGCAACGAAATCCGATATCGCTAAGATCAAGGCCGGGATCGAGGCGCTGCGGCAGGATATCCAAGCCGGGATCGAAGGTTTTAAGCAGGAGACCCGGGCCGGAATCGAGACACTGCGGCAGGAGATCCGGGTCGGGATCGAAGGTTTTAGGCAGGAGACCAAGGCCGAGCACGAAGGTTTGAGATCCGAAACCAAGTTGGCTATTGAAGAGGCCAAGGTGAATCTCATCAAATGGATGCTTGGCGCGATGCTCGCGCAGACCACTGTGATCCTCGCCTTTATCGCGTTATTCCTGACTCCCCCTGCCTGACATACCGTTCCTCGCAGCTTCTTTCTTCATGATGTCCCAACCGGAACGGTCCTGGCGCTCGCCATGCGGGCTCTGGCGTGCTGAAAACCTCTTGTGCGGCCCGCGAAGATGGCCTGCGATGCGCAAGGCCCTTCTATCTTCTTTTTTATTGCTGATTTTCCCTTTGGCGGCGCTGGCGGGCAATTACGCCAGCCGTCCTGAGGCGCAGGCATTCGCGCGCGAAATGGCGGCTGAGGAAGATGGTTTTGACGAGGCCGGAATCCTGTCGATTCTCGGCCAGGCGGAATATCAGCAAAGCGTGATTGATTCAATCAGCCGTCCGGCGGAAAAAGAGCTGACCTGGGCGAAATACCAGGACATCTTCCTCACGGAGGAGCGCACTGCGGCCGGCGTGAAATTCATGGCGGAGCATGAGGCGGCGCTTGAAAAAGCCCATAGCCTTTACGGCGTGCCGCCGATCATCGTGACCGCCATCATCGGCGTTGAAACCCTCTACGGCAAATTCACCGGCGATTACCGCGTTGTGGATGCGCTGGCCACCCTCTGTTTCGATTATCCGCCCAGGGCCAAGTTATTTTGCGGGCAACTGAAGGCTTTCATCCGCCTTGTTCGCGAAGAGGGCAAGCCGGTCGGGAGCCTCATGGGCTCTTACGCGGGCGCCATGGGGTTGGGGCAGTTCATTCCCAGCAGCTATCTCAATTACGCGGTTGATTTCGATAGCGATGGTTTTCGGGATATCTGGAACAATCCCGTGGATGCCATTGGCAGCGTCGCCAACTACTTGGCGGAGCATGACTGGCAGCGCGGCGGCGGCATCGCCTTGCGGGTGGAGGCCGGTGAGGCGCCGCAGGATGTGTTCAATGTGTCGTTGAAGCCCAGCAAGACCATCGCCGAGCTGGAGGCATCGGGCATGGCTGCGGTGCCGGGCGGTTTGGACCGCAAGCAGCGGGTCACGCCGATGCGGCTGACGGGCAAGCAAGGCGACGAGTTCTGGCTGGGCCTGAAGAACTTCTACGTCATCACCCGCTACAACCACAGCGAGCTTTATGCCATGGCGGTGTATCAGTTAAGCGAAGGCCTGAGCAAAGCCAGCGCCACAAATTGATTGGCTGAAGCTGAAGCCCTTTGCTTGCCCCTGCCTCGCGGGAGCGTTTGGGGCAGGATGCCCCAGCCGAGCCCCATGGATGGGTTTATGCGTCTCCCGCGAGGCAGGGGCAAGCAAAGGGCGAGGGATTCGCTTCCCGGCAATCGGCGCGCAATCGCTAAAATGCAGGCGCTGCGGAGGTAAGCCATGAAGATCAAGGCGATCAGTTTCGATTGCTATGGAACCCTGATCGACTGGGAGAGCGGCATTGCCGGGGAGCTGTCGGCATGGGCGCTCCGGCGCGGCGCGCGGTTGGAGCGCGCCAGCCTGCTGGTCGCGTTCAGCGAGGCCGAGCCTCAGGTGCAGAGCGCCCAGCCCCGGATGGCGTATCCGCAAGTGTTGGCCGAAGTGGCGCGAAGGATCGGACGGCGATTTGAGCTGCCGGTCACGGATGCCGATGCCGCTTCGTTCGCCGCGTCCATCGCTCGCTGGCCGGCATTCGCCGACACGCGCGCCGCCCTGTCTCGTTTGCGCGAGCGCTACCGCCTTGCGGTTCTCTCGAACGTTGATCGCCAGTCCTTTTCCGCAACGCAGAAGGCGCTGGGGATTGAGTTCGACTTGGTTTGCACGGCCGGGGAGATCGGTTCCTACAAGCCGAATCCCCGCAATTTCCGCTTTCTTCTGGCGCGGCTTTCGGACCTGGGCATTGCCAAGGAGGAATTGCTGCATGCGGCGCAAAGCCTCTTCCACGATGTGCAGCCTGCCCGGGCGCAGGGAATCCGCACCGCTTGGGTGGATCGATACGGCGGTGCCGGGACCGGAGCGGCCCGCGCCCCGGAGGGCGAGGCGCTGCCCGACATCACCGTGTCCAGCCTGGCGGAACTGGTCCGGACGCTGTAACGATCCGGCGCCCATTCAGCGCCCGTCCCGTATCATGCGCGGGTCATGCAAGCGCGCCTCGCCGAAGGCCCCGTTGGCCGCCATCTGTGGGAGCTTATGGCGCCCATGATGATCGGGCTTCTGGCCCTGATCTCCTTCGGCCTGGTGGATGCGTGGTTCGTGAGCCGGCTGGGGCCTTTGCCGCTGGCCGCGGTGAGCTACACGCAGCCGGTTGGATTCGTGGTGGCCGCCATGGCCATGGGCATCGGCGCGGGCGCCAGCTCCGTGATCGCCCGGCTGGTGGGCCAGGGCGCGAAGCGCCGCGTGCGCCGTATCGCTACCCATGCCTTTCTTCTGTGCGGCCTGCTTGGCGTTGTGCTGCTGTCCATCGGCTGGCTGTTTATGGAGGACCTATTCGGTTTGCTGGGCGCCGACGCCACCACCATGCCGCTGGTGCGCGACTACATGCAGATCTACTTGGTCGGGCTGGTGTTCGTGGTGGGGCCAACCATAGGCGGATCGATCCTGCGGGCGCTGGGCGATGCTAAATCGCCGGGAGTGTTGCTCGCTCTTACCGCCTTGGTGAATGCCATTCTGGATCCCATCCTGATCTTCGGGCTTTTCGGATTCCCGCGCATGGAGGTGCAGGGCGCGGCGCTTGCGACCGTGATTGCCAACCTGATTTCGCTTATCGCCATGCTGGCGATCGGGATCAGGCGCGACAAGTTCCTCACGCTGCGGGGCATGAGGCTCATTCTCGACTCCTGGAAGCGCATTGGGCATGTGGGGCTGTCGGCCACCGCCTCGGGATTGATGGCGCCGCTCACTTCCGCTTTCGTGGTTGCGATGGTGGCGCGCTTCGGCCAAACCGCGGTGGCCGGCTTCGGGGTTGGAATCCGCACGGAGGCGCTGGCGCTACTGCCATTCATGGCGCTGGGCGCCGCGATCGGCCCGTTCGTGGGCCAGAATGCGGGAGCGGAACGGATGGACCGGGTGCGGGAGGCCCATCGCTGGTGCCTGCGCTTCACGACCATCTACGGCTTGTCGGTGGCCGCATTGCTGAGCATTTTCGCCGAGCCTATCGTCGGATTCTTCACCCAGGACGAAGGCGCAGTGCGCGCTGCGGCGACCCAGCTTCGCATCCTGCCTTGGACCTACTGCCTGCTGGGCGTGACCATAGTCGCCAACACCTCCCTGAACGCGCTCGGCAAGCCTCTGGCCGCCATGGCGGTCTCGCTTTGCCGCACGCTGCTGGTGTACGTGCCGCTTTCCTGGCTGCTGGGCCTGCTGTTCGGCCTCACGGGCGTGTTCTTCGGGGGCGCACTGGGGAACCTGGTATCCGCCTCTGTCGGCTTTCTGCTCCTGCGGCGCGGGTTGCGCCAAGCGGAGCGGGCCGGCGCCATGCCGGAGAAAAACCGTGCCAAGTAGCCCGCCGAGGACGGCGCTGGTCGCAGCGCTGGCGCTGCTGCTTGGCGCGGCGTCGGCGGCAGGGGAGGAAACACTGACGCTGGTGAGTTCATGGAACCGCCAGATCAACTTCTCGCAACATGCCCAGCACTACATCAATGCCGTCAATGAGCGCGGCCGCGGCGTTGTGCGAATCGATTTTCTCGGCGGCCCGGAAGTGATCCCGCAGCGCCAGTTGTTCTATGCGCTGCGCCGGGGCGTGGTTGACATGGCGCTGGGCGGCATCACCTACTATCTCGGCATGCTGCCCGAGGGCGACGCCATTTTCGCCGCCAACATCGATCCCGTTCAGGCGCGCGCTTCCGGCGCGCTTGAAGCCCTGCAGCCGTACTGGAAAAAGCGCGCCAATTCCCATCTGATCGGCTGGATGCAGTCCGGCGTGGGTATCAGCATCTACCTGGTCAAACCGCCGCGCTTCACCGCCGAGGGCATGCCGGACCTGCGCGGCCTCAAGATCCGCACCTCGCCGTCCAACCGGGAATTGCTCTACGCGTTCGGCGCCCGCCCGGTGCAGATTGCGTTGCGCGAAGTCTATACGGCCCTGCAGCGCGGCATCGTCGATGGGCTGGCGTTCACCAGCGTGGGCCTCGCGGATTTGGGCGTGGAGCGTTTCGTGCGCTACCGCATTGATCCCGAGGTGCTGAACCTGTCCATTTGCCTCCAGATCAACCTGGACCGCTGGAACGGGCTGAGCGAGGAGGCCCGGCACATCCTCACCGACGAAGCGGAGAAATATGCGGTGTCGGCCAACGGCTGGTTCCGCGACCTCAGGATCAGGGAGCATGCGGAACTGGCCGACAGCGGATTCCAGGGTATTGGGGCACCCGATCCCCAAGCCTTCCGCGATGTTGCCCACCGCGTGGTTTGGGAGCGCCTGCGCCGCCGCGCGCCGGACTCCGCGGCGGCTCTCAAGCCCTTGTTCTACCTTGAGGAGCGGGATGCCATCGAACAGGCCGGCGGCCTGCTCCTCGGCCAAGCGCCCGAGCCCCCGGTTGAAGAACCGGGATCAGGGCGCTGACCGTTATGCCGGCTCGCATGCTGTCGAAAGCCTGGGAGGGGCTGGTCAACGGCCTGGTATTGTTCGCGTGCTTTCTGATTGCGGCGGACTGCCTGCTGATCGTTGTTGACGTGACGCTTCGCAATCTGAAGTTGCAGCCCCCTGCCTACACGGTGGCGCTGACTGAATACTCGCTGCTTTATATCACCATGGCGGCCGCGCCCTGGCTGGTGCGCGAGCGCGCCTGGATCGTAGTGGAGGTGCTGTATCGGCGCGCTTCTCCCGCAGTTCGCGGACGGCTCGACCGGGTCATCTTCAGCCTCTGCGCCATCGTGAGCGGCATCGTGGCCGTGCTGGCTTGCATTCTGGCCGTGGAGGGCGCGATGCGCGGCGAAGTGGAGATGCGCTCGCTGGATATGCCGCGCTGGGCTCTGTTTGCGCCGGTGGCGCTGGGCTTCGCCATGATGGCGGTGGAGTTCCTGCGCTGCCTGCTGCGCGGCGACAGCATGTCCCACGCCGATGCCGGGCAGGCTTTCTGATGCTTTCGTTGCGCAAGCAAGAGGCCCAGCGTGCTGCCGCCCTCAACCGAGCGCAGGTTGAAGCCTTTCCCCGCCCCCCTCTTCCGGGGGTATCGGAGGCAGGGTGAGCGCCGATGTCCCGGCGCGAACGAAGCAAGCCCCATGGACGGGTTCATGCGTCCCCCGGAAGACGGGGGCGGGGAAAGGCGAGGTCAGGCAAAACCCTATGCGGCTTCCTCCACGCCCCTTGGCGCAATATGCGGGTTGGCGCGCGCTTTATGGCAGGATCATGAGCGCCGGAATCGCTGTTTTTCTGCTGGTGTTCGCCTTCATGGCGATGGGCGTGCCGGTGGCGTTTTCTTTTCTGGCGGCCAACCTGGCGGGGGCGTGGATCATCATGGGCGGCTGGCCCGGCCCCTTGCAGGCCGTTGACAACGCCACCAGCCTCATTACCAGCTTTACGCTGGTTGCCGTGCCCATGTTCATTTTCATGGGCGCGCTGCTGTTTCATTCGGGCCTTGCGATCCGGGTGTTCGATGCGCTGGAAACGCTGTTCGGCCGGCTCCCGGCGCGGCTGAGCTACATCACGGTGGCCGGCGGGGCCACGTTCTCCACGCTCACCGGCTCCACGATGGCCAACACCGCCATGCTGGGGGCTTTGATGATTCCCGAAATGTCGCGGCGCGGCTATGCGCGGCACATGTCCATCGGCCCCATCATCGGCACCGGCGGCTTGGCCATGCTGATTCCGCCCTCTTCGCTGGGCGTGCTGCTCGGCAGCCTGGCCGGACTGAACATCGGCGCGCTGCTGCTCGCCGGGATTCTTCCGGGGCTGATACTGGCCGCAGGCTACAGCACGGTGATCTACGTTCAGGCCCGCATCAACCCGGCCAGCGCTCCCTCCTACAGCGTGGAACGGGTCGCTGTGAAGGAGCGTCTGAAGATGCTGGCGTTCAACATCCTGCCGCTGGGGCTGGTGGTGTTCTGCGTGGTGGGCTTTATCGTGCTGGGCTGGGCCACGCCATCCGAGGCTGCCGCGTTCGGCGCGCTCAGCGTGGCCGCGCTGGCCGCGGCGGCGCGCAGGCTCACCGCGGCGGCGCTGAAAGCGGCGCTCATCAGCACCGTGCGGATTTCCGGCATGGTGTTCCTGCTGATTCTGAGCTCCTCGGTGTTCAGTCAGTTGATGGCGTTCTCGGGCGTCAGCACCGCGGCGGTGGAGTGGTCGCTAGGGCTGGAGGCGGGGCCGTACGCCAAGCTGCTGCTGATGTTTGCCGTGATGCTGGCGCTGGGCATGTTCCTGGACCAGATCTCGATTCTGCTGCTCACGATCCCGGTTTTCTTCCCTCTGGCCGCTTCGATGGGATTCGACAGCGTGTGGTTCGGGGTGGTGGTTCTGCTGGCTTTGGAGATGAGCCTCACCACGCCGCCTTTCGGGCTGTTGCTGTTCCTGATGCAGAGCGTTGCCCCCAAGGGCACCACGCTCGGCCATGTGATCCGTGCCGCGCTCCCTTACTTGGCCTGCGACGCCCTGCTGCTCGGCGTGCTGATCCTGTTCCCCGCCATCACCCTGCGCTGAGCGCGGCGAACCTCAGTTCGCCAAGGAACTAACGCCGGCGGATGGAACGGATGATTCGCGCGCGAGCAACGATCCCTCCATGCGCGCCACATCAGCGCGCAGATCACTCAAGTCCCGCCGAACCTCGGCGATAGCGGACCGGTTGGTGGCGATATCGGCCCGGTTGATCGCTATTTCCGCGCGCAAATCCGCGCGTAGATTCGATTGGCTGACAAGAATCAGCCCGCCGAGCGCGATTGCCGATCCCACAACGGCCATGCAAATGGTGAGAACCCCGTTGGGCGCGCCTGATGACTTCATAAGAAGATCCTCCGTTGATCCAAAGTCGGTTTTCCAGTATAGCACCGACTGCTGGCCTGCCAGCCTGTCCGCGACCGATTGCGGCAAAGGCCTCGTGGTTTGGTCATGCGAGCGGGTTGCCCCGCTTGAGCCCGAGGAAACGGGCCATGTCGGCATCGCTCCCTGCCGTGATAAAGGGCGCGCGAAACGCAGCTTTGCTTTGCTTTCGCCTCGGCTGGTTATCGTTTGATGTCAAAAAACTGAGCGGGATTGCCGGGCGCGGGCGCGAGGACGTTCCGGCGCTGGACGGTTCGGCATGCCGAGGACGGCATCGAGGGTTTGCGTGACCAGCGGGTGTCGCGGGCCTCGCGCCACACCCTTGAGGGTAAACTATTAACCGGACACTTCTATTTGTCCACAGAAAGGCTAAAAATTTTCAATTACTACTTTGGTTATTTGTATTGCTTTAAGAAAATAAAACGAAAATCCAACTATATCAGGTAATAAATCTTTTATTGGTTATCACTTCAGTTATCAAATATCGATGAAAAAAGAACTCGGGATCCGGAGTGAACAAGAAGTTTGAATCTATCTATTAACAAATAAATGGGACTTATATACAAAACTTGCCAAACACGACTAAATACCTAATTACGGAAACGGAGTATGTCGGCATCAGGTCTCGGTCTCCTTACAAATGGGAGTATGCACTCCCAAGATTTGACCATAGCCTTCCTTATAACACGGTGGAATGGACACCCCTCAATCGCCGACATACTCCCGCCGTGACGTTGATTCCATTATAACCATGATTTACTCATATCCCAGAAATCCCATAACTATAGGAAATACTTGCGATTTCCGTATTTTACGGTATAATAGTATCCATGAATCAATCAAAGAAGAAGGATACTGGAATGACCAAGAATGCGCCTGGCAGAAACGACAGGGAAGGCTTGACGATCATCGACTTGTTCAAGATGTTCCCCGATGACGAAGCCGCCGAGAAATGGTTCGAGGATCAGCGTTGGCCGGAAGGACGGAAATGCTGTCCTGATTGCGGCTCGATGAATTACGCCGTGGTCGCCAATCGCCGGCCTATGCCTTACAGGTGCCGTGATTGCCGCAGCTACTTCAGCGTCAAGAAAGGGACCGTGATGCAGTCCAGCAAGATCGGATTGCAGAAATGGTTGTTCGCCATGTATATGATGTCCACTAGCCTCAAAGGCGCTGCGAGCATGAAGGTTTACCGGGAATTGGGCATCACTCAGAAGACCGCATGGTTTTTGACCCAGCGCATCAGGGAAGGGTTCAAGAAAGGAAATGCCCGGTCAATGATCGGCCCTGTCGAGGCGGACGAGACCTATGTGGGCGGCAAGCGGGGGAACATGCATGCTTCCAGACGCAAGAAGTTCGAGGGCCGAGGAACGGCAGGCAAGACCGCCGTGGTGGGCGTGAAGGATCGAGCTAGCAATGCGGTCAGCGCCAAAGTGGTTAGCAGAACCGATGCCGAGACGCTGCAAGGGTTCGTGGCCGACAATGCGGATCCCGCCGCAACCGTATATACGGACGATGCAAGGGCTTACAAGGGATTGCCGAACCACGAATCGGTCAGCCACTCAGTAGGCGAGTATGTCCGCAACCAAGCCCATACGAACGGCATCGAGAGTTTCTGGTCCTTGATGAAGCGGGGATACAAGGGCATCTACCACAAGATGTCTCCGAAGCACCTTGACCGGTACGTGCGGGAATTCGCAGGACGGCACAATGTCAGGGATTCCGGCACATTGGAGCAAATGGCCGTCCTGTCTTGCGGATTGGTCGGCGCAAGGCTTCGCTACAGGGATTTGATCGAGGACAACGGACTGGATTCAGGAGCGAGGGCCATTGCGGTTTAGGAATACAGGCCCATGAGCAAATCCGGACAGAAGCTGCAAAGGCGGCGGGGAAGGCCATTGAAGCCCATTCCGAAATTGGCGGAGACTCCTGAGCGGATCGCCCAAGCGATATTCTCGGCAGCGGACCGCAATATCCGGCAAAGAAATTCTAACAGGCAAGAAAAATGAGCAAGAACAGGAACCTCCATGCCGCTAAACGTGCCAAAAACGACGAGTTCTACACGCAGCGGCAGGACATCGAAGCGGAGCTCAAGCACTACAAGGACCACTTCAAGGGCAAGACGGTGTACTGCAACTGCGACGATCCCAACGTGAGCGAGTTCACCCGGTACTTCCAGCGCAACTTCGAGCGGCTAGGACTCAAGCGGCTGATCAGCACTTGCTACAAGAACCAACGGGCCGACTTGTTCAGCAGCCACGATAGCGAGACCGCCATCATGCTGGACTATCGTGGCGATCTCAACCGTAACCGAGAGGCGGACCCGAAAGAGATCGAGGTCACGAATCTCAAAGGCAACGGCGATTTCAGAAGTCCAGAAAGCATCAGGCTACTCAAACAGTCGGATATCGTGGTGACTAATCCGCCGTTCAGCCTGTTCAGGGAGTACGTGGCGCAGCTAATCGAATACGATAAGAAATTTGTGGTTATCGGCAACAAGAACGTTGTCACCTACAAGGAGATTTTTCCACTCATCAAAAACAATAAGATATGGGTTGGCCACACGCCAATGAGCAAGGACTTGCTGTTCGACGTGCCGGAGGAAATTGCGGAAGAGATGAAGGCCACAAAGAAGGAAGGAAGTTCGTACAGGATCATTGACGGGGTTTTGAAGGGTCGGTCCCAAAGCATTTGGTTCACCAACCTAGACCATAAGAAGCGAAACCAGCCCCTCGACCTTTCCTTCCGTTACGAATCAATGGGGGGGGGGGGCACTACCCCCATTACGACAACTACGATGCCATTGAGGTGGACAAGACCGTAGAGATACCGGAGGATTGGGACGGCGTGATGGGGGTTCCAGTTTCATTTTTGGATAAGTATTGCCCAGAGCAGTTTGAGATTATTGGAACCTCAGATAGAGGGGGGGACGGGATGATAGACCACCTCAAGAAAAACCATAAGCGATTTGATGCCGCCGTCGTAAATGGTGAAGGGAAGTACAAGCGCATCTTCATCCGCAACCGGAGTCCGCAAGTATGAAAACGAAAATGAAAATCGAAACCCTCAAAATCAAGGTCAAGGACCTGATCCAGGATTACTTCGACGACGGAGACGGCGGCGTATCGGGATACGGCGGCAAGCTCACGATCCGCCCGCCTTACCAACGGGAGTTCATCTACGACATGGCGCAGCAAGAGGCGGTTATCACGTCAATACTCAAGGGCTACCCTTTGGGCGAAATGTATTGGGGCAAGACAGCCAACGGCAATTTCGAGATCATCGACGGGCAGCAGCGCACCATTTCCATCTGCGCTTTCGCCAACAACGAGTACAGCGTCGAGGAGGAAGGGAAGCCCCGCAACTGCGAGGACCTGACAGGACACGAAGCGTTTATGGAATACCCCCTTACTATCCATGTCTGCGACGGGGATGACGAAGCCCGCCTTGACTGGTTCCAGATCATCAATTCTCACGGGGAGCCGTTGAACGACCAGGAATTGCTGAACGCCACGTATTCCGGTCCGTTCGTGACAGAGGCCCGCCGCCTGTTCAAGTCCGGCGGAGGGGCGGACAAGCTGCGGGCCAAGCATGTGGGCGGCAGCGCACTCCGACAGGAGCTTTTGCGTACTGCCCTTGAATGGAAATCAGGAGCGATGGATGCGGAAAAGTCCGCTGCGAAGCGCAACATCGTCGCCGCCTACATGTCCAAGCACCGCAAAGACGCAGATGAGGCGCAAGCTCTCTACAGGCACTTCAACGCCGTGATCAACTGGGCTATCGGAACCTTTGGAGCCAAAGCGCCCACGAGCGCTAAATCCGTCGGCAAGGGATGGGGCAGGCTTTATAGGGAATACGGCAAGAACGACTTGGACAGGGACTACCTGCAACGACGACTGAAAGAATTGACCGGCAACGAAAACATTCAGCGCAAGGCGGGAATCTACGAGTACTTGCTGAAAGGCGAAACACTGGAAGCGGAAAGGCACCTGAATCTTCGCCAGTTCGATCCTGACATCCGGATGACCGCCTATGAGCAACAAGGAGGATTATGTGCGATCACAGGCGAGCATTTGCCGATTGAGGAAATGGAAGCCGACCATAAGGTACCGTGGTCAAAGGGCGGCGGCACAACGCTCGATAACTGCCAGATGGTTTCCCGGTATGAGAATCGCCGCAAAGGCGCTAAATAACAGATTCAGGGACAATCGGAGTTTGGCAAGTTTTGTATATAAGTCCCAAATAAATCATAGTTTTAGAGTAGATCCGCAGACCTCTGCATATCCGAAAAACGCTGGGTGAAAGATCCCGCCGAGACCGGCGTCAGCTACAGCGTGCAGTGGCAGAAGCAGATACTCGCTGGCGACAACGCCCAACAACGTCCCGGGCCTTTTTTCTCCCCAAACGCATCCCTTTTCGCGCCCGCATTCATCGTTTATCCGTGCTATGCTGGCTAACCAATCAACCATCAGGGAGGAAAACCGAAATGGACCGCAATTCTTCGCTCAACGGAAGTGTTCAATTGATTGTCGATGGCTTGCAGCAAGTGGTCAGGGAGGCTGTGCGGGAAGGCGTGGCCCCCGTGCAGCAGGACATGCAGGTTATGCAGCGGGACATGAAAGCCGTGAAGAAGGACATGCTGGTCGTGCGCCACGATGTGCATACCATTCGCCAGGACATGCAAGCCATGGAAGTTCGGCTCAACGGTCGGATTGATACTACCAACCAGAACATGCAGGTCCAGTTCGCCGAGCAGGAAAAGAAAATCGCCCGCCTGATGCGCGACCGCGCCAACGCCAGCTAACCAGCCCTCTGCTTCCGAAACGGCTCGGATTTCAGGGGAGCGGTCATCCTCACGGCCGGGTGGTTGTCGCCAAACAATTTAGGCCGACATGCGTTTCGAAGCGCGTGTGCGGGGTCAGGGCTGGGTGAGCTGGCGGACGAGGTCGGCGTTTTCGAGAGTGGAGACATCCTGGTTGATTGCTTCGCTGCGGGCGATGGAGCGGAGCAGGCGGCGCATGATTTTGCCGGAGCGGGTTTTGGGCAGCGCTTCGATGATGCGGAGGTCGTCGGGGCGGGCGATGGGGCCGAGCTGCTCATCGACCCAGGCGCGCAACTGCTGTTGCATGGCGCCTTGTTTCGAGGGCTTGGCGATGGCTTGGCGCTCGCCTTCGCTTCGGGCTGCTTCGCCTTCGCTTTTAGGCGGGGCGCTCTCGTTCCGGGCTGATTCGCTTTTGAGCACCACAAAGGCGAAGATGGATTCGCCCTTGATCTCATGCGGCCGGCTCACGACCGCTGCTTCGGCCACGGCCGGATGCGCCACCAGCGCCGACTCCACTTCCATGGTGCCGAGGCGGTGGCCGGACACGTTCACCACGTCGTCCAGCCGTCCCATGATCCAGAAATAGCCGTCGGCGTCGCGCCGGGCGCTGTCTCCGGTCACGTAGCAGCTATCGCCGAATTTGCCGAAGTAGGTCTCGCGGTAGCGCTCGCTGTCGCCCCAGATATTGCGCAGCATCGAGGGCCACGGATGGCGGATCACCAGGTAGCCGCCGCGGTCGGGTTCGGTGATCTCGTTTCCGTTCTCATCAACGATGGCCGCATGCACGCCGGGCAGCGGCCGAGTGCAGGAACCGGGCTTGGTGGGGGTGGCGCCGGGCACCGGCGAAATCATGATGCCGCCGGTTTCCGTTTGCCACCAAGTGTCCACGATCGGGCAGCGCTCGCGGCCGATCACGCGGTGGTACCACATCCAGGCCTCGGGATTGATCGGCTCGCCCACGGTGCCCAGCAGCCGCAGCGAGGACAGGTCGTATTGCGCCGGCAGTTCGTCGCCCAGCTTCATCAGGGCGCGGATCGCGGTGGGCGCGGTGTAGAACACGGTTACGCCGTAGCGCTCGCAGAGGCTCCAGAATCGCCCGCCGTCCGGATAAGTGGGCGCCCCCTCGTAAATCACCACGGTTGCGCCGTTGGCCAGCGGCCCGTAGGCCACGTAGCTGTGGCCGGTAATCCAGCCCACATCGGCGGTGCACCAGAACACGTCGTCCTCGCGAAGATCGAACACCCATTGGCAGGTGAGCTTCGCATGCAGCAGGTAGCCGGCGGCGGAGTGCTGTATGCCCTTGGGCTTGCCGGTGGAGCCGGAGGTGTAGAGCAGGAACAGCGGATGCTCGGCGTTGACGTATTCCGCCGGGCAGCCGGCAGCGGCGGAATCGGTGAGCTCATGCGCCCAGCGGTCGCGCCGGTCATGCCAGGCGATGTCTTCCCCCGAGTGCCGGAAAACGATCACCCGGCGCACCGGATGCTCGCCGTGCTCCAGCGCCTGGTCCACCGCGGCCTTGAGGCGCACGAATTTTCCGCTGCGGCGCCCGGCATCGGCGGTAATGACCACTTCGGCGCTGGCATCCACCACCCGGTCGTAGAGCGAGCGGGCCGAAAAGCCGCCGAACACGACCGAATGCACGGCGCCGATGCGCGCGCAGGCATGCATGGCGATGATGGCCTCCGGGCACATCGGCATGTAGATCACCACCCGGTCGCCGCTGGCCACGCCCTGTCCGCGCAGGGCCGCGCCCAAGCGTTCCACCGCTTCGCCCAGCTCGCGGTAGGTGAGCGAGCGGCTGTCGCCCCGCTCGCCTTCGTAGATGAGCGCCGGACGGTCCGGCGCTTTTCGGATCCAAGGATCCAGGCAGGCTTCGCTGGCATTCAGTTGGCCGTCGGAGAACCAGGCGAAGTGCGGCGCGCGCGAACGGTCGAGGGTGACGGTGAACGGCTTGTGCCAAGCGAGCATTTCGCGGGACAGGTCGGCCCATAGGCCCGCCGGGTCGCTGCCGCCCCTCCGGCGAAGCGCGTCCAGCCGTTCCTCGTTAACTTGCGCTTGGCTCGCGAAAGATTCGATCGGGTCGAATCTGCGCTCCTCGCTCAGTACCGATTCGATCTTTCCGGTTGACACGAGGCCTTGCCGCGCGGGTGGTTCAGGCGATCTGCCCGCAGCGGCTTTGCAGGCGGCTGCCGCGCGGGAAATGGGCCTTCAGGAACTCCATCTGGTCGGCCAGCACCCGGCGGCCCTTCAGATAGATGTACTCGGCATAGGTGGGCACGAAGGGGACGGCCAGCAACTGCATGCCGGCATCCTCGGGCAGACGGCCGCCCTTGAAATTATTGCAGCG
Source organism: Candidatus Foliamicus numerosus (assembly GCA_028285945.1). Classification (GTDB taxonomy): domain Bacteria; phylum Pseudomonadota; class Gammaproteobacteria; order Steroidobacterales; family Foliamicaceae; genus Foliamicus; species Foliamicus numerosus. Next base: position 60,725 of record JAPYNE010000014.1, on the reverse strand, counting down.
CTTGCAGGCGGCCACCACGTTGGCCCAGGCATCCGATCCGCCCATGCTGATCGGGCGCACATGATCGCGCGTGAGGTCGCGCTTGAGGAAGCGTCCGCCGCAGTACATGCAGATCTGCGCGTCGCGGCGGAACAGCGTGTGGTTGTTGAGCGGCGGCATGTAGTTGTCGAGCCGCTTGTTGAGCCCCGCCGACACGCCCTGGGTGGCCACGATCGTATTCACATCCACCTCGCTGCGATCGCCGGTGTGCGCGCAGATGCCGCCGCGAATCCGGAAAAGGGGCCGGCCGCAGTGATAGGCGACCTGGCCCGCGTGATAGAGCCGCACGGCATCGCGGTAATCAATCCAGCCTAAGGGGTGGCCCGCCACGTCGGTGCGCAGCACCCACTGGCGCAAGTCCAAGGCATCTTCAAGCAGCAGCATCACACGCTCCTTTTCAGTTGGCCTTATACCTCTAAATTGCGAAATTTCAATGACCGGCGGGGGAAATCAGCGCGGCCGGTCGGCTAAAATATGCGCTAAATCCCGTTTGCTGCGCACGATTCCCTCTCCCAGATGCCCCTCACCATCGGCGTTTTGCGCGAGACCGCGCCCGGCGAAAAGCGCGTGGCCGTGGTGCCTAAGGTCTGGGCGCGCATGCAGGCTGCGGGGCTGCGCGTCGTGATGGAGAAGGGCGCGGGCCTTGCCGCCAGTTTTTCGGACCGCGACTACAAGGACATTGGCCTCGAATCGTCGCCCGGCGCCGTCACGAAGGCGTGCGATGCCCTGTTTTGCGTGGGGCCGCCGGAGCTCGAGCGCATCGCGGAGCTGGGCAAGGGCGCGATGGTGGCGGGCCTTTTGAACGCCTACGCGCCGTCGGAAACGACGGATGCCTTGCGCGATGCCGGGGTAACGGCTTTCTCGATGGAATTGGTGCCGCGCATATCGCGCGCCCAGTCCATGGACGTGCTGTCTTCGCAGGCTTCGGTGGCCGGTTACAAGGCGGTACTGATGGCGGCCGACGAGATGCAGAAATTTCTGCCCATGCTCACCACTGCCGCCGGCACGATCAGTCCCGCCCGCACCTTGGTGCTCGGCGTTGGCGTGGCCGGATTGCAGGCCATCGCCACCGCGCGCCGGCTCGGCGCCGTGGTCGAGGCCTATGATGTGCGCGAGGAGACGCGCGAGCAGGTGGAATCCCTGGGCGCCCGCTTCGTTGATTCCGGCGTGAGCGCCACCGGCGAAGGCGGCTATGCGCGGGAACTGACGGACGAGGAAAAGGCCATGCAGCGGAAGGCCCTGGACCGCCATATCGCGGCCTGCGACATGCTGATCACGACGGCCGCAGTTCCCGGCCGGCCCTCTCCGCGCCTCGTTAGCGCGGCAGCGGTCGAGCAGATGCGGCCGGGCTCGGTGATCGTGGATCTGGCGGCCGAGGGCGGCGGCAACTGCGAATTGAGCCGTCCGGGCGAGACCGCCGAGCATAACGGCGTGCGCATCATGGCGCCGCTCAAAGTGCCGGCCATGATGGCGCGCCACGCCAGCGCCATGTATTCGCGCAACCTGTTCAATTTCATCAAGCCCGCCATTAGCGGCGAGAAGTTCTCCCTGGATCTGGAAGACCCCGTGTTCGCCGGCACGCTTTTAACGCACGAGGGCGAGATCCGCTACGCGGCGGCGCGAAGGGACCGGGAGTGCTGAGCCCGCCGTGATCGACGGATTCGTAGCGCTTTACATTTTCATGCTGGCGGCCTTCGTCGGCTATGAGGTCATATCGAGGGTGCCGGTCATCCTGCATACGCCGCTGATGTCCGGGTCCAACTTCATCCACGGCATCGTCCTAGTGGGCGCCATGGTGGCTTTGGGCTTGGCGGACAGCGCGCTTGAGAAAGCGATCGGCTTTCTTGGCGTGGCCTTGGCCGCGGGCAACGCGGTGGGCGGCTACGTGGTGACCGAGCGGATGCTGGAAATGTTCAAGCGCAGCAAGGGCGGCGACAAGGACGGCGGCAAAGGCAGCGGCAAGGACGGCGGCGAGTGACGCTGAACACGCTCATCGCGGCCAGCTACTTCCTCGCGGCGGTCGCGTTCATTCTCGGCTTGAAGGCGATGAGCTCGCCGGCCGGCGCGCGGCGCGGCATTGTTTGGGCCGGCGCCGGCATGGTGCTGGCCACGCTGGTCACTTTTCTCTGGCCCGAAATGGAGAACCGGCTGCTGATTCTCTCCGCCATCCTGGTGGGCGGCGTGCCGGCCTGGATCAGCGCGCGCAAGGTGGCGATGACCGGCATGCCGCAAATGATCGCGCTTTACAACGGCATGGGCGGCGGCGCGGCGGCGGCCATCGCCTGGGTGGCGCTTCTCGGCGACGGCCACGGGAGCGGAATGAGCTGGACGGTGGCGACGCTGGCGGTGGCCGGCGCTCTGATCGGCGCGGTTTCGTTCTCAGGCAGCCTGCTGGCCTTCGCCAAGCTGCAAGGCTGGGTGAAACGCGCCTTGCGCTTCGCCGGCCAGAACGCCCTCAACGTATTGATTCTGGCGGTGGCGGCGGCGGCCGCGGCGCTCGTGGTGATGGGCACGGGCGGGCCATGGCTGACGGTGTTCATCGCCGTGGCGCTGCTGCTGGGATTGACCCTCACCATGCCGATCGGCGGCGCGGACATGCCGGTGGTCATCTCGCTCTACAACGCGCTGACCGGACTCGCGGTGGGCTTGGAAGGCCTGGTGCTGGACAACGCCGCCATGATTATTGCCGGCACCGTGGTCGGCGCCGCCGGCACCTTGCTGACCCAGCTGATGGCCAAGGCCATGAACCGCTCGCTGGGCAATGTGCTGTTCAGCGCGTTCGGCGAGACCGCCGCGGCAGGCGACGGGATCGAGGGGGCCATGAAGCCGGTGGAGGCCATCGACGCGGCGGTCATGCTGGGCTTCGCTCGCCAAGTCATCATCATTCCCGGCTACGGCATGGCCGTGGCGCAGGCCCAGCACAAAGTGTGGGAGCTGGCCGAGGCGCTGATGAAGCGGGGCGTGCGGGTGAAGTTCGCGATCCACCCGGTGGCCGGCCGCATGCCGGGGCACATGAACGTGCTGCTGGCCGAAGCCGGCGTGCCCTACGACCTCATCTTCGACGAGGCCGAAATCAACCCGGAGTTCCCCAAGACCGACGTGGCGCTGGTGATCGGCGCCAACGACGTGGTCAACACGGCCGCCCGAACCGACACCGCCAGCCCCATTTACGGCATGCCGATCCTCGACGCCGACAAGGCCAGCAACGCCATCGTCATCAAGCGCGGCCAAGGAACCGGCTTCTCCGGCATCGAGAACGCGCTGTTCTACGAGGACCGCACCCGCATGCTCTACGGCGACGGCCAAGCCATGTGCGCCGAACTGATCCGCGCCGTCCAGGAAATCTAAGCCCGCCGCTATTCCGCAACGTGGTTTGCGCGGATGCGCGGCGGCATTCGGTTCGGGGTATCGTGACGGAATGTCGGCGGGTTCCGTATTGCGGGTGGCTGTGGGGCCGCGCTTCGCGGTGCCTTTGCTGGACTATCTGGGGCCTGGGGAGGGGCCGGTTCCGCCAATCGGGGCGCGCGTTTCGGTGCCGCTGGGCACTGGAAGGCGCATCGGAATCGTGCTTGAGCACCTTGACGGATCGGAAGTGCCCGCCGAACGGCTGCGGCCGGTGCTTAAGGTGCTGGATGCCGAGCCCCTTTGGGACCCGGTCACGCTGGAGTTGCTGCGTTGGGCCGCGCGCTATTACTGCCACCCTTCAGGCCAGGTTCTTGCCTACGCCCTGCCGCAGCCATTGCGCCGTGGTGCCGGTCTGCCGCCGGCGCCCGTTCTCTGGCAGGCAAGCGGCAAGGCCGGAGATAAAGCGCATGAACTCACAGCACGCGCGCCGCGACAGCGCGAATTGCTTGACCAGCTGATCGAGGCTGGAGCCGACGGTTTGCGAGAGAAAGAGCTGGCGTCGCTCACGCCCGGCTGGCGTAGGATCATTCGGCTGCTCGAAAGCAAGGGGCTGGCGGAGTCCTTCCAGCCTGCCGCCCCAAACCCTGCGGGCATGTTGCGGGAGAAGCCGCTTGTGCTGAGCGGCGAACAGGCCGACGCAGTGAAGGCGATGCCGATGGACCAAGGCTATGCCTGCCACCTCTTGGACGGCGTGACGGCCAGCGGCAAGACGGAGGTGTACCTGCACCTCGTGGAGCAGGTGCTCGCTTCCGGGCGGCAATGCCTGCTGCTGGCGCCGGAAATCGGACTGACCCCGCAGCTGGCCGAGCGGCTTAAGGCCCGCTTCCGAGTGCCTGCGGCGGTGCTGCATTCGGGCTTGGGCGACGGCGAGCGCCTGACCGCTTGGGCGGATGCCCGCGCCGGTCGGGCGCGGCTGGTGGTGGGCACCCGGTCCGCCGTGTTTGTCCCCTGCCGCGAACTCGGCCTGATCGTGGTCGATGAGGAGCACGATCCGTCCTACAAGCAACAGGACGGCTTCCGCTACCAGGCCCGCGACCTTGCCGTGATGCGCGCGTCCAAGGCAGGCATACCGATCGTTCTGGGGTCGGCCACGCCGGCGCTCGAATCTTTGCTGAACGTGCAAAGGAGACGCTACGCGCACCGGCGCCTGACCAAAAAGGTAACGGGCGCCCGCCCTGCGCAGGCCCGCCTCGTGGATCTGAACCGGCACCCCCCGGAGCATGGCTTGAGCGCGCCGCTGGTTCAGGCCATGTCCGAACAGCTTGAATCAGGCTCGCAGGTGCTTCTGTATCTCAACCGCCGCGGCTTCGCGCCGGTGCTGATGTGCCCGGACTGCCGGCAAGCGGAAGAATGCCGTCACTGCGATGCACGGATGGTGTTCTACCGCAGGCGCGACCTGCTTCTCTGCCATCACTGCGGCGCCCGGCGCCGCCCGCCGCCCGTATGCGGGAATTGCGGCACGCCGCTGCAAACGATAGGGCGCGGAACCGAGCGCCTAGAGGAAGAGCTTCAGGCGCGCTTCCCCGATTACCCGGTGGCGCGCATGGACCGCGACAATGTGCGCGGCAGGCGCAGGCTGGAGCATATCTTAGGCGGCATCCGCGAGCGCCGCTACCGCATCCTGCTCGGCACCCAGATGCTCACCAAAGGCCACGATTTCCCCAGCCTCGGCCTGGTGGCGGTGATCGACGCGGACCAGGGCATGTTTTCGCAGGAGTTCCGGGGCCCGGAAAGGCTGGCGCAAACGCTGGTTCAGGTTGCCGGCCGGGCCGGTCGCCGCGAAAAGCCCGGCCTTTTGGTGCTGCAAACGCGGTTTCCCGAGCATCCGTTGTTGCGCCAGTTGCTCAAGGAGGGCTATCCCGGTTTTGCCGCCACTGCCCTGGAGCTTCGCAGGAGCAGTGGCTGGCCGCCCTTCGCCCATCTGGCGGTGCTGCGCGCCAACGCGCCTGAGGCCGCCAGCCTCAATGAGTTCCTGAACCGCGCGAAGACAGCCATCGGCGCCGATGCCGCCGGTTCCGACGTGCAGGTGCTGGGGCCGGCCCCCGCGCTGATGGAACGCCGCCGCGACCGCAATCACGCGCAGCTTCTAGCACGCTCGACCAGCCGCGCCCGCCTGCAGTCATTCCTGGACCGATGGATTCCCGCAGTTCGAGAACTCAAGCGCCCGCGCCGCGTCAGCTGGTCCGTTGACGTGGACCCCGCCGAAATCGGCTAAGCCGTATATGCCTAACTCCCTTGGCAACCCGCTAAATTGCGCGCTGCCGGCGCCAGCATGCATCTTCAAGACGATGCGATGATCTTGTCAGTCGGTTAAGCAATATCCGCAGGGGTCGCCCGCGATGCGGTCAGAGTGCGGAGTCCTGCGGCCCCTCGTTGCTTGCGGTGGGCGAACCGCCCCTCTTGGAGCGCGCCTCAATGGCGACAAGCCTTTCCCGGATCGCGGCCTGGCCCGCGTGGAGGCCCTCGATTTGCTCGGACAATCTGGCATCTACGTTTTCGATTTGCTCGGACAATCTGGTATCGACGCTTTCGATCTGGGCGGACAATCTGGCATCGACGCTGTCGATTTGCGTGGCCAGCTTGGTATCGACTCTTTCGATTTGAGCTGCCAGCCTGGCATCGCCTCGTTCGATTTTTCCGTCCAGCCAAACCGCTTGGCCGAGCACTGCCAGCAGGATAGTCAATCCCAAGCTCAGCACCGCGATCAGCTCCGAGCTGGCCCTGCGCAACCTGCTTCCGTTTGCGTTGCTCATCAATCCAATCCTAATCCCGACACCTGGCGCGAGCAAGCCGAAAATCGTTTGTGATTGCAGGCAATATCCGGGCTAGCCGATGCCGGGCAGGCCGCCGGCGCGGCGGCGCATCCAGTCGCGGAGATTGGATTGCGATTCGTAGAGGCCGGCGCTGGGCAGCAGCAGCACTTGTTCGCTCTCCTGCAAACCTGCCAGCACGACCGAGTATTCAAAATCGCTCATCCCCGTTCGCACCCACACCGGCTCCGGCCCCAAATCGCGCACGACCAGCACCCAGTAGTCGGCGCGAAAGTCGTAGCCGTTATTCGAATCGCGCCGCACGCGGCGTTGCGCCCTGCTGAGTCCGAGGCGCCCCCGCGCCGCGTTCGGCATAAGGCGCATGCCGCCGTCCTGCGCCGCCGGCGTCGATGTCGCGCCGCGCGTTGAACCGCCGCCACCCGCGACAGCCTGTTCATTGATGACCGCCTCGCGCAGGTCGTCGCGCGGCCAGTTCAGCATGTCGGCCGTGGCGTCGATGTCATCCAAGGTGCGCAGCGCTGCCGTAGGCACCGCCGGCGCCTGCAATTCCTCCGCGATCTTGATTTCCACCTCGGCGTTCATTCCCGGCAGCAGCAGGGAATCGGGATTGTCGAGCAGGATCAGCACCGAAAACAACGTCACGTTCTGCTCCACCACCGCCAGCGGCTCGATCTTTTCCACTTGGCCAACGAAATCGCGGTCGGGATACGCCGCCACGCTCACGTTCGCCTGCATGCCGGCGCTGATCTTGCCGATATCGGTTTCGTCCACCCGGGTTCGCACCAGCATGCGGCGCAGATCGGCCATTTTGAGCAGCAGCGTGCCGCCGCCCACATCCTGAGTGGGCGACGAGATAACCTGGCCCGGCTCCACATTGCGCTCGATGATGGTGCCGTTGATGGGTGCCAGAACGTCGGTGTCGCCCAGCGCGATACGGGCGTTCTCCACATCCACGCGGGCGCGCACCTGTTGCGCTTCGGCTTCCGACAGGGCCAGCGCCTTTTCCTCGTATTCGCTGTCGGTAATGGTGTTGTCGCGCACCAGTGTTTCGGCGCGCTCCATTTGCAGTTGCGCGATGGAGCGCCGCGATTCGGCCGCTTTGAGCGCCGCTTGTGCTTGCGCCAGATTGTTGGCGGGAATGCGCTTGTCGATCCTCACCAGCAGGGTGGAGCGCTCCACCTGGTCGCCGTTCTCGGCATTGATGGAGAGAATCTCGCCGGAGGCTTTGGATTTCAGTTCCACTGTGCGCAGCGGCTCCACGGCGCCGGCGGCTTCCACGAACACGCGGATATCGCGGCGCTCCACCGTCGCTTGGTCGTAGGCTTGCGGCTCGGGAGACGGGGCTTCCGCGCAGCCGGCCAACGCCAGCATCAGGCCGAAAGCCGCGCTCTTGCGCCAGCCGTGCGTTTGCATCCGCCTTTTCTCACTGCTTGCTTGCTGGCTTGGGGCGTGCTTCCTCCGCCCTTTCTCCGCCCCTTTCCCGCAGGAGTGTCGGCGGCAGGACAGCCGCCGCCAAGCCCCATGGATGGGTTCATGCGTCTCCTGCGGGCAAGGGGCGGAGAAAGGGCTCGCGCCGACGTTGCCGCGGGAGACGCATGAACCCATCCTCCTTCTTCCCGCGAGTGGCTGTTGGCATCCCTGCCGCGCGGCGGTGCCGGAATCACGTCCGGGGCCGTCCTCCTGCCGGCCCGCCCGCATTAGGTAAAGGCATGCTTTGCCTCGCTGCGCTGCGCGCAGCGACCGATGCTCGCCCTGCCGCCGACACTCCTGCGGGAAAGGGGTGGAGAAAGGGCTCACGTCGGCGTTGCTGCTGCTGCGGTGTCGGTCGTTATCCGACCGTCCAGCATCTCGATTCTGCGTCCGGCCCGCGCCGCAATTTCGGCATCGTGCGTGACCACGATGAGCGTGTGCCCGTCTGCGTGCAATGAATCGAACAAGGCCAGAACCTCTTCCCCGGTGGCGGAATCCAGATTGCCTGTGGGCTCGTCGGCCAGCAAGATGCTGGGCCGGGTGACCAGCGCCCGGGCGATGGCCACTCTCTGGCGCTGGCCGCCGGAAAGCTGGGCGGGGCGGTGCCCTAAGCGATGCGACAGCCCCACCCGCTCCAGCGCGGCCGCGGCGCGCTTGAGCCGTTCGCGGCGGCGCATGCGGGCGTAGATCAGTGGCGCTTCGACGTTCTTGAGCGCGTTGCACCGCTCCAGCAGATTGAAGGTTTGAAACACGAAGCCCACCTGCCGGTTGCGCACCCGCGCCCGTTCGCGGGAGTTCATTTCCGAAACATGCGCGCCGTCAAGCCAGTAGTCTCCGGAACTAGGCGTTTCCAAGCAGCCGAGCAGATTCATCAGCGTCGATTTGCCGGAGCCGGACGGACCGGTCACGGCAAGGTACTCGTTGGGCTTCACGGCAAGGCTTACGCCGCAAAGGGCCGCCACGGTGTTCGCGCCCATCCGGTAGGTCCGAGTGATTTCACGGGTGCGGATGGCTGCGCCTGCCACGGCGCTACAGCCGCTCCCGAAGCAGCTCGTTGACGATCGCGGGATTGGCCCGGCCCTTGGTGGCGCGCATCACCTGGCCCACGAAAAACCCGAACACGCGCGTGTTGCCCTCGCGGTACTGGCTTACCTGATCGGAGTGGCTTGCCAGGATGTCGTCCACGATGCCTTCCAAGGTGCTTGTATCCGAAATCTGCTTCAGGCCGCGGGCGGCGATGATGTCGTCGGCCCCGCCTTCGCCGGACCACATGGCCTGGAACACCTCCTTGCCGAGCTTGCCGGACAGCACGCCCTCGCGCAGGCGGGCAAGCAGCGCCCCCAGCTCGCCGGCGCCCACCCGGCTGGCGCCGATGTCCAGCGCGTCCCGGTTCAGCGCAGCGGCCAAATCGCCGGTCACCCAGCGCGCGGCCAGCACCATGTCGCCGCAAGCGCGCCCTGCCGCCTCGAAATAATCGGCCGTGGCCCGGCTCTCGCACAAGCGGCGCGCGTCCTCGGCGCTCAGCCCGTAATCGGCCTCGAACCGGTCCTGGCGCGCCCCCGGCAGTTCCGGCAGCGTGTGGCGCAGCTCTTCCACAAAGCCGCTTTCGAGCACTAGCGGCGGCAGGTCCGGATCGGGGAAGTAGCGGTAGTCGTTGGCCTCTTCCTTGTCGCGCATAGGTCGCGTCGCGTCCATCCGGGAATCGTACAGGCGCGTTTCCTGGGCAACCGCGCCGCCCCCTCGGAGCACCTCGCCCTGCCTGCGAATCTCGCAGCGCAGCGCCCGTTCCACGAAGCGGAAGGAGTTGAGGTTCTTGATTTCGGTGCGGGTGCCGAGATTCGGGTCGCCCCGCTTTCTAAGCGAGATATTGGCATCGCAGCGCATCGATCCCTCCTGCATCGCGCCGTCGGAAATGCCGATCCAGGTGACCATTTGATGAATGCTGCGCATGCAGGCGCCGGCCTCCTCCGGCGAGTGCAGTTGCGGTTCGGTAACGATTTCCAGCAGCGGCGCGCCGGCGCGGTTGAGGTCCACGCCGGTGGCGTTCGGCAGGGCGTCGTGCAGCGATTTTCCCGCATCCTCTTCGAGATGCGCTCTGGTGAGCTCGATGGTTCGCGGCGCATGGCCCGGAACCGCCACTTCCACCGCTCCCCCGCTCACGATCGGCAGTTCGTACTGGGAAATCTGGTAGCCCTTGGGCAGGTCCGGATAAAAGTAGTTCTTGCGCGCGAAAACGGAATGCTCCGCCACCCGGCCCCCCGTGGCCAGGCCAAACCGCGCGGCCATCGCCACGGCTTCGCGATTGGCCACCGGAAGGGTGCCGGGAAAGCCGAGATCGACCAGGCAGGCCTGGGTATTGGGAGCCGCGCCGAAAACCGTCGGCGCGCCGGAGAACATCTTGCTGCGGGTGGCCAGCTGGACGTGAATCTCAAGCCCGATCACCGCTTCCAGGTTCATGCTTCCCGCCTTAGCCCGCATCGAAAGGCGCTGTGGTTCCGGGCGGCCACAGGCGGTGCCAGTTGGTTTCCAGCTGGTAGGCATGGGCGCACCGCAGCACCTCGGCTTCGGCGAACGGCCGGCCCATAAGCTGCAGGCCCACCGGCAGGCCGTCCACCGAACCGGCGGGAACCGATATGCAGGGCAGGCCGGCTAGGGCGGCGCCTATGGTGTACACGTCATTGAGATACATCTGTATGGGATCGTTAATTTTTTCACCGACCGCGAATGCGGGAGCCGGCGTCGTGGGACCGGCGAGCATGTCCACGCTCTCGAAGGCGCGCGCGAAGTCGTTCGCCAGCAGCCGGCGCGCGCGCTGGGCCTTGAGGTAGTAGGCATCGAAATAGCCCTTGGACAAAACCCAGCCGCCCACCAGGATGCGGCGGCGCACTTCCTCGCCGAAACCGGCGCCCCGGGATTGCGTGTACAGCGCCTCCAGACTGTCGGCGCCGCTTTCGCGCAATCCGAAGCGCACCCCGTCGAAGCGCGCCAGATTGGACGAGCACTCCGCAGGCGCCACAACGTAGTAAACCGCCACCGACAGCGGCAGCCGCGGCAGCGACACCTCGCTCACCGCCGCGCCCAAGCCGCGCAGCGTGGCCATGTTGTCGGAGAATACCTGCCGGCAGCGGGGGTCCAGGCCCTCGCCCATGAACTCCTTCACCACGCCAATGCGCACCCCTTCGAGCGCCCGGGCGCTCATTGGGCTCAGTGCTGCCGAGTAGCGCTCGCCAGGACGCTGGGCGCAGGTGGAGTCGCGCGGATCGTGGCCGGCCATGCTGTCGAGCAGCAACGCGGCGTCCTCGGCGGTGCGTGTCAGCGATCCGGCCTGATCGAGGCTGGAGGCGAAGGCGATCATTCCGTAGCGGGACACGCGCCCGTAGCTGGGCCTGAAGCCGGTAATCCCGCACAGCGCGGCGGGTTGGCGAACCGATCCGCCGGTGTCGGTGCCGGTGGCGGCGGGAACCAGCCCGGCCGCCACCGCCGCGGCCGATCCGCCGGAGGAGCCTCCCGGCGAGCGGGAAAGATCCCAAGGGTTGAGCACCGGCCCGTAGTAGCTGGTCTCGCTGGACGATCCCATGGCGAATTCGTCCATGTTCGTCTTGCCGATGAGAAAGGTGCCCGCCTGCGCAAGGCGCTCGACCACCGTAGCGTCATACGGCGGCACGAAATTGTCGAGGATCCGCGACCCCGCCGTGGTGCGCACGCCGCGGGTGCAGAAGATGTCCTTATGGGCGATCGGAATGCCCGCCAGCGGACCGTCTGCCGCCTTGCCGGAATCGGCGCGCGATGCTTCCTTAAGCGCTGACTCTCCGCACAATGTCACAAAGGCATTGAGCGCCGGATTGCGCTCCTCAATCCGCCGCAGGCAGGCCTCGGTCAGCTCCCGGCTTGAAATTTCGCCACCATCCAGCGCCCGGCGCAGGCCGGCCAGGGAAAACTCGATCATGCCGGCTCGATCACCCTGGGCACGCGGTACAGCCCCTTGGCCACATCCGGAGCGCAAGCCTGCGCCTCCGTGCGCATGTCGGATTCGGTCACCTCGTCTGCACGCAGCGGCAACCTGAGATCCAGCGGATGGACCATGGGCTCCACCCCTTCGGTGTCGAGTTCCTGGAGAACACGCACGAAGCCGATAATGCGGCGCAAGGTGGCCGCCAACTCCGGTTTCTCGCCGTCGTCCAGCGCCAAGCGCGTAAGATGCGCCGCCCGCAGCAGTTCGGCATCCGAGAATTCCGCAGCGGGTTCCGACTGCTTCGGCGTCTTGAGATTGTTCATGATCGCAATCGTGGCGGCATGGCAGCGTCATTGCTCATCTTCGCATTCCCGCCTTCGGCTTGCAATCACGCGAGCCTCCGCTGCGGCGGCTCAAAGGCTTCAAGCGCAGCCGCCGGACGGCCGGAATCCCTTGGCGCGCCGTAGAATCGCTGGCTGATCTGCTATGATTCCAGAACCGGAAAAAGGGTTTCCCGCCCGCATGGATTTGCTAACCCTATGAGCAGTGTTGTACGTGGTTTCGCCAAGCGGCTGGCCGTTGATCTCGCCATAGACCTCGGCACCGCCAACACGCTTGTTTACGTGGGCGGCCGCGGCATTGTGCTCAACGAGCCGTCGGTGGTCGCGTTGCGCCGCAATGGCGCCAGCGACGGTGTGCTCGCCATCGGCACTGAAGCCTTCGGGATGCTCGGGCGCACGCCGCGCGATCTCGAGATCGTCAAGCCGCTGAGGGACGGCGTGATCGCCAACTACGAAGTTGCCGAGCAGATGCTCAGGCACTTCATGGTCAAGGCGCTGGGCGAGAGTTTCTTTCGGCCCGCTGTCCGCCGGCTGGTGATCTGCATTCCCCACGGGGCCACCCCGGTCGATCGGCGGGCCATTGAGGAGTCGGCCCGCGATGCCGGCGCCCGCGAAGTGTTTGTGGTGGAAGAGCCCATCGTGGCCGCGATCGGCGCCGGGCTGCCGGTGCATCGCCCCTGCGGGAACATGGTGGTGGACATTGGTGGCGGAACGTCCGAGGTGGCGGTGCTGTCCATGTCCAGCGTGGTATTCGCGCGCTCGGTCAAGGCAGGCGGAACGCGCATGGACGACGCCATCGTCCAGTACGTGCGGCGAAATCACGGCATGGCGATCGGGGCCAGCCAGGCCGAAGCCATCAAGCGCGAGGTGGCCAGCGCCTATCCCGCAGAGGAAGTCAGGGAAATCAAGCTCCACGGTCGCAGCCTGTCGCGCGGCCTGCACTCGCAGTTCACCCTCAACAGCAATGAGGTGCGCGATGCCTTGAACGACACGCTCGAGGAAATCGTGCAGGCGGTGCTGGAAGTTCTGTCCCGCACGCCACCCGAGTTGGGTGCCGACATCAGCGAGAGCGGACTCGTGCTGGCTGGCGGGGGGGCGCTGCTGCCGAAGCTGGACTCTCTGATCCGCGAGCGGGCGGCGGTACCCGCGTTCGTGGCCGAGGATCCCCTGACCTGCGTTGTGCGCGGCTGCGGACACCTGGTGGAGGTCCAGGGCACGGTCGGCCATGTGAGCGAGAGTTCCGGCCTCACAATGGGCATGGGAGATCCCATGGATTAGGGCTGTGCCACGGCACCAAGGCCAAAAGCATGCGCAACTGGAACGCAACGCGCGCGCCGAACCGCTCTCGAAGGCGGAAGGGGCCCATCCTTGCAGGGGAGTGCTTGGTCATATGTCTGGCCTGTTTCGCGCTGCTGATCGTCGAATCCCGGGTTCCGGCCGTCCAGAACCTGCGGGGCGCCGGAGAGCTTCTCAAGATTCCCGTGCAGGCGGCTGTGCGTTTGGGGGTGGGCAGCTTCAGCGCAACCCAGGGTTACTTTCGCAATCAGGCCGAACTGTTGCGTGAGAACGAAGCTTTGCGCACACGCCTGCTGAATCAGGACGTGGAGATGCAGCAAATGGCCCTGCTGAGAGCGGAGAACGAGGATTTGCGCACGCTGCTGGCGCTTGACGCGATGCACGGATCCAGCAACCTTGCCGCCCGGGCCCTGCCCGGAAACCCGGATATTTCCCGCCACCGGGTCACCCTGAGCATCGGCAGCCGGCAGGGTGCGTTTATCGGCCAGCCTGTGGTCGATTCCGCCGGCGTGGTGGGTCAGATCGCCCGCGATTACCTAGTGACTTCGGAGGCGCTGCTAATCAGCGACTCAAACCACGCCATCCCGGTGATGCTCGAGCGCACCGGCCTCCAGGCCATTGCCTTCGGGACCGGCCAGCGCGATCACAGGCTGCTGCTGCCGTACATGCCCGCGCATGCGGATGTCGCCGAAGGCGACGTGCTGGTCAGCTCGGGCAGCGGAGGGCGGTTCCCCGCCGGGCTGCGCGTGGGCGTTGTGGAAGGGGTGCGCAATGCTTCGGGGCAGGCGTTTCTGGAAGCTTTCGTGCGTCCCACCGCAAACCTGCAGGGTGTGCGCCAGGTCCTGCTGCTGCGCTCCGAAGCGGTCGTAACCGGCAGCGCGGCCACCGGTCGGGCTGCCGGGGAATCATGATGGCCAGCGCTGTTGCGCGAAGCTACTCCCTGATTGCTGCGGCCCTGCTGCTCACGGTGCTGCCCCTTCCCCAGGCCCTGCGGCTGTGGCAGCCGCCGTGGCTGGGCGTAGCGCTTATCTGGCTGGTTCTCGCCGGTCCGGCACGGAACCGCCTGCTGATCGCCGCAGTTGCCGGGCTTGTCCATGATCTGCTTTCCGGCGCGCCCTTGGGCCTGCACGCAATGGCCGCCACGGTGCTCACCTTCATGGCCGCCAACCTGCGTGGCCGGATGGTGTCTTCGCCGCCTTGGCAGCGCTTCCTGCTGGCGATGGCGACTCTGGCGGCCTACCTGCTTATGGTGGCTTTGATCGGCGGCTGGCTCGGTCAACCCGGCTCGCTGCCGGGCCTGGTCAGCAGCCTGCTGAGCGGGGGCCTGCTTATCCTGGTCGCTTTCCTGTTCCTCAAGGTCTGATCCTCCATGGCAGTCCGCAGGCACATCCAAACCGCTGGATCGGGAACCCTCGTGCGCCGCACAACCTATCTGGTGGCGCTGATGGGTTTTTTTGCGCTCGTGCTGCTTGCCCGGATGAGCCACCTGCAGCTGGTGCGCCACAGCCATTATGCGGGGCAGGCCCAGGCCAACCAGGTGCAGCCCCGCAGGATCGCTCCGCGGCGCGGCATCATCCTGGATCGCAACGGCGAAATTCTGGTGGCCAACCGTGCGAGTTTCCGCCTGATTCTGGTTGCCGAGCAGGCAGAGGACGCTCCCGGCATGCTCACGCGCTTGGAAGACCAAGGCTTCGTGAAGACCGAGCGGCAGGGCGAGTTGATGGAAGCCTTGCGGCTTTTGCCCTCGTTCGCGCCCCTTGCTGTTCGCGCCATGCTTCCCGATGAGCAAGCGGCTCGGTTTGCCGTGAGGCGCCATCAGTTCGCCGGCGTGGATATCGAAGGACTGCTGCTGCGCGAGTATCCGTTGGGGCCGTCCGGCGCCCATGCGCTGGGATATGTGGCAGCGGTCAGCGCCGCCGACAAGCAACGCTTGGATCCGTCGGTTTACGCCGGGATTCCGCTCATTGGCAAGACCGGCGTGGAGGGGAGCTACGAAGAGGATCTGCGCGGCTCCGCGGGCGGGGAACG
The DNA here is from genome assembly GCA_028285945.1 of Candidatus Foliamicus numerosus. Lineage (GTDB taxonomy): Bacteria > Pseudomonadota > Gammaproteobacteria > Steroidobacterales > Foliamicaceae > Foliamicus > Foliamicus numerosus. Next base: position 45,423 of record JAPYNE010000014.1, on the reverse strand, counting down.
GATCCTCATGGATGCCTACGGGCGACCGCTGGAACGAACCAGCGATCTGGATCCCCTGCCCGGCGGGGACCTGCAACTCGCTCTCGACGGAGAACTGCAGCGAGAGGCCTTTGCCGCCATGGAATCACGCCGCGGCGCCGTGGTTGCCGTGGATCCCCGGGATGGCGGCGTGCTGGCCTTGGTGAGCAGTCCGGCTTTCGATCCCAACGAATTCGTGTCCGGCATGGACAGCGCCCGCTTTGCCGAGCTCAACCGCAACCCGGCCCTGCCGATGTTCAATCGGGCCGTGCGCGGGCTCTATCCGCCGGGATCCACAATCAAGCCGATGCTGGCGCTGGTGGCGCTGGCGGAAGGCTACCGGGACCCGGGGCAGACCATTTATTGCAGAGGAAGCTACCGCCTGTCCGCAAACAGTCGCTTGTTCCGCGACTGGAAGCGCGAGGGCCATGGCACGCTGACGATCCAGGATGCGATTGCCGAGTCCTGCGACGTGTATTTTTACCAGCTGGCCCGCGACATGGATATCGAAGGCATCCACGAGGGTCTGGTTCGGTTTGGTTTCGGCGCGGCCTCGGGTATCGACATTGCCGGAGAAAGGCCGGGTATCGTGCCGTCGCGGGCCTGGAAAAGGTCCGCTTTCAGCGATCCCGCGCAACAGCCTTGGTTCCCCGGTGAAACGGTGGTGACCGGCATCGGCCAAGGCAGCCTCGTGGCGTCGCCGTTGCAACTGGCGCAGGCAACGGCGCAGATCGCCATGCGCGGCATGCGGTACAAGCCGCGGCTCGTTGAGGCGATCCGCGACCCCGTTAGCGGCCGGCTGATGAGACGGGCGCCGGAGTCGGCCGGGATGGTTGCGCCCGAGTCCGCCGAGCACTGGCTCACGGTGGTCGATTCGATGGTGGCGGTGTTGCACGGCCCGAGGGGAACGGCCCGCGCCACGGGGGCCAAGCTTGCCTATACCGCGGCGGGAAAGACCGGCACCTCGCAGGTGGTGGCCTTGCCGCGGGAGGGCGAGGCGGACCCCGGCGAAATTGACGAGCGTTTCCGCGACCACTCCCTGTTCGTGGCCTTTGCTCCGGTGCATGATCCGGTTATCGCGCTGGCAGTGATTGTGGAAAACGGGGGCTCGGGCTCGGGCGCCGCGGCCGCGGTGGCCGCGCGGGTGCTGGACACCTATCTGGCCAGCCATTCGCCGCCGGACCAGATGGCGCAAGCGAGATGATCCCGGTCGCCGCAAGCTTCCCGGTTTTTGGCCTGTTGCAGCGGCTGAGGCTGGACGGTTGGCTTCTGGTGTGGGTGGCCCTGGTGGTTGCCGCCGGGCTGGCCGTGCTCTACAGCGCCTCGGGCGGTGCCGGCGATGTGCTGTTGTTTCAATTTTCGCGCTTGCTGATCGGTTTTAGCGTCATGCTGGTGCTGGCGCAAACCTCCCCGCGCTTTTTGGCGATGGCCGCGCCCTGGATTTACGGCGCCGTTGTGTTCCTGCTCATCCTGGTGCTGCTGGTGGGCGAAAAAGGCGGCGGGGCGCAACGCTGGCTGGACTTCGGCATTCGCTTCCAGCCTTCCGAATTCGCCAAGCTGGCGGTGCCCATGATGGTGGCATCGCTGCTGCGCGAATCCAGGCAAGCGCCGGGGCCGGGACGCACAATGACAGCGATGCTGCTCATCGCCGCTCCGGCGGGGCTGGTGGTTCTTCAGCCTGATCTGGGGACCGGCGCGGTGCTGCTCCTGTTTGGCATGATTCCTCTTTTCCTGGCCGGATTGCGGCGTCGGTTCATAGCCGGCGGCGCGCTCACCACCGTGCTGGCGGCCCCGGTGCTCTGGGTAAGCCTCAAGGACTATCAGCGTGCGCGAGTCCTCAACATGCTGAACCCCGAAGCCGATCCGCTGGGAGCGGGCTACCAAGTGATTCAGTCGAAGATCGCGATCGGTTCCGGCGGGATCTTCGGGAAGGGATGGATGCAGAGCAGCCAGGCGCAGTTCGGCTTTCTGCCGGAACCCACCACCGATTTCGTGTTTTCGGTGATTAGCGAGGAGTTCGGGTTTGTGGGCGCATTGGTCGCGATGCTGCTTTTTATCGCGATTTTGGTTCGCACGCTGCAAATCGCTCTTGCCGCGCGCGGGCGTTTCTCCCGCTTGCTGGCCGCATCGCTGGCATTGGGTTTTTTCTCCAGCTTTCTGCTGAACGCGGGCATGACCACCGGTCTGTTGCCGGTGGTAGGATTGCCGTTCCCGCTGGTGAGCGTGGCCGGCAGCGCCAATGTGACTTTCCTTGCGGGCTTGGGTATTCTCATGGCCATTCATAGCGACCAGCGTTATCTCGCCCGTTAGCCCATGTATCGATTTCTTTTGCCTTCCTGCCTCTTGTGCGCCGCTTGGAGCGCGGTCGCCATGGACCTCGACGACCCCGCCATCCAAGGATTCCTGGAAGAACTGGCCGCTGAGGAGCAGGTGGCTCCGGCGCAGGCCCGCGAACTGCTTGCTTCGGCGGAGCTGCGCCCCGATGTGATCAAGCTGATGAGCCGGGCACCGGAGGCCACGGTCGAGTGGGCCGCGTATCGCCGCATCTTCATGGACAGCGGGCGAATTTCAGCGGGCAGGGCTTTTTTGCGTCTGCACGGCGAGGCCTTGGCCAGCGCGGCCAGCGAATCCGGAGTGCCGGCATCGGTTGTTCTGGGCATTCTTGGCGTGGAAACGCGCTATGGACGCATTACCGGCAGGCACCGCGTGCTGGATGTGCTGGCCACACTGGCCTTCCATCATCCGGGCAGGGGCGACTTTTTCCGCCGGGAACTCAAGGACTTTCTGGTGCTGGGTAGCGAGGGCGCTCTGGATGCGGCGGAGGTTCTGGGTTCTTATTCGGGCGCCATGGGGCGCGCGCAGTTCATTCCATCGAGCTATCGCCGCTATGCCGTTGACGGCGACGGCGACGGCCGGCGCAACCTGTTCGGCAACTGGCGGGACGTGTTCAGCAGCGTCGCGGCCTATCTGAGCGCGCACGGATGGCAGCGGGGCGGCGGGGTTGCGCTGTCTGCCTCGCTGGCGGAAGGAAGCACCGCTAAACCCCAGCAACGCGGACTTTCTCCGCCCACTTCGGTGGGCGCGCTGCGCGCTGCCGGCGTGCTCTTCGATGCCAGCCTCAGCGAGGATACGCCTGCGGGCCTGCTGATGATGCTGGGCGCCAACGGGCCGGAATACTGGCTGGCACTTCCCAATTTCTACGTGATCACGCGCTACAACCGCAGCTATATGTACGCCTTGGTCGTGCATCAGCTCGGAGAGGCCATTACCTCCGGGGAAACGCGGCGTCCGCTCTAGTCCAGTGTTCTAGTGTCGTCTCACGCAAAACTGGCGCGGATGATGCTCCTGGCGGGCTCCGTCATCCTTGCGTCTTCCTGCTCGGTCATCAGGGACGTGGCCGGCTTTGCATGGGGCGGTTCATCCGGAGGCCGTCCTGGAAAGGATTGCTATACGCAATTCGGCGAGCGCTATTGCCCCATGGTGTCCGCCGAAGGCTTCGTCGAGACCGGCATCGCCTCGTGGTACGGGGAGAAGTTTCACGGCAGGCCCACCGCTTTGGGCGAAACCTACAACATGTACGCCATGACCGCCGCGCACAAGACTCTGCCGCTGCCCACCCGGGTGCGGGTCACTAATCTCGAAAACGGCCGCCGCCTTGAGCTGCGCGTCAACGACCGCGGGCCGTTCGTGGAGGGGCGCGTGATCGACCTGTCTTACAGCGCGGCCAGGGAGCTGGGCGTGGTTCGGCCTGGCACGGCCAGAGTGCGCGTGGAAGCGCTGGAGCCCGGAGGGTCGCCGGAGCCCGCCATCGCAGGGGGCGCCCATGCCTACATCCAAGCCGGCGCGTTCGCCTTCCGCGACAACGCTGTTAAGTTGTATCAACGGATTCGGCAGGCAGGCATTACCGGCGTGTATGTGCGCCGCAAGGGCAACGGCGTGTATGCCGTATGGGTGGGCCCGCTCGGGAATGACCGCGAATTCGGAAGGCTGGAGGGAAGGCTGGCGGCGCTGGGCATTGCGCGGACGATGCGGGTGTCCGGCAATGCGCCTCCCGGGTAGCGTCGAGACCACACACTGCATCTAAGGACCAAGTATGAAGAAAAGCACCGTATCGCTTTTGGGGCTGATGGTTGCGTTTGCGCTTCCCTCGGCGGGCGCGCAAACGGCGCGTCCAGCGCCCGGGCTGCCGCAGCCACCAGCGCTTGAGGTTTCGTCGTTCGTGCTGATGGAGCAGTCAACCGGGACGGTTTTGGCCTCGCGCGAGCCGGATCTCCGGGTGGAGCCGGCCAGCATCACCAAGATCATGAGCGCCTACGTGGTATTCGAGTCGGTGCGCTCGGGCGAGACCCGCTTTTCGGAGGAGGCCGTCATCAGTGAGAACGCTTGGCGCATGCAGGGATCCAGAACCTTTCTCGACTTGAACAGCCGGGTCAGCGTGGAAAACTTGCTGCTGGGGATGATCGTGCAGTCGGGCAACGATGCCAGCGTGGCGCTGGCCGAGCATCTGGCGGGGGCGGAAGAGGACTTTGCAGGGATCATGAATGCAACGGCCGCAAGATTGGGACTCGCCGGCACCCGCTATGAGAACTCGACCGGCTGGCCCGGCGAGAACCATTACACCACCGCCGCCGACACCGCGCTTCTGACCCGCGCCATGATTCGCGATTACCCGGAACTGTACGCCATGCATGCGATCCGCGAATTCACTTGGAACGGAATCGCGCAACCGAACCGCAACACGTTGCTGGCGCGGGATGCCACGGTGGACGGCGTCAAGACGGGGCACACGCAATCGGCGGGATATTGCCTGGTTGCCTCGGCGGTGCGCGACGGCATGCGCCTGATTGCCGTGGTGATGGGTGCTTCCAGCGATGCCCAGCGGTCGCAGGACGCGCTGCGATTGCTGAGCTACGGTTTTCGCTACTTCGAGAACCGCACGCTGCTTGAGGCGGGCGCATCCCTGGGTTCCGCGCGTGTGTGGAAGGGCAGCGATACGGTGATCGGCCTGACCGTGTCCGAAGAAGTGGCGATGACGCTTCCCAAGCGCGCGGCCGACGGTGCCGAAACCGAGGTTGTGATCAACGAGCCCCTGATCGCCCCGCTGGCCGCGGACACCGTAGTCGGCAAGGTGATCATTACGGCCAATGGCGAGGTGCTTGTCCAGCAGCCGCTGGTTCCGGCGCGCGCGGTTTCGGCCGGAAGCTGGTGGCAACGCACGCGGGATGCCGTTCTGCTGTGGTTCGAATAGCCCGTGCTGGCCTCCGCAGCCGTTTCCTGTTCCTTTCCTCCGGGAGACGCATGAACCCATCCATGGGGCTTGATCCGCCGTCCATGGCTCCTATACTCCCGGAGGAAAGGAACAGGAAACGGCGGGATCAAAGCGCATCGAAGGACACCGACGTGAGCATCCTGCTGTCGGATTCCGCAAAGTTTCGCTGGCTGGGGCGCCAGCCGTGGCCGGAGGTGGCGCGGCGAATGCAGCGCTTTGCCGGCGAGCGGAAACCCTCTGATGCCGATGAGATCTGGTTTTGCGAGCATCACCCCGTGTTCACGCTAGGCGTGAAGACGGATCCGTCGCACATTCTTGATCCCGGCGATATTCCGGTGGAGCAATCCGACCGCGGCGGCCAAGTGACCTATCACGGCCCCGGGCAACTGATGGTGTATCCGCTGCTGAATCTGCGGCGCGCCCGGCTGGGGCCGCGGTCTCTGGTTTGCGCGCTGGAGGCCGCGCTGATCGATTGCGCGGCTGAATTCGGCATTAAGGGCGCGCGCCGGCCTGGCGCGCCCGGCGTGTATGTGGCCGGCGCCAAACTTGCGGCCATCGGACTGCGTTTGCGGCGCGGATGCTCGTATCACGGCATGGCGCTCAATGTGTGCGCCGATCTCAGGCCTTTTGCGCGGATCAATCCTTGCGGCTTCGCGGGCCTTCAAACGGTCAATTTCGCCGACCTGGGCGGCCCTGTCGATCCGTCGCGCGCCGCCGAGCGGCTGAAGCCGCACCTGCTCGGCCGGCTTTACGGTGTTGGGGAGGCCGGCGCTCCCGCGGAGCGGATGGCCGCCAGTCGCTCGGCGGTGCCCGCGTCGGCCCAGTAGCCTTCGTAGAGCTTGCCCGACACGCGCCCCGCGTCGGCGGCCGTGCGCAGCAGCGGAGCCAGCGGAAATCGCTCATCCTTTATTCCGGCAAACAGAGCGGGGCGCAGCACGCTGATGCCCGCGAAAGTATGGCGTGCGCCGAGCGCGCCGATCCGCGATCCGCGCAAGCCGAAATCGCCGCCGGGATTATGCGCGGGATTGGCCACCAGCATCAGCCAAGCCAGGTCCTGCGGCCGCAGATGCACGGCGCTGAAGGGAAAATCGGTTCTCAGGTCCGCGTTAACCACCCAGAAAGGCTCCGCGCCCAGCAGGGGCAGGGCCTTGCGGATGCCGCCGCCGGTTTCGAGCGCGGCATCGCCCTCGTCGCTGTAATGGATCCGGATCCCGTGGCGCGAATCCTCTCCCAGCCGCTCCCGTATCGCTTCGCCCAGCCACGAGAGATTGATGACCGCCTCGCGCACGCCCGCATCGGCAAGCGCCTTAAGCAGATGCTCGATCAGGGTTCCGCTGCCCGCCTGCATCAGCGCCTTGGGCAGACGGTCGCTCAAAGGCCTGAGGCGCTCGCCGCGTCCGGCGGCGAGGATCATTGCCTTTGCAGGCCGAATCAGTTGTTGTGCGCTGGTCATTGCTGTTAGGCAGCGGATTGTCTCACGGGGGGCGGAGCACAGTAAAAGTGAAATATGCGCGCATTGAAACTATGATGACCCCGGTCGTGCTTGGCGGCGCACCAGCCGCTGCCGGCCACCGTTTGGACTGAGGAGCCTCAGCTTGCCGATTTCCCTGCTCGCGCCGCTGGCCGCTGCCTGTATCGCTCCGCCGCCCACCGATCTGTGGGAGGAGCGGCCCGGCGCAAACCTAGCCTGCGAAATCGCCATGCAGCGTTCGGACTCAACCTTGGGCATCACCGCCTCCAAGGGTATCCGGGGTGCTTTGGGAGGAGAATTCGATTTTCTGGGCGACATTTCCTTCTGCTTGGGCAACCACAGGCTTGACGTGCAAACCGCCCGCTTCGACCAGAGGGAAAACCGGTTCGAGTTTTCCGGCAGTGTCGCTTATTCCGGAGATGCCGTGAGAGTGCGCGCTGCCGACGCGCTTTTGGATCTGGACGATGAGAAATTCAGCTTCGGCACGGCCAAATACGCATTGAGCGACAGCCTGGTGCGGGGCAGCGCCGAGTCGGTCCATATTGACGGCCAGCAGAGCCTTGTGCAACTTAACGATGTCATCTACACAAGCTGCCTGCCCGGGCGCAGTCACTGGGAACTGCGCGCTGGATCCATTGAGGTGGAGCAGACCAGCGGGTTTGGACGCGCCAGGCGGATCAGCCTGAGGCTGCTCGACATGCCGGTTCTGTACCTGCCGTCGTTGTCCTTCTCGGCGCGGGGCACGCGCAAGTCGGGCTTCCTGATGCCGGAAATCGGCAGTTCCAGCCGCCGCGGCGCCGAGATCGGTGCCCCGTGGTACTGGAACATCGCTCCGAACATGGATGCCACTCTCACTCCGCGCTATCTGTCGCGCCTGGGTTTCTTTGCCGGCGCGGACTATCGCTTCATCACCCGAAGCGCATCGGGCCGCTTGAACCTGGGCTATTTGCCGCATGACAAGCTGCGCGGGCGCTCGCGCTTCGATATGAATATCGAGATGCAGGCCCGGCTTTCCGAGCGCTGGACGATGACCGCCGACGGCCGCTGGGTTTCCGACCGGTTCTATATCGAAGACATCGGCCGGGGATTCTGGGAGCAGGCTCAGACGCATCTGCGCCGGGAACTTGCCGCCGTCTATGTTGGCGACAACATCGACACCCTGCTCCGCGTGACCGGGCACCAGGTTGTGCATCCGGACGTGGAGCGGCTGTTCCGGCCCCATGTGCGCGTTCCCGAGTTCCGCCTGCACGGTCGCTGGCCCGGACTGCTGCCCTGCGTGGACGCGCGGCTGCGGCTGGAGACCGGATGGTTCGAGCACCCCCAGCGCACCTCAGGCGCCCGGGTGCATCTCGAACCGCAGTTGCTCGCCCGCTACCGCGCCGGCCCCGTGGACGTGATGCCTTCGCTGGCCATGATGGCGACCGGCTACCACGTGTCCGAACCCTTTCAGCGCCAGTACGACACCTACTACCGGGTGCTGCCGGTTGCCAGCGTCGATGCAAGCGCCGATTTATGGCGGCGCTTCGCGTCGCGCAATCTTGACGTGATCCTTCAGCCCCGCGCGATGCTCAGCTTTATTCCCACCGTCAATCAGGACTACATGCCGGTGTTCGACACCATCATTCCGGATTTCAATTACGTGCAGTTGTTTCGTCCCAACCGCTATCTGGGCTTTGATCGCGTGGGCGACTCCGTGCATGTGAGCGCCGGCCTGCAGGGGGTGCTGCAGCGCAGTTCGGACGGAAAAGAGCTGGTGAGATTCACGCTTGGGCAACGCTACAACTTTCGGGGCCGCAGCGTGAGCTTGGAAGGGCTGAGCTCGCAGGAGGACGCGGCCTCGGACTATATCGCCGAGTTCGCCTATGGCTTGGGGCAGGACTGGTGGGTGGATATGCGCTACCTGTGGGATGCCGAAATCGATGCCGCCAGCCGTTCGGAGGTTGCCGTTACTTACCGCAGGAGCCCGCGCCGCAGCCTGCGGCTGGCCTATCGCAGCCGTTGGGCGCGGACCGAGAACCTCGATCTCGCGTTCCGCTGGGCGGTGAGCGAGCGCTGGACCGCGGTGGGCCGCTACAACTACTCCTTTGCCGAGGAAGTGGAGCTTGAGCGCTACCTTGGATTCGAATACGAATCCTGCTGCATCGCGGTGGCGCTGCTGTGGCGCCAGCATGTGGAGCGGGATGCTTCGCTGGGCGGCACTTCGGTGTACTTGCAGTTCACGCTCAAGGGCCTCACCAGCTTAGGCGGCGATGCCATGCAAATGATCGAGCGTGGTATGCTCGGCTACCCCAGCCGATGACCAGGGCCTGTTAGCACTATGCGCTGCCGCTTTGTTGTGACAGACTCAACCCGAAGGGTCAGGCCTGTTTTGCCGCCGGGCGGCGTCATAAACCGTCAAGCGCCATGAACCCGCTTCGCGGTCGGGAACCGCATTTTCACGCTGCCGCGCGCTGCGCCCGGTTAGCGGCGCTGCCCTTGCTTGCAGCCATGATGTTCTCTCCCGCCGGCGCCCAACTGAGTCGATCCGGCACCCTGCTTGAAGGCATCGTGGCGGTGGTCAACGACGGTGTGGTTCTCAAAAGCGAGCTGGACCGGGAACTGGCGGCGGTGCGGGCCAGCATCCGGGCCCAAGGGCTGCGTTCACCGCCGTCCAATGTGCTTCGCACCCAGGTGCTTGAGCGGCTGGTGCTGCGGGAAATCCAAACGCAGCGCGCCGGTCGCATGGGCATCGAAATTTCCGACGAGCAGGTGAACCAGGCGCTGGAATTCGTGGCCCGGCAGAACGCTGTGCCGCTCAGCGAACTGCCCGAGGCGCTGGCGGAGCAAGGCCTCGACTATGCGCAGTACCGCGAGGAACTGCGCAGCCAGATGATCCTCGACACGCTCAGGCAGCGCGATGTTGTGGCGCGGGTTTTTCTTAATCCCCGCGAAGTGGATGATTTCTTGCGCGGCGCGGAAGGCGAGGAAAGCGCCAACCGGGAGTACGGCGTCTCGCACATTCTTATCGGCGTGCCGCTCAATGCAACCGCCGGACAGCGGGAGGCGGCCCGCGAGAGGGCCGGGAAGCTTCGTGAGCGCGTGCTGGGCGGAGAGAACTTCGCCGAGTTGGCGATCGCCTATTCCGAGGCGCAAAACGCGCTGCAGGGCGGCAGCCTTGGCTGGCGCAAGCGCAACGCGCTGCCCACCGCATTTGTGGCGCACGTCACGCAGCTTGAGCCGGGCGGGCTCGCCGAACTGATCACCACCGGCAGCGGAGTGCATTTGGTGCGCCTTGATGGGGTGCGCGGCGGCGAACCGATCATCAAGGAGCAATGGGAAGTGCGCCATATTCTGTTGCAGCCGAATGAAATCCGCGACAGCGATGCCACGCGGCGGGAACTGGACGAGCTCCGGGCGCAGATCGCGGCGGGGGAGAGCTTTTCAGCCATGGCCCGCGCCTACTCTGCGGACCCTGGATCGGCCAGCGAAGGCGGGATGCTGGGCTGGGTTTCGCCCGAGGACCTTGATCCGGCCTTTGCCGCCGGGGTGGCTGAACTCCAAGACGGCGAGATCAGCGCGCCGATCCGCAGTTCCTTCGGCTGGCATATTGCACAGCGGTCCGGCGTTCGCATGCAAGACGTGAGCGATGAGGTGCGCCGTCAGCGCGCTGCCCTGGCCTTGCGCGAACGCAAGGTGCAGGAGGAAACCCAGCTTTGGCTACAGCGTTTGCGCGCCGAAGCCTTCGTGGAATACAAACAGTAGTCCGAATCGCGATCAGCGTCGGCGAACCGGCCGGCATCGGCCCGGATATCGTGATCAGGGCCGCTCCTCGAATGCGCGATTTGAGCGTGGTGCTGCTCGCCGATCCGGAGTTGCTCAGCGCGCGCGCGCGCCTGCTCGGCCTCGATTTCCGGGCCTGCGGCTCGCGCGAGCGCTCGTGCGGATTGAGCTTGGAGCCGATTCCGCTGGCCCGCCGGTGCTCGCCGGGCAGCGCCGATCCGCGCAACGCCGCAGCCGTTCTTCAGGCGATCGATCGCGGCGCTAGGGGATGCCTGAACGGAGAGTTCGATGCGCTGGTGACCGGACCGGTCAACAAGGCGGTGTTGCGGCGCGCGGGCTTGGATTTCACGGGACACACGGAGCACCTGGCGCGTCTGGCCGGGGCGCCCACGCCAGTTATGCTGCTGGCCTGCGAGGCCGGCCCCGAGCGCGCTCCGCTGCGCGTGGCGCTGGCCACCACTCATCTGCCGCTCAGCGCAGTGCCGGCCGCCATCACCCGCCACCATCTGCAGGCGGTCCTCGCAGTGCTGCTGGAGGGCCTGGAACGCGACCTTGGAATCGCCAAGCCTCGGGTGGCGGTATTGGGCCTGAATCCGCATGCCGGCGAGCAGGGGGAGCTGGGCAGCGAGGACCAGGACGTGGTGGCTCGCGCCATAGCCGATTTCGGCAGTGAGCGGGTAGAAGGCCCCATGCCGGCGGACACCGCCTTTACACCCGCGGTCCTGTCGCGTTTCGATGCCGTGCTGGCGATGTATCACGATCAGGGCCTGCCGGTGATCAAGCACGCGGGCTTTGGCCGGGCTGTGAACGTGACGCTGGGTTTGCCGTTCGTGCGCACTTCTGTCGATCATGGCACCGCATTCGAGCTGGCCGGAACGGGGCGGGCTGACGAAGGCAGCCTGCTGGAGGCGGTGGCCGTCGCCGCGCGCATGGCTAGGCGCAGAAGCTCCGCGCCGTCGGCGCTGAACTGAGCCGGCGCTATGAGCCGGCGCGTGAGCCTCGGCCAGCATTTCCTGGTCGATCCGCATGTGATCGACGAAATCCTTGAAATCGCCCGGCCGCTGCCCGGCGAGCGATTCGTGGAGATCGGCCCGGGACGCGGCGCCATGACGGGACCGCTGCTGGATGCGGGCGCCATCGTTGATGCCGTGGAGATCGACGCGGCGCTCGCCGACCGGCTTCGCGGGCGCTGGCCCGCCGAGCGGATGACGGTTCACGTGGCGGACGCGCTCGAATTCGATTACGCCAGCGTGGCGGCGGCGGACCTGCGGTTGATTGGCAACCTTCCGTACTACCTGAGCACGCCGTTGCTGTTTCGCCTGCTGGAGTTTGCCGGCATCTTCCGGGACATCACCGTGATGCTTCAGCGCGAAGTGGCCGAGCGTCTTTGCGCGCGACCGGGCAGCCGCCGGTATGGACGGCTCACGGTGATGGCGGCATCGCGCTGCCGGCCGGAGTGGTGCCTTGCTGTGGGCCGTGAAGCTTTTCGACCGCAGCCGAAGGTGGAATCGGCGGTGGTGCGGCTGGTCCCGGGTTCGGGTTTGCGCGTTGAGGCGCCGGAAGTGTTCGAGCGCTTGGTTCGCCAGGCTTTTTCGCAGCGCCGCAAGACGATCGCCAATGCCTTGCGGTCGATGGCTTCCAAAGAGGAGATCAGGGCCGCCGGGATTGATCCGTCGCAGCGCCCGGAGCAGATTGCGGCCGCGGAATTCGCGAGTCTGGCGGAACAGCTTGCCCCTACCTAAGTTCATGCCGCCTTCCTCCCCCGGAAATGCTGCCGCCGTCGTCCCTTTGCGCGCTTTCCTCTCGCGGGAGTGTTGGAGGCAGTGCGCGCCAATCGCTTGGCGCGCACACCGGAACCAAGCTACAGGGATGATTCTTGACCTATGCAGGTCAAGCCGCAAGCAGTCATGCGTCTCCCGCGAGAGGCAAGCGCGCAAAGAGACGGAATCGAAGCGTCTCCCGCGAAGTTTTATGCGCGCCTCCCTTCCCCGGAACAGCGCACGCGGACGGTATCGGGATATCCGTCTAGGCGCGCGGCGGTCAGCGCTCCGCCCCACACGCATCCGGAATCCAGGGCCACGAGCCGGTCGCTGGAGAAGTGCCCCAGCGCGGACCAGTGGCCGAACACGGTCCGGGTTTTTGGCGGCAGCCTCGAAGGGCGGGCGAACCACGGCGCGAGATAGGGAGGCTGCTGTCCGGGCGGGCGCTTGAAGGCGAAGTCCATGCGTCCCTGCCCGTCGATCATGCGCATGCGCGTTAGCGCATTCACAATCGTCCTGAGGCGCCTGATGCCATCAAGATCGCTCTTCCAGCGATTAGGCGAGTCGCCGTGCATATTGCCGAGAAAGGCACCGTATCCTCGACCTTCAAGCACTTCTTGCACCTCTTTGGAGCGGGCAAGGGTTTGTTCTAGATCCCAGCCGGGATAAACGCCAGCATGCACCATCAGGCAGTCCAGCGAGCGGTCATAATGGGCCAGCGGTTGCCGGCGAAGCCATTCAACATGCTTTCTGATCGTGCTTTGCGGTTTCTCCCAGTTGCGCGCCAGCCAGTGCAGATCGTGATTGCCGAGCACCACGATCGCGGCGGAACCCAACTCGCGCGCACGGGTTAGCACGCCTAGCGAGTCGGGGCCGCGGTTGACCAGGTCGCCGCACAGCCACAGCGTGTCCGCTGCCGGATCGAAAGCGATACGCTCAAGAAGCGCGTCTAGCGGCTCCAAGCATCCCTGCACATCGCCTACTGCCCAGACTGCCATTGGGGGCCTGCCTATGCGGCTTCGGCGTGGTTAGGCTGCGGTGTTGTTTCCCTGCCCCTCCTTCGCGGGAGACGCATGAACCCATCCATGGGGCTTGGCGGCGGCTGTCCTGCCGCCGACACTCCCGCGAAGGAGGGGCAGGGAAACAACACAATATCCGGGCTGATGCGCCCGCTTTTGCTGCGAGGAGGCCCGCAGCAAGGCCTCTTTCTTTTCCGCCGCTGTCCTCGCAGGAGACGCATGAACCCATCCATGGGGCTTGCCTCGCCCTCTTGGCCCGGACACTCCTGCGAGGAGGGCGGCGGAAAAGGAGGGGCGGCGCTAATGGAGCACGCCGGGGGTCTGGAGGCGGAACAGCGGGATGGTTGCGGAGAACTTGTGGCCGGCATCGGTGATCATGCCGTAGCTGCCCTCCATGGTCCCGAAGGGCGTGTCGATAATCGCCCCGCTGGTGTAGCGGTGCTTTTCGCCGGGGTTCAGACGCGGCTGCTCCCCCACCACCCCCTCGCCGAACACCTCCTCCACCTGGCCGTTGCCGTCGGTGATGATCCAGTGGCGCGTCAGCAGCCGGGCGGGTTCCGTACCGCGGTTCACGATGGTGATGGTGTAGCGGAACACGTAGCGAACGCGCTCCATGTCCTGCCCTAGGTAGGCTGGCTCCACTTCGACTTGGATGTGCTCGCCCGAAATCATTCGCCAGCCTTCGCGGCGGCCGGCGCGCGGTTCCTCATAAACTCCTTCATGCCGCTTTTCACTGCCCTCCGGTTCTCGAGATCGCATATTTCCGGCGCGCTCGCCCCCAGGCCTCTCAGCAAGGTGCGCCGGTCCGGTACGGAATCGTTTGCGGCTTCTGGCTTGGTGCTCATTTTGTTCTCCTGATTGTTGTGATTCAAACCGAAATCGGCGCCGGAATGTGCGGGTGCGGATCGTAGCCGGCGAGCGTGAAGTCGGTTTCCACGTAGTCGTCGATGGACTGCCTCGCAGCGTTGATTTCAAGTTTGGGAAGGGGGCGCGGCGCGCGCGAAAGCTGCTCGCGGGCCTGCGGATAGTGGTTGCTGTAGAGATGGCAGTCGCCGCCGGTCCAGATAAGTTCGCCGGGCTTAAGGCCGGTCTGATCGGCCATCAGGCTGAGAAGCAATGCGTAGGAAGCGATATTGAAGGGCACGCCTAGGAACAGGTCGGCGCTGCGCTGGTAGAGCTGGCCCGAAAGCCTGCCGCCGCTCACATGCAATTGCAGCATCAGGTGGCAGGGCGGGAGTTTCATCCGCGGGATCTGGGCCACGTTCCAGGCATTGATAATGATTCTCCGCGAGTGCGGGTTCTTGCGGATGGTCCCAAGCGCCATCTCCACTTGGTCGATTGCGCCGCCGTTGCCGTCGGGCCAGGCCCGCCACTGCGCTCCATAGACTGGCCCGAGGTTGCCGTCCGCATCGGCCCATTCGTTCCAGATTTTCACGCCCCGCTCCTGCAGCCACTTGACATTGGTGCCTCCCCGCAAAAACCACAGCAGCTCCACCGCAATCACGCGCAGCGGCAGCTTCTTGGTGGTGAGCATGGGGAAGCCGTCGGCCAGGTCGAAGCGCATCTGCCGGCCGAATAGCGCGCGGGTGCCGGTTCCGGTGCGGTCATGGCGTTCCAAGCCGCATTTCAGCACCTCACCCAGAAGATCGAGGTACTGGCGCATGGTTTAGCCGGAATGCTGAACGACCGCTCGCTCAACCCGCCGTGCAAGCATCCACAGGCCAAAGCCGATCATGGGCAGGCTCAGGATCTGCCCCATGGTCAGCCAGCCGAAGGCCAGATACCCCAAATGCTCGTCCGGCAGCCGCAGGAATTCCACCACCAGCCGGCAAATGCCGTAGCCGGCCAAAAACAGCCCGGTCGCGCCGCCGTGCTTGGGCGCCGTCGAGCCGGGCTTGCGCTCCCGGGTGTGCCACCACAGCGCCGTGAACAGCAGCAGGCCTTCCAGCAGCGCCTCGTAGAGCTGCGTTGGATGGCGCGCCACGCCGTCCACCACGAAGGCCCAAGGCACATCGGCGGGCTTGCCCCATAGTTCGTTGTTGATGAAGTTGCCGATCCGTCCGGCGCCCAGGCCGATGGGAACTAGGGGAACCACGAAGTCCGCCACATCAACGAAAGTTCTGGAGTGCTTGCGCGCAAACATGAGCGCGGCCGCGCACACGCCCAGCAGTCCGCCATGAAAGGACATGCCGCCCTCCCAGATGCGAACGATGTAAAGCGGGTCGGCGAGCATCTGCTCCCAGCCGTAAAACAACATGTAGCCCAGGCGGCCGCCCAGGATCACACCGAGGAAGCAGTGGAAAATCAAGTCCTGGACCATGACCGGGCTGACAACGCTACCGGGCCGGCGGCTGCGGCGCTGCCCTAGCCACCAGGCGGCGAAGAATCCCAGCAGGTACGTGAGGCCGTACCAGCGAATGGCCAGTGGCCCGATTCTCAGGGCCACAGGATCGAATCCGGGATATTCAATCATCGCGGCGAAGTGTAGCAGCCTGAGGCGGGAGTGCCGCGTCGCTTCGGGATAGTTGCGGTTGCCACCGGAATTCCGAGAACAGGGGCGATAATTGAGAGGGGAAGCAGGAAATAGCAATGCCGCGCATTTTCGACTGCGAGCACGTTAAAGACGGCTTGGTCCGCGGGTTTCCTATGCCAAAGGGATGGAATCGGCAGCATGAGCAGTAATACTCCGGCGGCATATATAGAGACATCGATCGTCTCCTATCTCACGGCACTGCCGTCGGGCAATTTGCTGGCGGCCGCCTGGCAAAAGACGACAGCCGACTGGTGGCGCACGCGCAAGGCTGGATTCAGGCTGGTCACCTCCAGTCTTACGCTTGAGGAGGCCGGGAAAGGCGATCACGAAGCTGCCGGGAGACGGCTCGCAGCGCTGAGCGGCATTCCTTTGTTGCCCATAACGGAGGCCGCAGTAGAATTGGCGGGCGACTTGCTGCGCGAAAAAGCCTTGCCCGCCACCGCGCAGAATGATGCTGTTCATGCCGCCGTGGCCGCTGTGCATGGTATCGAGTTTCTTCTGACTTGGAACTTCCGGCACTTGGCTAACGCGGGAACCAGGCCCATCATGCGCAGCGTATGCAAGCGCAACGGCTATACCAGTCCGGAGATTTGCACTCCAAGCGAGCTCATGGGAGATATTGAAGATGCCTGACGCGATTATCGAGGAATTGTGGCGCGTGAAAGACCGCATGGCGCGCGAAGCCGGCTACGACGTAGCGGCTCTGGCGGCGGCCCTCCGGGGTGCGCCTGATCAAAAACGCGCCAACAGGGGCGGATCCTCCGGAATGCGCGAGGCGCAAGACCCCGCGACCGCCGAGGGTGTCGGTTCAGATTCGCACGGCTTGGACGTTGCGCCGACAGTCTGATTCAGCGCCTCAATCCGCGGAGTTTTGGGGCTCTTCGATGCGCAGCACCTGGTTGCATTCGAAGAAATAGCCGTCGGGGTCGAAGATCGCGCAGCCCAGAAGGTGGCGCGTCTCGCCCCGCGAGCCGGTGACCGTGAAGTTGCGCCCCGGCATATGCACTCGTGTGCCCAGTTCCGCCGCGCGCCGCGCGACCTCGGCCGCGTCTTCGGTCTCCACCACGAACACCGGCGTGCCGTAGCCCACCGAAGTGGGGATTTCCGGGGCCGGCAGCGGCGGATCGACCCAATGCAGCAGCCCGATCATGCCGATTTTGGGATCCTCGCACTTCATGATCACCAGATGCGTCTCGTCGCCCTTCTTGCCGGCGGCGATTCCTTCGCCGGACAGCGTGTACGGCATATCGATCCAAGCGGACATGCCGAGCACGTATTCGTACCAGCGGCGGCTTTTTTCCATATCGCGCACGATGAGCGTGGTGCGCTTGACGATATTGCGGATTTGGGGCGCTGAATTCATGCGTTTTCTCCTTGGGCAGGCATCGCCGCGTTTATACCACGCCTTGAGGAATGCGTGCTTCCCCCGCCCCTGTCCCGCAGGAGACGCGTTGAACCCGCCTCTTCTCCGTCCCCTTTCTCGCGGGAGACGCGTGAACCCATCCATGGGGCTTGGCGGCGGCTATCCTGCCGCCGACACTCCCGCGAGAAAGGGGACGGAGAAGAGGCTCACGCCGGCGTCGGCGTTGTCGCGCTTGTCGCCTTCACGCACCCCCCGTAGCCAGTTCTTGCCCCTTCTTTCCGGGAGTATGTGGAGCCATGGATGGCGGAACCAAGCCCATGGATGGTCCATGCGTCTCCCGGAAAGAAGGAGCAAGAACTGGCGGGATCAAAGCGCCCAGCCTCGGAGATCGAGAGCTGGAAATCCTCGCGGGCGGGGATCAGCAGGTGCCGTCGAGGCGGCAGGCGCTGGGGCGCAGCCAGTTGTCGAGCGCCAGGCACAGCGCGGTGTGCGACAGGGGATGCTGGCTCATCTGTTCCCAAGCGGCCCTCAGGGCGCGCTCGGCGGCGGCCGCGTAGCGCATGCTTGGCGCGGACTGCAAGAGCCGCAACAGCGCCCGCGCTGCGACCGCCGCGCCGGAGGGAAGCGCGTCGTCGGAAAGCGACCGCGGCCGGTGGATCAGCCGCTCGTGCCGGGTGGCCGTGAAATAGAAGCCGCCGTTGTCCGCATCCTCGAAACTGTCCAGCATGGTTTGCGCCAGCGCCTCGGCTGCGGCCTGCCGCTCGCCGCCTAGCTCCAGCAAGGCGTCGATGAAGAAGGCGTAGTCGTCCAGAAAGCCCTCTTCGCCGGCCCGGCCATCGGTCCAGCAGGCGAGCAGCCGGTCGCCGCAGGTCATTTCGGCGATGATGAAATTGGCTGCTTGTTCCGCTGCCGCGGTCAGGTCCGGGCGTTCGAGGCAACGGCCAGCGATCGCCAGCCCGCGTACCGCCATCGCGTTCCAGGCGGTGAGCAGCTTCTCGTCGCGCATCGGGCGCTCGCGCCGGGCGCGCGCTTTAAGCAGGCGTTGCCGAGCCGCCGAAAAGTCCGCATCGGCGGCATCCGCCGCGGGCCGTTCAACGAGGTGCCAGGCGCTTTCCTCGAAATTGGGCCGCCGGTTGAGCCCGTAGCGGGCCGCAAAGCAGTCGTATTCATCCCCCGGCAGCAGTTCCTTAACCTGTTCGGGCTTCCATAGATAGTAGCGGCCCTCCTCGCCTTCGGAATCGGCATCTAGGGCGGCGAAGAACGCCCCGCCTTCGTGGCGCATATCGCGCAGCAGCCAGCCGGCCGTGGCGTCGGCGACCTCCGCGTAGCGTTGCTTGCCGGTGAACCGATACGCCAGCGAATAGGCCGACAGCAATGCCGCGTTGTCGTAGAGCATCTTCTCGAAATGCGGGATCTCCCAGCGAGCGTCCACCGAGTAGCGGAAGAACCCGCCTCCCAAGTGGTCGTTGAGCCCGCCGGCGGCCATCGCGTCGAGCGTGGTTTCGAGCATCTCGCGGGCCGCCTCGCCGTCCGGCTGCGAGGCGCGCCGGATCAGCAGTTCCATGTCCGCCGGGCGCGGAAACTTCGGTGCCCCTTCGGTGCCGCCGTGGACCTGATCGAAAGCCGCGCCCATCTGCTCTAAGGCGTTGGCGAGCGGTTGCTCGTTGAGCTCGCCGGCGAAAGGCGCGCCGGGCGCCGCGATGCGGTTTAGCATTTCCTGGACCGCTTTGCCGTTGCCGCGCGCCTCCTCGCGCCGGCCCGCATAGTAGGCGGCAACGTTCCTCAGCAGGTCCGTAAAGGCTGGCATTCCGAAACGCGGCGCCTTGGGGAAATACGTTCCAGCGAAGAACGGCAGCCGCTCGTCGTGGGTCAGGAACACCGTTAGCGGCCAGCCGCCGGCCCGGCGCGTGAGCAACTGGTGGCTGGTTTGATAAACCTTGTCCAGATCCGGGCGCTCTTCGCGATCGACCTTCACGTTTACGAACAGCTCGTTCATCACGGCCGCGGTGGCGGCATCCTCAAACGACTCGTGCGCCATCACGTGGCACCAGTGGCAGGCCGAATAGCCCACCGAGAGCAGGATCGGCCGCCCGCTCTCCCGCGCCGCGCTCAGGGCGCGCTCGTCCCAAGGATGCCAATGCACCGGATTGCCCGCATGCTGAAGCAGGTACGGACTGGTTGCTTCCTTAAGCCGGTTCATGCGCGCACCACCTCAACTCCGCTCGTGAAAGGATATTTCCTGCAAGGCAGTGGAGGTTCAAGAAAGCGCTCCTCAGTATTTCCAATCCGCATGGGCCAATGGCACACGATTGAGTTCGTCTCTGTGCAACCGCCACTGCGGCATGAATTGACTCATCAATTTTCGGGCAATGCCGTTGCTATGTCCTTGCATGCTTAGCCAATCGCTGAGCAACTGCTCTTCGATGTTGCTGTTATCGGCGCGGTCCTGCCAATGCCCGAGGTAGGTGTGCCCCATCGCTTCCGTCAGGAACGCGATCACACGTTGCTGTGTGCGTTTTTCCCGCTCGCCGACACTCATTCGGGGCCGTTGCGTGGCTTTGGGTTTGCGGTCCCGCCAAGGCTTGTGTCCGTTAGCCGGTATTGCTGAAATCGGCTGCGCGGCTTGGAGGGCAATGTGAACTCAATCCTGCCGTCAGCCACCAGTTGCCTGACCACTTTATTCAGTTGTCCAGATATTTCTTTCTGACCCAGTTTCTTTGATAGCTCCGCTTTCGACATTGGTCCGCCGCCCAGCAGTCTGATCACCTTTGCCTCCAGCGACTCTGGCCGCGACTCTGGCCGCGACTCTGGCCGCGACTCTGGCCGCGACTCTGGCCGCGACTCTGGCCGCGACTCTCGTTCTGACTGCGGATAAACCCTTATTCCCCCCTTAACTGTTCCTTCCTCGGGCGATGCTGAAACTTTCGTTTGGGTATTCATCCTAGCCGGTATGCTTGCGTGGCCAGCCCGCCGGATTGTCGTGACGAAGCTTCCGTGCGCGACGAACTCCGGTTCCGGCAGGTTAGCCTTGGCGCAGCGACGAATCATGTCCACTGTTCCGGTTCCCATTTGTTCGATGTACCCGCGCAGGTACATGGCTTGCGCCAGCAGGGGATTGCCGGGCAAGGACTCGTGGGCGACTCGCAATTTCTCCACCGTAAGCGGTGGCGGCAACTGACCGGAGTTCATGACATCCAGCCGGTCTGCGAACAGCATCACCTGAACGCTGCTGCTGTCCGTGTAGTCGCGGTGCGCTACTGCGTTGACGATCGCCTCAGTCACCACCTCCTTCGGAATCTCGTAGGCGATGGGCACCTCAACGCTCTCGGCCCGCGTGCCCACCGACAAGGCTATCTTGCTCAGCACAAAATCCACCGCCTGGTCCACCAGATCGAACACCGTGCCCTTATAGACTTGGTAGGACGGAATTGGCTTGCCTACCATCGTGCCGTGGAAATGGGCGCACTTGATCTCAGATGAGATCAGAAACCGTTGCGGTGCCTTGCCGAACAGTAAAACAGCCGCATTGGTCAGCCGCCCCTTGTTCAAAAGATTCAGGTGCTCAAGCAAGTCCTCCGGCGCAGTTTCTTCATCCAGTGGTAGCTGCCTGATCCTGCGGGCCGCACGTATGAATCGAGCCATCCGCGCAAAGTCGAGATCGTCCATTTCCGCCTCGAAGCATGGCGCGGCATCAAACGGCCCAAAGCGCAGCAAGTCCTTGCTTTCCAGGAATTCGACCAATGCCGCGTACAAACCGCCCAACAGCTCTGCGGTCGTGCTGAATTGCTTTCTAATCAGCCCGCCTTGCGCCTTGGCAATCAATGCTTTCATTTTTGGGTGCTGATCGCCGGGAGGCACGGCTTTCGTGAAGATCAGGCGATGCTTGCCAAGCGCTGTGGCGTGGTCGAATTCCCTCTCCGTCGGCGAAAGCCCCGCATCGTCCTCGGTGCCGTACTCTTCTCCGAACAGCCCCACATAGAGATCGCACCGTTCGACTTCGTCGAGATAAAGCTCGTTGGGGCGCCGGTCTATCGCTGGGACATCCTCGAACAGGAAAGCATTGCAGAACTTCCGCATCAACGGGTCGTCGCGCAGGTAGCCGCGCAACGCTTCGCGCTCCCGAGCGAATTCGCTTTGCACGCTGCTGATGAAGATACGTAGCGGAATCATCACCGGGTCAAGAATTCCGGCATTGCTCGTTGCTCACAGGCGCATCGGCATCCCTCGCGTCCTTTGTCATGCGGCCTCCTCTGGCGAATCAATTATTTGCGGGCGCGCTTCTTCGTTTAGTTTGTTGGGCTTGGAGTTGTCTTGTTCCTTAGGCGCGTCCGGGCCTTCGAGAACCATGCGACCGTCTCGCCAGAACACGGCGTATTGGCCTAATAGGCGCTTGCGCTCCAACGCCTGATCTACCGCACGCTTCAGGGCTTTCAGCCCTTCCATAGCAAATTTATCCGGGGGAGCCATGTCGCCTCATGTTTTTCAGCCTCCGCAACAGCTTGGGTTCCGCCACTTCGCGGCGCTTGCCGTTTTGGGCGAATACTACTACCGGTCTGACCTGGGTTTCGCCTAAAATCTAGAAGCGGTCAGGCATCGGCTATTGCTATTCGAAATTCGCGCCGCCACCAGCGGAACGATTGTTGGCGCTTATGCCCATTGCTGCGAGCCGCTGCTTGTTTGGGGATTCTTCGCCGGGTTGGGGATACAATTGCCGCTTTAGATTGATGCCGCAAGGTTTTGAACGATCGAGTGACAGACCGGACACCGCCGCAGGGCGCCTTTTTGGCCGGCGCGCCGGATCCCCCGATCCTTGAGCGGGTCGCCAGCGGCGATCCTCAGGCCATGACGGACCTCGTGGATACCTACGGCGACTTGGTCTGGTCGCTGGCGCGGCGCTATTTCGGCGCCTCGCCGCTGGCGGCGGAGTCGGTTCAGGAGGCGTTCCTTTCGTTGTGGTCGTCCGCCGGTCGCTATTCACCCGGGCGGGGCAGCGAGTTGACCTTTGTGCTCACCGTTGCGCGCCGGCGAATGGTGGACCAGATCCGCCATGAGGCGCGATTTTCCGACAGCGTGCCGTTGATTGGCGATGAGCCCGATCCGGCACTGGATGGCGAGCGCGGGCTTGCGGTGCTGCTTGATTCAGTCCGTCTTGAGCCGCTGTTGCGCGACTTGTCCGAAAAAGAAAGGGAAATCCTTTCGCTGTCCTTATACGAAGGCTATTCACATGGCGAGATTGCGAAACGCCTTGGCATGCCTGTAGGTACCGTCAAAACCCGAATACGGCGCAGCCTAATCCGCCTGCGCCGGGGCTTGAAGGTGAGTCAGGAGGAAGGATATCGTGGTTCCGACTGATCGAGATCGAATGAGGGAATTGCTGGCGGGCGAGGTCGCCGGGGAAAGGCTTGAAGATGCCGAGTGGCTTGAGCTGAAGGAGTTGCTTGCCTCAATGCCGCATGCGGAGCGCCGCAGCGAGCGGGAGGGAATGGAGCAGGCGGCGGCCCTAGCGCAGGCGGCCTTTCTGGCCGAGGACCGGGCAAGCTGGCGCGGCCTTCCCGAAGATCTTCGCGCCCGCCTAGTCACGATGGGCCGCGCGCGCGCCGCGGACACGGCGCCCCGCCTGCGTCGGCCGGTCGCGCGCTTCGGCTGGGGCTGGGCGGCCGCGGCGGCGATGATGCTGGTTTGGCTGGCCACTGCGGTATGGCTGCAGCGCCCGCAGCCGCTGGTGGATTCCGAGGCCATCGAGGCATCGGCGGATGTCGTCAGCCTGCCTTGGAGTTCCGATATCGCCGGCTACGAGCAGGTGCGGGGCCGGGTTGTATGGAGCGATTCGCTGCAGGCCGGCGAAATGCGCTTTTCCGGACTGCCGCCGAACAAGCCCGGCGAAGCGCAGTACCAGCTCTGGATTGTTGATCCCGACCGGTACGACAACCCCGTCGATGGCGGCGTGTTCAATGCGTCTCCGGCCGGCGAGTTCGTGGTGGCGGTGCAGGCCAAGCTTCCCGTGGCGGAACCGGTGGCATTTGCCGTCACCCTGGAACAAACCGGCGGCGTGGTGGTTTCCAAAGGGCCTCTGCTGCTGGTCGCATCCGAGGGCTAGCCTCCGCAGCCAGCGCTATGAGGATAATGCGCGGCATTTTGCTGGCCCTGGGCTGGACGGTCGGGGGGTTGGCGGCGCTGGCGCTGGTCGCTTTCGCGGCGGCGACATGGGTGTGGCGCGATATTCCCGCGGAAACGCTTGAAGCGCGCTACGCCTCGCCGGCCTCGCGTTTCGCCGCGATCGACGGCGCCCGCATTCATTACCGCGATGAAGGGGCCGGGCCGCCGGTGGTGCTGATCCATGCCAATTTCGCCAGCCTGATCGGCTGGGATCCCTGGGCGGAGGCCCTGCGCGACAGCTATCGCGTTGTGCGTTTCGACATGACTAGCCACGGCCTGAGCGGTGCCGATTCCACCGGCAACTACGGCCTGCCTCGCACGGTGGATCTGATGGAACGCCTTCTCGACCGGCTCGGGGTGGAGCGCGCCGCGATCGTGGGCACGTCGCTGGGCGGCACCGTGGCCATCCGCTACGCGGTGCGCAACCCGCAGCGCGTGGCCGGCCTGGTGCTGATCTCCCCCGGGTCCTTGGAGCCCGGCGTGCGCGGGCGCCAAGCGCCGCCTTCAATATCGCCGGCGGCCGCCCTGTTGCGCTGGATCACGCCGCGCGCATTGCCGGAATTCATGCTGAAGGGCGGCTTCGGCGATTCGGCGAAGGTGGCCCCGGAGCTGGTGGACCGCTGGCACGACCTATGGCGTCTGGAAGGGCAGCGGGCGGCGCAGCTTGAGCGGCTGCGCCAGTACATCTCCGGCAACATCGAGGCCCTGATCGGGCAGGTGCGCGCGCCGGTGCTGATTCAATGGGGCGAGGAAAACCCGCAGGTTCGCGTGGAACTGGCAGCCGAACTGGCGCGGCTGCTCACGAATGCGCCCTCGATTGAGACGATCATTTATCCCGGCGTGGGGCACATGGCGATACAGGAGGCGCCGCGCGAGACCTCCGCCGACGCGCGCTCCTGGCTGGACCGCGTGCCATTCGCCGGACTTTCCGGCTCTGCTGGAATCCGGAGGCAGCGAGCATGATGAGGAAACTGCTCAAGTTTGCTGCGGTGGCCGGAGTCGTCGCGTTCACGCTGGCGGTGGCCGCATTCGGCGTTTTTCAATATATGAACCGCACTCCGCCGCAGCTGGCGGAGCCGAACTACTTCAGCTACTACAAAGCCCAGGACACCCGGCCGGAAGGGCGGGCGGGCGTTTTCATCTCCCACCTCATACAGCCGGAGGAACTGCGCTTTGAGGACTACTACGTTCTGGCCCAGAAGAGCTTCCAGTACATCCCCTGGCCGATCCGCAACATGGTCCGCGCCGACCGCGGCGTGGTGCTGATGGATGCGGAGCGCTACTACGAGTTCGAGGAATTCACCCCCGCCCGGCTGATCGACCACATGGGGCGCGATACGGACTACGACGGCGTGCCGTACGCCCAAAAGTACCTGACCGGGGAGGTGGTGTGGTCGCCGCCGTCCGCCAGCACCTACATGGCTCAGGGATACTTTCTCCTTCCCGGCCGAAAGGCCGGCATGCCCACGTCGGCGGCCCGGCTCATCACCAAGTGCCGGGTCTTTTACTACGCGCCCGGCAAGGGGTTCATGGACGGTCGAATCCCCCATGAGGCCGGCAATCGCATCATCGCCTATGAGGCCATGCGCAAGGTGCATGGGAAGCACGGCGATATTCCTTGGGCCTGGGTCACTGCCGAGCATCTCGGGATGGCCCGCAAGGCCATGCGCGATCTGCTCGAAACCGGCATCGATACGGTGCTGCTGGCCGTGCCGCGGCCGATTTATTCCCACCACGAGGAGTTCAACAGCAGCATCAAGCACGCCATGCGCTACATCCATGATTGGGAGAAGGAAAACGGCAAGCGAATCAAGGCGATCATTACGCCCCCGCTCGGCGACATGCCGGTGATCCACAGCGCTTACCGGCGCATGCTGGCCGATCGCCTGGACACGTTTTCCGCGGCGGATTCCGTCAAAGTGGTGGTATCGACGCACGGCATGCCCTGGGATCAGGTTCCGCACGAGGCCTGGCTGGAGCTGGGGCCGCCGTATCTGAAGGCCATCGAGACGGAACTGGGCGAGCTTCTGGAGAGTTATGGTTTCGCCCGCCACAAGCTGGTGATGAGCCAGGAGAATTTCGCCGATCCGATCAACGATCCGGACAACAACTACCTATCGACCAATGAGGCCTACTGGGACGGCATCCGCGACGGATTCGACTACATCGTGAACGTGCCCGTCTCGTTCTTCGCCGAGAACACCGATACGGCCTTCGGGCACGCGATGGTCAGTTTCGAGGGATTCGACGAGTACAGCCGCTACGATCCCATCGACTATCCGGATTGGAATGAGCCCTTGGTTCGGGAATTCGTGCAGGACGGCACCCGGGTAATCTACAACGGCTTGCCAGTGGGCCGCTACCGCGGACCGGTCGTGGAGGCCTTCTTCCAGGCCATGGATTCGGTCCTTTCGCAGCACCCCGGGGCTCCGGCGCCAGTCGATTCCACAGCCACCGCAACATTGGTCTTTTCCGAGCCGTTCACTGGCGAGGGCGATTGGCCGGCACCGGATGCGGCGGGCGATGATGTCGCCGCCCCTGAGCGGAGCGCCCCCGGCCTGCCGCAACCGGATCGCGCCGGGCACGGCGCTCAATGAGCGACGCCCGCGGCAGCGCAAGCCTGGAAGGGTTGCGCATCCCCCGCGATCCGCCGCCTCCTCCCAGCGCTCTAAAGCGCTTTATCTGGCCCTTGGCCGGGACGCTGGCCGTTGCGGCGGTCCTTGCCGCTGTGGCGGTGCGGTTCTGGCCGTCCGCTGCCATCGAAGTACGGGTGGAGACCGTGCGCCGAGCAGCGGCCGGAGGCGGCGCCAGCGTCCTGGATGCCAGCGGCTATGTGAGCGCGCGTCGCAGCGCCACGGTTTCTTCCAAGCGCACCGGTCGGATTCGCAGGGTGCTGGTGGAGGAGGGCATGGCCGTGGAGGAAGGCCAGGTGGTGGCCGAACTGGACGATGCCGCGGAATTGGCGCAACTCCGTCTGGCCGAGGCGCAACTGGTTTCGGCGCGCAGCGCGCTGGGTGAAACACGCGCCGCCCTTCACGAAGCCGGACTTTCCCTGGGCAGGCTTTCGGAGCTGCACCACCGAGGGCTGACTAGCGAAGCCGAACTGGACGCCGCCCAAGCTGCCCACGAACGCTTGAGCGCCCGCCTTGAGTCCAATGAGGCTGCGGTGGCCGTCGCGGAGCGCGTCGTGGCCGTGCAGGGCCAAGCGCATAGTGAAACGGTTATCCGCGCGCCCTTCGCCGGCGTGGTCATCGACAAGAACGCCCAGCCCGGGGAAATGGTCTCTCCCATGTCGGCTGGCGGCGGGTTCACGCGCACCGGCATCTGCACTCTGGTCGATATGGAGTCGCTGGAGATCGAAGTGGACGTGAACGAGGCCTATTTGCAGCGGGTCCGTCCGGGCGGCGCGGTGGCCGCGCGTCTTGACGCCTATCCCGACTGGCGCATTCCGGCGGAAGTGATCGCCATAGTGCCCGCGGCCAACCGCGAGAAAGCCACGGTGCGGGTGCGGGTGGGGATTCTCGAACGCGACGCGCGCATTCTGCCGGACATGGGCGCCAAGGTCTCATTCATCGGGGCCGGCGAGGCTCTTGCGGGTGCCGTCGCAGCGCTGATTCGTGTGGAGGCCTCGGCGCTGTTAGGGAGCGTCGGCAATCAGTGGGTGTACGTGGCTGCCGAAGGCCGGGCCCAGCGCCGCGCCGTGGTGGCCGGCGAGCGTGACGGGCCGCGTGTGGCGATCATTTCCGGGCTCTCGCCGGGGGACAAGGTGGTCCTGGATCCGCCGGATGGTTTGTCCGACGGCGCTGAAATCACCTATCCTTGAGGCTTGACCCGCAGCATTGAAGCAACAGGCATGGCCGAGCAACTGATCCGGCTTACCGACGTAGGCAAGAATTACCGCAAGGGCCGCGAGGCGGTTCGTGTGCTCGACGGCATCAATCTGGGCATCGACAAAGGCGACTTCGTGGGTCTCATGGGCCCTTCCGGCTCCGGTAAAACCACGTTGCTGAACCTGCTGGGCGGCCTGGACAAGCCTTCCCAGGGCACCATAGAGGTGGACGGGAAGGTGGTCAGCGCGCTGTCGCAGGGCGCCTTGGCGAAGTGGCGGTCGGGCAATATCGGCTTCGTGTTCCAGTTCTACAATCTTCTTCCTGTGCTCAGCGCCGCCCGCAACGTGGCCCTGCCGCTGCTGCTCACCTCCCTTCCGGCATCCCGGCGCAAGCAGCACGTCAATACGGCTCTGCGTCTGGTGGGTTTGGCGGAACGCGCTTCCCACTACCCGCGCGAACTCTCCGGCGGGCAGGAGCAAAGGGTGGCGATTGCCCGCGCCATCGTGTCCGATCCGCCCATCCTCTTATGCGACGAGCCCACCGGCGACCTCGACCGCTCCACCGCCGACGAGATCATGGCGCTTTTGCAGCAGCTCAACCGCGATTACGGCAAGACCATCGTGATGGTCACCCACGATCCGCGGGCCGCGTCGTATGCCCACCGGGTGCTGCATCTCGACAAGGGCGAACTGGGCGCGGCGCAGCAGTGAGTCCGTCAGGCGGGGCCCCGCAATGAATCGTTTCACGCTCATCTGGCGCAATATGTGGCGCAAGCCCGTGCGCACGCTCTTCACTATGCTTGCGGTGCTGGTGGTGTTTTTCCTGTTCACCCTGCTTGAGGGGCTGCGGCTCGCATTTTCGCTTTCGGATTTGGGCGCCGAGGCGCAGGAGCGGCTGCTCACCTCGCACAAGGTGTCGCTCATCATGATGCTGCCGGAAGCCTACCAGTCCCGCATCGCGCGGCTGCCGGGCGTGGATGCCGTGTCTCATTCCACCTGGTTCGGCGGCCGCTATCAGGATCATCCGGAGTTCGCGCAGTATCCGGTGGTGGCTGAGGAATACCTGTCGCTCAATGCGGAAATCGATCTTTCCGAGGAGTACAGGCAGGCTTGGCTGGCCAACCGCGGCGGCGCCGTCGTGGGCCGCCCCGTGGCCAACCAGTACGGCTGGCAGGTAGGCGACCGGGTGCCGCTGAAATCGAGCATATGGACGCGCGCCAATGGCAGCAATGTGTGGGAATTCGATATCGAGGGCATTTTCGATGACAGCGGCGGCGGCATGAATTCGGGCGTGCTGCTGTTTCACTACGACTATTTCGAGGAAGCCCGCGCCTGGGGCAAGGGCACGGTCGGCTGGTATGTCACGCGGGGCGATGGCTCGATTCCGCTGGAGGGCCTGATGGCCGGCATCGATGCGGAATTCGCCAATTCGCCGGCGGAAACAAAGACCAACACGGAGGCGGCGTTCGCGCAGGAATACGCCAGGCAGTTCGGGAATATCGGGTTTATCGTGACGCTGATCTTGGCAGCGGTGGTGTTCATGATCATGCTGGTGACCGGCCACACCATGGCGCAGTCGGTGCGCGAGCGCATTCACGAAATAGGCGTGCTCAAGACCTTGGGCTTTACCTCGGGCAGCATTTTTCGCTTGACCGTGCTGGAGGGCCTGCTGCTGGTGTTGCCGGTGGGCCTGCTGGCCATGCTCCTGGGCTGGGGAATGCTGAACGTGGTGACCGAGAGAATGGGCGCCATGCTCCCCGGCGGCTTGAAGATCGGAACGTATTCGGTGGTTCTGGGGCTTTCGCTGATGCTGGCCATCACCCTGGGTTCGGTTTTGCCGCCGGTTATTCGGGCGCTGCGGCTCGATATCGTCGCCCTCTTGCGCAGCTCCTAGCGCGGTGTCCGGCATGTTCGGCTGGCTGACGCAGACGGCGGCGCTCGCGGCATTGAATTTGCGCAGCCTGCCGCGCAGGCCGGGAACGGCCGCGGTGGCGATGTCCGGCATCGCCGCGCTTACCGGCGTGTTTGCGGGCGTGCTTTCCATGGCGACCGGTTTCGAGAAAACCATGAGCGGCAGCGGCCAGGAGAATGTGGCGCTGGTGCTGCGCAGCGGCGCCACCGCCGAGCTCAACAGCCGGTTCAGCGGCGAGCAGGCGGACATTGTTCGCTACGCTCCGGGCATTGCGCGGGATGTGGACGGCGATCCGGAGGTGTCGGCGGAATTATTCTGGGTCGTCAACGCCCTCAGCAAATCCTCGGGCGCTGAGGCCAACGTGGCCTTGCGCGGCATCCAGCCCCCCGGCTACGGACTGCGGAATAACTACCGGCTTGCCGAAGGCCGGCCGTTTACGCCCGGGCGGTTCGAGTTGATCGCCGGGCGCGGCGCGCGCAATCAGTTCGCAGGCTTGGAGCCGGGGCGGACTATCCGCTTCGGCAAGACCGAATGGCTCGTCACCGGTGTGTTCGAGGACGGTGGTTCGGTGTTCGAGTCGGAGTTATGGTGCGATGTCAACGTTCTGCAGTCGGCGTATCAGCTTGGCAACGGCTATCAG
Source organism: Candidatus Foliamicus numerosus (assembly GCA_028285945.1). Lineage (GTDB taxonomy): Bacteria > Pseudomonadota > Gammaproteobacteria > Steroidobacterales > Foliamicaceae > Foliamicus > Foliamicus numerosus. The sequence continues at coordinate 15,694 of JAPYNE010000014.1, read as the reverse complement.
GCGGTGCGCGCCCGGTTGGACGGGGCGGACGGCCGCGCCCGGCTGGAGGAAGCGCTGGCCGGCGAGCAGCGCCTCAGCGTGGATGTGTGGAGCGAGAGGGAGTTCTACGCCGAACAGGCCGAGGACACCGCCACTCTCATTCGCCTGATCGGCATTCCGATTTCGGTGCTGATGGCCATCGGCGCGGTGTTCGCCGCCCTGAATGCCATGCACGCGTCGATCGTGGCCCGCGCCCGCGAGCTGGCCACCTTGAGGGCGCTCGGTTTCGGCTCCTTCCCCACGGCTTTGGCGGCCCTGCTGGAATCCGTTACCCTGGCTTTCCTGGGCGGGGTGCTGGGTTGCGCCGTCGCTTGGCTGGCATTGAACGGCTTCCAGGCATCCACCTTGGGCGCCAGTTTCAGCCAGGTGGTATTCAATTTCGCGGTCACGCCCGATTTGCTGGCGCAGGGGATTACGGCGGCGCTGGTCGTGGGTCTCGTTGGCGGGGCTTTCCCTGCCGCGCGGGCCGCCACCGCGCGGGTCACCGTGGCTCTGCGCGAGTTGTAGTTGCGCCGCAGCACGCTAGGACCTGTTGGCGCCATGATCAGCCAATGCCGGCGCAGCGCATAACCGGCGGCATGGTGGCTGCCGCAGGCGCCATCGCGCTGGCGGCTTCGGCCATGGCCGATGTCCAGAGCGTCATCGACTACCGCAAGGACGTGATGCTGAGCATGGCGGCGCATCTTTCGGCGTTGACCGGATTGCTTGCCGGTGAAATGGATTTCGACCAAGGTCATGTCGAGGCCCAGGCAACCTCCCTTGGGGTTAATGCGCAGTTGGTGAGCGCGCTTTTCCCGCCGGGCTCGGACTCCGGGGAAACCGCCGCCCTGCCGGCAATCTGGCAGCGCCCGGAACAGTTTCTGGCCCGGGCGGAGGCGGCTGAACGTGAAGGCCGCAACCTGGTGGCGGCGGTCGAGACAGGGGACAGGGAATTCATGGTGCAATCACTCAAGCGGCTGGCGGATGCATGCCGGAGCTGCCACCGGGCGTTCCGTTCCGAAGACGGGTAAGCGACCGTTGCGCTGCGCTCTTCACGGGCCTAGTGCGCCGATCGGGATGACGCCTGCTTTGCTGCCACCGGCGAGGCCATAGCCGTTCAGCGTAATGACCGCGATTGCTGCCGGGGGTTCGTGGCCGCTATCCCTAGCGCGTGCGGATAGCCTTTCAAGGCTTTTAGCGCCTTCCGCAATCCGGCGTTCGCCCAGCTTGATCTCGAAAGCGACCCAACGGCCGTCCGCCGCTTCAACAATCGCCTTGCGCCACCTTGATTGCAAGGCGTAACGGGTGATTTATAGAAAAGATAAAGGGCGTTTTATAGAAAATTCAACGGGCAAATTATCGGCATATGGAAGGGTTGGTTTCGGCAAAGAAATCCAGACGATGCGCCCGAGCCGCTCTGCGCTTAGTCTTTTTCGGGCGGCGGCAGCGTTCGGACGGATGTCAGCGCAAAGCACAGATGCCCCCTTTTGGGTGGTTGGGGGTTCTGTAAAGCACAATCCCCGTTTTCGACGTCTTTCGTATATTCTGGCGCTATGAGTTCGCCTGAGCAGCAATTGCGGGAGCGCCGCCCGCCGTCGGCGCGCAGGCGCGGCGGCGATAGCGCGCTACGTTTGAATGAAACGGAAAGACACAGATGAGCTATCCGAAAATCGAGTCTATCCGGATCAAAGGCTTTCGGTCCTTGGCGGAAATCGAGCTTGAGCAATTGCCCAACGCCACCGTCATGATCGGCGCCAACGGTTCGGGCAAGTCCAATTTCATGCGTTTTTTCGATTTGTTGAGCTGGATGCTCAGATCCCGCAAGCTTCAGGAATTTGTTCATAAGCAGGGGGGAGCGGACGACCAGTTGTTTGGCGGCAGCAAGCGCACCTCGGTCATTGACGCGGGATTAGGCATGCGAACAGAGTCGGGTTTGAACGAATATCGCTTCACTCTCGCTTACGCCCATCCGGATCGATTTGTTTTCACCGACGAAAAGTATCGCTTCAGTCGAGCCGCTTGGGGCACAGAGGCCTCTTGGAAACATCTGGAAAGCTCGAACGCCGAGGCAAGGATACTTGAGCAACGCCACACTGACACGACGGCGAACGTCATTGTAAGTTTGCTTAACAATTGCGCTGTGTATCAGTTTCACAATACGTCCGATGTCTCCAACTTCAACAAAAGGTGGGACGCGGACGATAGCAACTTTTTGCGGTCGGACGGCGGGAATTTGGCTGCGGTGTTGCATCGATTGGAGCAGGAGGACATCAAGCGGTATGAACTGATCTGCAATCAAATCAATCGCGTCTTGCCGATGTTCGACCGGTTTGCGATAGAGGAAAGCTACGGGAAGGTCTCGTTGCGCTGGAAGGCCAAGTGGACAGAAAAGACTTTCGGTGCCCACCTTACTTCCGATGGTTCGCTGCGGTTCTTCGCGCTTGTAACGCTACTTAATCTGCCCTCGCAGATGCTGGGCGGCGTAGTGCTCTTGGATGAACCGGAACTCGGGCTGCATCCCGCTGCGGTGAATCTGATAGGCAGCATGGTCAAGTCGGTGGCGGAGGAGCGACAGGTTATTGTGGCCACGCAGTCGCCGTTGTTTGTGGATTCATTCGATCTGGATCAGATTCTGGTGCTGGAGATGCGCGAAGGACGCACCGAGTTCCGCAACTTTGAGCGCGAAGACTATCTCGCGTGGCTGGACGATGGCTTCACCACCGGCGAAATGTGGCAGAAGAACCTGCTCGGAGGTCGCCCGTGATCCGTCTGGCGATAGTGGCAGAGGGGCGAACAGAAGAAGAATTTATCAAGACGGTTATCGCGGACTACCTCCGCAGTCGAGGCGTTGAGCCTATACCGATTCTCGTGGGTGTGGGCCGATCTGGTCCTAAGGGCGGGAATGTCTCAATCACGCAGCTAGTAAGCGACATGGTTAATCTTTCTTATTCCTTCGATGCCGTGAGTTCGCTCGTGGACTTCTACGGTTTTCGCGGTAAAGGCGAGAAATCGAGTGAGGAGTTGGAGCGGGAGATTGGCAAAGCCCTGAAAGATCGGCTTGCTTCAAGTTGGCGAGAGGACAGAGTGCTTCCATACGTTCAGAGGCACGAGTTTGAAGGACTCTTGTTCTCGGATGTCGATGCATTCGAGAGATCCATCAACGCCACTGCGGATGCCGTGGATGGACTTCGCCAAGTTCGTTGCGAATTTCCCACGCCGGAGGATATCAACGACAGCGCGAGCACCGCACCGAGCAAGAGGATCAAGCAGCAAATTCCCGGCTACCAGAAGGCGCGGGATGGTTCCCTTGTGGCGCGGGCCACCGGCATGGATCGCATGCTTGCCGAATGCCCTCGATTCCGCGATTGGGTGCGCGCCTTGGAATCGCTCGGAAACTGAAATTCAGCTGGCGAGCCGCCCTTGGCAAGCGAGCGGCGATGGCGACAGTTGCTCGAAGTTGGTCCTTCCAAGCTGTTCGCGGATTTCGTTGGCGAGCTTGCCTATATCAATCCAAGTGCGGAATGTGGCACCCACCTTTGCCATGTAGCCGCCATCAACGAACACCGCCAACCTAGCCATAAACCTGTTCCCTCATGTTCACAGCCCGCGCTTTCGCTGGTCTGGGAAAGGCATGCGCGGCCTACGCTGACCGAGAAAAAGCTCAAGGAGAAGGCAGCGGCCTATGCGGAGCAGGTGCATCGGGCGCTTGAACGCCACTTCCGCTTCGATGGGCAACGCCTGCCGGGCCGACGCTGCTCTCCTGATTTCGAGGGCGGCATAGCCTTTCCGGCGGGATCCTGGCGCTGAACCGCATGCCGCGTTCGCTGTGGCTTCCCGCAGGGCCAACCGAGGTTGGCGCGGAGGCCGATAGGGATATACTTGGGCCCTTGAGCCGCAAGGAGGTTTGCTCCATGAACGACAAGGAACTGAAAGCGCTGGTTGCCGGCTTGGCCGTGGCGCAGGACCGCACCGATGCCCGGCTGGCGGAAAGCGCCGCCCATCACGCGAAGACTGAGGCTCTGCTGGCGGAAAGCGCCGCCCACCACGCGAAGACCGAGGCTCTGCTGGCGGAAATTACCGCAAGGCAGGACCGCACCGACATCCAGATGGCGAGGACCGAGGCTCTGCTAGCGGAAATTACCGCAAAGCAGGACCGCACCGACGCCCAGTTGGCGAGGACCGATGCCCAGCTGGCGGAAATTACCGCGAAGCAGGCTAGGACCGATGCCCAGATGGCGAAGACTGACGCCCAGATGGCGAGGACCGATGCCAAGCTGGACCGTTTGGCGGAGATGTATGGAGGCGTGGGGAACAGCCAGGGACGAGAAGGCGCCGCATTTCCGGCGTTTGTTTCCGGAGCACGCCGGTCGCCGGCAGCGTTTCGCGCTGGCCGCTTTCCATATCCGTGACGATCTCAAGCGGGCGGCTTTGGCCCGGGGCGTGACGGTGCTTCAGCGCAAGGGCGACGTGATCGAAACCCTCGCAGCCTGAGCGGGCGCGCGCGGCTAATCACTCAGGACTGCCGATCAAATACGGAAGAGCTGATTCGCGGCCTGAGGGGCGCGCACAGCTAATCACGGCGGCCATTTCGCACTGGATCGAGGCTCTTCCGCCAAGCGTGCTCGCGGGGCAAGCAGGGCAAGTTTCTTCGCTGTTCAAGCGCGTTTCGTATATTCTCGCGCTATGAGCTCGCCGAAGCAGCAATTGCGGGAGTTGCGCCGGGGCGTGGTGGACTTGGTGCGCGAGGAGGAGCTGCTTGAGCGCCTAGGTGCCGGGCGGCCGTTGCGGGTGAAGTGCGGGTTCGATCCCACGGCGCCGGACCTGCATTTGGGGCATGTGGTGATCCTCACCAAGATGCGCCAGTTCCAGAACTTCGGACACGAGGTCATCTTTCTGATCGGCGATTTCACCGGGATGATCGGCGATCCTTCGGGGCGCAGCAAGGCGCGGCCCACGCTGACCGAGCAAAAGCTCAAGGAGAACGCGGCCACCTACGCGGAGCAGGTGCATCGGGTGCTTGATCCGGAGCTGACGCGCGTCGAGTTCAATTCCGCTTGGATGAACCGCCTCGGCGCAGCGGACCTGGTGCGGCTGGCGGGCAAGCGCACGCTGGCGCGCATGCTGGAGCGCGACGACTTCAAGAAGCGCTTCGGCGACGGCAACCCCATTGGCCTGCACGAGTTCATGTATCCAATTGCCCAAGGCTACGATTCGGTGGCGCTTGAGGCCGACGTGGAGCTGGGCGGCACGGACCAGACCTTCAACCTGCTGCTTGGCCGGCAGATTCAGGCCGAGCATGGCCAGCCATCGCAGATCGTCCTCACGCTGCCGCTGCTGGAAGGCACCGACGGCGTTCAGAAGATGTCCAAATCGCTCGGCAACCACATCGCGATCATGGACCCGCCTGCGGAAATGTACGGAAAGCTGATGTCGGTTTCCGACGAGTTGATGTGGCGCTACCTGGATTTGTTGAGCCTTCGCACGCAAGCCGAACTGGACAAGCTCCGGGCCGACGTGGAAGCCGGCGGCAATCCGCGCGACGCGAAAATGGCGCTGGCGCATGAACTCACCGCGCGCTTTCATGGCGAGCATGAAGCAAACCGCGCGGCGGAGAATTTCGCCGGACGCCACCAGCGCGGAGAAACGCCCGAAGACATGCCCGAGGTCACGATCGCGGGCGGCGGCACGGGCGTGCCGCTCGGCGAACTGGTCCGCCGCGCCGGTCTGGCCAAAACCAACGCCGAGGCCATGCGGCTCATCGCGCAGGGCGCCGTGCGGCTGGACGGCAAGCGCTTGACCGATCGCGCCTTGGTGCTGCCGCCGGGAAGCGCTCGAGTTCTCCAAGTGGGCAAGCGGCGCTTTGCGCGCGTAATGATCGAAGGTGCTCCATCGGCTGCTGTTAACGAATAGCCGGTCAATGGCCCCGGCTTGATGCTTCCGCAACATCCTTGTTTTACGCCCGGCATGGTCGGGAAGCACATGCCGCAGCGCGAAAGCGCGCATTGAGGGATAGAGGGCGATTGCCACCCAATAGTGATATAGTCACCTGCTATCAGGGCGCTAAATAATGTTTTCGACTAATGGGAGACTGAGACATGCGGTATTTTCGAGTATTAGCCACTGTTGCTCTAATTGCTTCGTCGGCAAGCCTTCTGGCGCAGCAAGCAGAGCAAGCGGCCGGCAGCGAGGTGATTGAGGAAATCATCGTGACCGGCACCGGGGTCGAGCGCACGGGCTTTGAAACGCCGCAGTCGGTGGCCGGATTCAACGAAGAGGACTTAAGGTCGTTCACTTCTTCGAGCCAAGCCGACATCATGACCCAGCTGCCCGGCATTAGCGCCGAGGGCGGCGGCGGCGAAGTGGCCACCAACGTGTTTCACCGCGCCCTGCCTTCGGGTGGCCAGTTTTCTTTCACGCCGCTTTTGTACGACGGAATGCCCGCCTTCACCACTTTCGGGCTGAATTCATCCGCTTTCGACGTGTATTTCCGCAACGATTTGGGCATTGAGCGCTCGGAGTTTGTGAGCGGCGGCGTGTCCAATCTTTTCGGCCCCGGCTCGGTGGCGGGCATTATCAACTACATTTCCGCCGTGGGCGGGCCGGAGCCGGCCGGCACGGTGCAGCTTGAAGCCGCCGAAGAGGGCAGATTCCGCGGCGATGTGTTTTTCAGCGGTCCTGTTGGCGGCAGCGGCTCCGACACCTTCTACGCTTTCTCCGGCTATTTCCGCAACGACGAGGGTCCGCTTAATTCCGGCCTCGATACCCAAGGCTTCCAGCTTCGCGGCAACTTAAGGCACGAGTTCAGCGACGGCTCCGGCGCCATGACGGTGTACACCCAATTGATCGACGACAGCGTGCAGTTCTTCCTGCCTTTGCCGGTTGACGGCCAAACGCGCGAGCGCGTGAGCGGCAACGACGGCGCCGAGGTGTTCACGATGAATACGGTGGAGGCGATCGGCCTTGGCTACGACACCCCCGGCGGGCGCTTCCAGACACCTATCGGCGATGGCGTGCTTACCGAGGGATACATGATCGCCGCTGTGCTCGACAGGGATATCACCGACGAATGGTCGCTGAACGCGAAACTGCGCTACGCCAGCTATGACCACCAGTTCAATCTTTTCCTCGACGGCGACGCGATTGGCCCGAACACGCCCGAGACCCAATCCGAATACCTCGCCCGGCGGGGCATTGCTCTGGCTTTCCACGGCAACGCCCAATTCAAGTACGTGCAATCCGGCATGGATCTGGCGGCGGGCGATCTTGTGTTCGGCAACCGCACCCTCGACCGCTGGCGCAACGCTTCCGATATGTCGGTGGAGGCCAGCTTAGGGCGCGAGATCATGATCGGCGATTCCGTTCACGGCCTGACGGTGGGCGGCTTCTTTGCCAATTCCCAAGCGGACGATATCAACTACATCACCACCTATTTGGGCGATTTCCGCAACGCGCCATTGCTGGTTGACGTGCATCTGATGGGCGTCATCGAAGATGCTTCGGGCAGCCTAGTGGCCGCCGCCAATCCCGATGCCGTTTATCACTGGACCCGCAACGGACTCGCCAGAAGCAACGGCATGACCGGCAATCGCGACCGCAGCGCCCGCCGCGCTGCGTTTTATGTGGCCGATCAGATCGAAGCCGGAAATTGGTCCATCGACGTGGGCGCCCGCGTTGAACGCCTTGAAGGCGATGTGAAGCAGTTCAATACCAGCGCCCACGTGATGAGCAACGATCCGAGCGTGAGCAACAACATCGAGATTGTGAGCTACACCAACGGTTCGCTCACCAGCGATTCCCTTGACGCCACCGAATGGGCCTTCTCGGCGGGCGCCTTGTACCGCTTGAATGACTCGGTCAATCTTTTTGCCAATGCCTCGCGGGGATTCTTCTTCCCGCAAATTCGCAGCGTGCCGTTCAATCAAGGCGAGCTCGCTTCCTACGAAGGCGAAATTATCGACACCATCGAGGCGGGCGTGAAGTATGAGACCGAGTCGCTTTCCGCCCAGGCGCTGTTTTTCCTCTCAACGCTCGACGACCGCCGCAATGTTGACTTCATCAACGACCCCAATAATCCCGGCAACATCATCGAGGATGTATCGGTGCAATCGACCGAGGCTTACGGCATCGAGGCGAGCGCGATCTATTACCTGAACGAGCATGTCGCGCTGAACGGAAATATCACGCTGCGCGAGCACGAATTCACCAAAGCCGAAGGCAACCCTGCGATTGTTGGCAACGAGTTGCGCCGCCAGCCCGCCGAAATGGCCAACCTCGGCGCGCGCTTCAACATGAACGGTTTCGATGGCCTGCTGATGTACAACTACCACGGCTCCAATTTCGCCAACGATTCGAACTCCGTCGAACTGGATTCCTACGGACTGTGGCGGCTGGAGGCAGGATATTCCTTCATGGTGGGGAACGAGGATATGATCCGCGTGAGCCTGCACGTTTTCAACCTCACCGACACCCAAGGCATCACCGAAGGCTCGCCGAGGCAAGGCAACGCGCAATCGGGCCAGCCCGCGCAATTCTTCGTTGGACGCCCCATTCTTCCCCGGCGCACATCGCTCAGAATATCCTACGACTTCTAGCCCGCTCGGGGCTTCGGGCTGAAAGCGGGCGCAACGGCCTTCCGCGGAAAGATTTGTTCGTGGAAGGCCGTTGCCGATCGGCAGCCGCATGAATGCCCTCGACTACATCGTTATCATCGCCTATCTGTCGATGCTGCTGGGCCTCGGCTACTTCTTCAAAGAGCAGAACTCCAAAAAAGACTATTTTCTTGGCGGGCGGCAACTCGGCGTTTTCCCTCTAACGCTGTCAACCATGGCCACCCAGCTTTCGGCCATCAGCTTTATTTCCGCGCCCGCTTTTGTGGGATTGCGCCAAGGCGGCGGCATGGTGTGGCTGTCGTACGAGTTTGCCGTGCCGCTGGCCATGCTGCTGCTCATGGTGTACGTGCTGCCGGCGCTCTACCGCTCGGGCGTGGTGAGCATCTACGATTTTCTCGAGAAGCGTTTCGACCTCTCCACCCGCTTGCTGATCTCGTTCGTGTTCATGGTAAGCCGCGCCTTTGGCACCAGCATCGCCATTTACGCAACCGCGCTGATCCTCAATACCGCCATGGGCATTAATTTTTACGTGGCCATTGCCGTGATCGGAGTGGTCACGCTGATTTATTCGTTCCAGGGCGGCATGAAGGCCGTTGTGTATTCAGATGCCGCGCAAATGCTTCTGATTTTTTTCGGACTCGCCATGATTCTGTTCTTTTCCCTGCGCAGCATAGGCGGCATGGATGTTTTCCTGGCGAATATCGACAGCAGCCGCCTGACCGTGCTGCGAACGGATTCCTTAGGCTTTTCGGGCGATGAATGGGGGCTTTGGCCGATGATTTTCGGCGGCATCGTGCTTTACGCCTCCTATTACGGCTGCGATCAAACCCAGGCTCAGCGCACGCTGTCGGCCAAGGATGAAAGCGCGGTGAGGCGCATATTGATGCTGAACGGGCTGGCGCGGTTTCCGGTGGTGCTTCTGTATTGCTTCACCGGCCTCGTTTTAGGCGTGTTCGTGGTCTTGAACCCGGATTTCCTTGCTCAACTGCAAACGCAAGAGCCCGACACTCTGGTGCCGCTATTCATCGTTCAGCAATTGCCCCACGGACTGATCGGATTGCTGATTGTGGCTCTGCTCGCGGCCTCGATGTCGTCGCTGAGCTCGGTGGTGAACTCGCTGTCGGCGGTGAGCATTGAGGACTACACGCGCTTAAGCGGCAAGAGGCTTGAGCGGAAAAGCTATGTGTTCTGGTCGCGCGCGGCGGTATTGTTCTGGGGCGTGGTGATTGTCGCGCTATCGATTTTTGGCGGCGACATAGCGCCCACCGTGATCGAGGCGATCAACAAGATCGGCTCGGTGTTTTACGGGCCCATACTCGCCACTTTCCTGCTGGCTATTTTGCGTCCGCAGGCGGGCCCGCGCGCCGCCAATGCCGGCCTGCTGGCAGGGGTGGGCCTGAATATCTACCTCTGGCTTGCCCAGCCGCAAGTGTTCTGGCTGTGGTGGAACGCGATCGGCTGCGTCGTTTCCGTGGGCGTGGCGCTGCTGGTGTCGGCGGTGGTTAAGGGCCGCGCGGCCGCGCCGGAGGCCGCCGCCGCTGGCGGCGTGGCGATTGGCGTGTGGCGGCGCGATGAAACCATCATCTTGCTGCTAATGTTCGCCGCCATGCTATTGATCGGCTGGCTTATCCCTGTTGTGCTGGGCGCCTGACGGCCGAGGCTATTCGTTCAGCCACAACAGCGCCACCGCCGCTGGCCAGGAAAAATCCCCGCCGCCGCAGCCTTGGCCTGTTTCCGGGCTGTAGTACTCGAAATAGCCGCTTCCGGCGGCGGCCTCGATGCATTTTCGGGTTCCCTCTTTGATGCGCTCGGCAAGCTGAGAGTAGCCGTAGGCGCGCAAGCCGTCGGCGACCATCCAGTTGATATGCAGCCAAACCGGACCGCGCCAATAGCACTCCGGATCGTAGCGCGGGCTTTCGGGATGGATCGATGACAGCGGAAAGCGGTTCGCGGCAAGCCATTCCTCAATCAGCGAGGCCATCTGCCCAGCCTGCTTGTCGTTCGCCAGCCGGCCGAACAGCGGTAGCAACGTGGCGGTGGTGATCTCGGCCAGCGGCTCGTTGGAGA
>JAPYNE010000013.1 GCA_028285945.1 Candidatus Foliamicus numerosus | reverse complement strand
CGCGCCTTCCTCTCGCGGGAGACGCATGAACCCATCCATGGGGCTTGGCGGCGGCTCCTGCCGCCGACACTCCCGCGAGAGGAAGGCGCGCATACAGGCGTACCCGAAGCTCGTGAACCCGCGCAAGGAAGCGGAATAGGCGAAGGATTAGGCTCAGCTGCGGCGCAGCGCGGGCTAGCCGATGCGGCGCATTTGCCCGGCGACCGCGCGCCAGGCGCCCAGCCAGCCGGCAATAACGCCCAGCCCCAGAATCAGCAGACCCTGGCGCCAGCCCGCGCCACTCATAACCCGTTCGCTGCCGTAGAGGGCCATGAGTTCGGAAAACGCATCGCCTAGAATCCAGATTCCCAGACGCACCAAGCCCAGCGCCACCAAGCCGCCGCCCAGGCCGTACCAGAATCCTTGGTACAGAAACGGACGGCGCATGTAGCCCCGGCTAGCGCCCAGCAGCGCCAGCACCTCCAGTGCGCCGCCTTGCTTCTGGACTTCCAGGCGGATGGTGTTGCCGATAATCACGACCAGAGCCACGAGCACCATGAACAGCACCAGCAGCAGCGCCTGTCCGGCAAGTGTCAGCAGGGCGCCCAAGCGCTGAAGCCACTCGGTGTCGGCCAGCACCTCTTCTACTTCGTCCAGCGTGGCCAGTGTGGTCTTCAGCACCAGAAATTCGGTGTCCGCGGCCGCGGGCGCCGGCGTCACCACCAGCGTCCACGGCAACGGGTTGTCTTGCATGGTTTCGAGCGCGCCGGCAAACTCGCTGCGTCCCTCCATGATGGCCAGGGCTTCCGCAGGGCTGATCCGCCGCACCGCGCCCACGGCGGGATTGCGTTCCAGATCCGCGGCCAACTGCTCGGCCGCGGCAACGCCCGTTCCGTCCTTCAGGTAGATCGAGAACGACCTGGCCTCGCCCCAGGCAGCCGCCAAGCCCTCGGCATTGCTCAGCGCCGCGCTCAGGCCGGCCGGAAGCGCCAGAGCCAGCCCTATTGCCGACATCGTCATGAGGCTGCCCAGAGGGTGCCGCACAATGCGCGCGAGTTCCACATAACAACAGTCGGCGTGCCGCCGGATGAAGCGCAAGAGTTTCATTCCGGCGCGGTGTCGGAGTGGATTCGCCCGTCCGCCAGACTGATCCGCCGGCCCGGCAATACTTCGATGAGGCCCGGGTCGTGCGTTGCCACAAGGGCGGTGACGCCGTAACCGGCCATGCGGTGAAACAGGCGCATGACTTCCCGCGACAGATCAGGATCCAAGTTGCCGGTGGGCTCGTCGGCGATCAGCAGTTCCGGCCGGTTCACCACCGCCCTGGCGATGCCTAGCCGCTGCTGCTCGCCCTGCGACAGCAGCCTTGGGGATTTGCGCGCGCTGCGCAGCAGGCCCACGGAATCCAGCGCCGCCTCGGTGCGGCGCCGCACCTCGCGCGGCCCCAGCCCGGAAATATGCAGCGGCAGGGCAACGTTCTCAAAAGCGCTTCGATCTTCCAGCAACAAATTGTTTTGGAAAACGATGCCGATATTGCGCCGGTGCCGGCATACCGCGCGGCGGCCGAGGCGCCCCGCGTTGCGTCCGAAAACGAAAACCTGCCCGCGTGTGGGCCGCTCGATCGCGGCTAGGAGCTTGATCAGCGTGGTCTTTCCGGCGCCGGACGGCCCGGTGAGGTAAGTGAACTCGCCCGGCTCCACGGAAAGGCTGACCTCCGACAACGCTTCCGCGCCGCCCCGGTATCGCATAGTGACGTGCTGAAGGCGAATCATGAGGCGCGCAAAATGATACTCTCCGGGCATGCCGCCGAAGCAACAGCGAGGCCGGGTGCGCATCGTGGGCGGAAGTCTTCGCGGACGATGGCTGCCAGTGCCGCACCGAGCGCGGCCCACGCCTGCGCGGGCGCGCGAGACCGTGTTCAACTGGCTGGCGCCGGTGGTGGAAGAAGCGCGATGCCTGGATTTGTTCGCCGGCGCCGGCGCCCTGGGCTTGGAAGCGCTGTCGCGCGGTGCGGCCCATTGTGTTTTCGTGGAGTCGGAGCGCCCCGCGGCCGGAATGCTGCGCCAGGTGGTTGAAGAATGGCAGGTGGCAGGCCGCGTTGAGCCGGCCGATGCCCTCGGCTGGCTGGAGAAATCGGAGCCGCGCAAGCGCATGAACATCGTATTCATGGACCCGCCGTTCGGAAGCGGTCTTGCGGCGCGCTGCTGTAAACTGCTGGTTCGGAACGGATGGCTTGCAAGCAATTGCCGCCTGTACTTGGAAGCCGGCAAGCGCGAACCAGCACCCGAACTGCCATCGGAACTGAAACTGATGCGCGAAAAGGTGGTTGGAGATGTGCGCATGATGCTGGCCGGTCGGACACTGGACCCATGAACGCGAAACGGCAGAACAAAGGCAGGCGGCGGGGAGTGATGTATCCCGGCACCTTCGACCCCATCACCAACGGTCATTGCGACTTGGTGGGCCGCGCCGCGGCATTGTTCGACGAGGTGGTGGTGGCCGTGGCGGCGAGCCCGGCCAAGTCGCCAATGCTCGACCTTGAGACCCGCATCGGCCTGGCCGCCGAGGCGCTAGCCAGCGTGCCCGGGGCCCGGGTGGACGGGTACCACGGCCTGACGGTTGAATACGCGCGCGCCAACGGGCTGCGCGCCATCCTTCGCGGCCTCCGCACGGCAAGCGATTTCGAGCACGAGCTCCAGCTCGCCAGCATGAACCGGCGCCTGGACCCATCCATCGAAACGGTTTACCTCACGCCATCCGGCAATTACGCCCATGTGTCGTCAACCCTGGTTCGGGAAATCGCCGGCATGGGCGGCGACGTATCGAATTTCGTGCATCCGCAAGTCGCGGCCGCGCTCAAGGAGCATCTGCGATGACGCCGCTTTTGCGCCGGTCCGGCCGGATTCTCCCGCTGGCCCTTCTGTTGTGGGCCGCCGCGGCTCTCGCCGCCCACGCCGAGGACACGATGGGCAAGGTTGCAAGAGCAACCGGCACCGGGCACGCAGCGATCGCCAGCGCCCATCCCGCCGCCACCGCGGCGGGCTTCGAAATTCTCGCGCAGGGCGGCAACGCCTTCGACGCGGCGGTAGCGGTAAGCGCCGTCCTTTCGGTTGCCGAACCCCACAGCTCGGGCATTGGCGGAGGGGGTTTCTTCCTGCTCCACTTGGCGGTCGATCAGTCCAGCGTGTTTGTGGACGCCAGGGAGACGGCACCGGGCGCGGCAACCCGCGACATGTACCTCGATGAGAACGGCGAGCCGATCCGCAGCGCTTCGCGATCGGGTCCGCTGGCCGCCGGCATTCCGGGACTGCCGGCCGCGCTTGAGCACATGGCGAACCAATACGGCCGCCTGCCGCTGGCGCAGAGCTTGGCGCCGGCCATCCGGCTAGCGCGCGAGGGCCTGCCGGTCACCGAGCAAACCCAAAGGCTGCTGCGGGCCGTTCCCCGCATGGCCTCGCCTTCCGCGGCCTTTGTTGAAATCTTCCTGCCGGGCGGAGAGGCGCCGCCCGCAGGCACGCTGATTCGCCGCCCGGACCTCGCCGATACGCTTGAAATCCTGAGCGCCGAGGGCGCAGCGGGCTTTTACACCGGCCCCAGGGCCGAGCTTCTGGTGAAGGGTGTGCGCGAGGAAGGCGGCATCTGGAGAATGGAGGACCTGGCGGCCTACCGGATTGTGGAGCGGCAACCGATCCGTTTCCGCTACCGGGATGTGGACGTGACCACTGCGCCGCCTCCATCGGCCGGCGGCGTGGCGCTGGCCCAGGTGCTCAACATGCTTGGGCAGCGCAGCTACGGCCAGCTAAGCGAGCCTAAGAAAACCCACTTGCTGGTGGAAGCGATGCGGCGCGCCTACCGGGACCGGGCCGAGTATCTGGGCGATCCCGACTTCGTTCCGATCCCCTTGGAGCGGCTGATTCACCCCTGGTATGCGGACGGTTTGCTGGCCAGCCTGCGCATGGACCGCGCCACGCCCAGCCGCACGCTGCCGGGACCGGTCAGTCAGCGGCCGCTCGGAACAGAAACGCATTCGAGCTGGTGCATTCGCATGCCAACGGGATCGAACCGGGCAAGCGCATGCTTTCGAGCATGACGCCCACTTTCCTGGAGTCCGAGCGGGGCTTGGCGATACTCGGCACGCCCGGGGGCAGCCGTATCGTTACGATGGTGCTGCTGGGCGCGCTGGCTTGGATGGACGGCGCGGACGCGGAGGGCATCGTTGGCCACCCGCGCGTTCATCATCAGTACATCCCCGACTCGCTGTCGTTCGAGGCGGGCGCGATGGAAGAGGAACTGCAGGCCGCGCTGGCCGAACTGGGCCACGAGTTGCGGGAATCGTCACGCCCCTGGGGCAATATGCAGGCAATCACCCTCGACTACGCCACCGGCACGCTCACCGCCGCCAGCGACCCCCGCCGCAACGGCGGCTCCCGCATCCGCTAAGCCACATATTGCGCCAAAGGGGGCGGGATTTTGCCCGTCGCCCGCCTTTGCTCCGCCCCTTTCCCGCAGGAGACGCATGAACCCATCATCCTTCTTCCCGCAAGTTGCTGTTGGCATCCCTGCCGCGCGGCGGTGCCGGAATAACGTCCGGGGCCGTCCTCCTGCCGGCCCGCTCGCATCTGGCAAAGACATGCTTTGCCTCGCTGCGCTGCGCGCAGCGACCGATGCTCGCCCTGCCGCCGACACTCCTGCGGGAAAGGGGCGGAGCAAAGGCTAATAGACATCCCCCCGCTTACCCGCCTGTTACGTCTGGCAGCGCAGGCAGTAGTAGCTGGAGCGCTGGCCGATCATGCAGCGCCTGATCTCTGAGCCGCAGCATTGGCAAGCGCTTCCGGCCCGGTTATATACGTTCAGACGCTGGGCGAAATAGCCGGGGCGTCCGCGGGCGTCGGCAAAGTCGCGCAGCGTGGTTCCGCCGGCCTCGATAGCCTCGCCCAGCACGTCGCGAACGGCCCGGGCCAGCGCCTCATAGCGGCGCAACGCGATCCGCCCGGCGGCGCGGAGCGGATGAATCCCGGCCCGGTGGAGCGCCTCGCTGGCGTAGATATTGCCTACGCCTGCAACCACGGCAGGCATCATCAGAAACGGCTTGACGGCTTGACGGCGACCAAACGAGCGCTCCTTCAACCAAGCGCCGCTAAATTCGGCGCTGAGGGGCTCGGGTCCAATGGCCGCCAGCAGCTTGTGGCGCAAGGGTTCGTGCCCGCCCCATAACAGGCTGCCGAACTTTCGCGGATCGGTAAACCTCAAAGCCTTGCCGGTATCGAAAACCACGTCATAGTGGTCGTGGGCATCAGGCGCGGCCTCGGCATTCACGATCGAGAAGCTGCCCGACATGCCAAGGTGGGCAATCGCCGTGCCGCGCTCGCTTTCCAGCAGGAGGTACTTGGCCCGTCGGCGAACGCCGAGCATCCTGGCGCCGGCGAGCTCGCGCTCAACCTCCTTGGGTATCGGCCATCTCAGCCGTCGTTCGCGAACAACGAGCCGTTCAACCCGCGCTCCCGACACCAGCGGTTCGATGCCGCGCCGCGTCGTTTCAACTTCCGGCAGCTCGGGCATTATCAGAACGCCGTGGCACCTCAACTCCCGGAATTTTGCGATGGCGGCATATTTCGCAGGCGCCGCACATGCGCCGGAATGCCGTTCACTGGCAAGGCGGAAATGCGCTCGGTCAAAGCATACGGCTCGTCACCCGGATACACCACCCAGAGGTGTTCCAAGCTGAGGCTTTCGATGCGGCGTTAATGCGCGCAATGGCCGTTGGGCGTTCGATCATTCATCCATAATATGCCTTGAAAATCCGTAATATGAAATACGATATTTCATGCCAAAAGCCCTATTCTGCCCTCCTGTGGCCCTTATGCCTGAGGCAAGCCAGCGCTAGACGCAAGCAGGAATACACCTAAAAGGCTTGGCTATGCAGGCGTGCGCCAAGCCGCTTGGTGCAATATGCGGGCTATGCAAGTCTTTCAGGGATTGGTGATGTAAGATGCCTGTTTGGGCTGGCGCGAATAATCGGCGTTGGCGCAGCAGGCTTGGGGAAATGAGAAGCGACACCGTAAAACGTGGCATCGAGAGAGCGCCGCATCGTTCGTTGTTGCGCGCCACCGGCGTGGTGCGCTCGGACAACGATTTCGAGCGGCCCTTCATCGGCATCTGCAACTCGTTCGTGGAGCTGATTCCCGGGCATGTGCATTTGCAAAAGCTCGGCGCCGCAGCGCGCGAGGCCGTGCGCGAGGCTGGCGGGCTGCCGTTCGAGTTCAACACCATCGGGGTGGACGATGGCATCGCCATGGGCCACATCGGAATGCGCTATTCGCTGCCCTCGCGCGAGTTGATCGCTGATTCGGTCGAGACGATGGCGCAGGCCCATTGCTTAGACGGCCTGGTGTGCATATCCAACTGCGACAAGATCGTGCCCGGCATGCTCATGGGCGCGCTGCGGATCAACATTCCCACGGTTTTCGTTTCCGGCGGGCCGATGAAGGCCGGCAAGCTTCCGGGAGGCGGCAAGTCGGACCTTGCGACGGTTTTCGAGGCCGTGGGGCGGCATCAGAAAGGCGACCTGAGCGATGAGGAGCTGAAACAGCTCGAAGAGCTCAGCTGCCCCACCTGTGGGTCCTGCTCCGGCATGTTCACCGCCAACTCCATGAACTGCCTGGTCGAGGCGCTGGGGCTGGCCTTGCCCGGCAACGGCTCGATCCTGGCCGTGGACCCTAGGCGCGAGCAGCTGGTGAAAGAGGCCGGCCGGCGCATCGTGGAGCTGGTCAGGCAGGACTTGAAGCCCCGCGACATCGTGACCGTGGACGCGTTCGACGACGGCTTCGCGCTGGACATGGCCATGGGCGGCTCCACCAACACGGTGCTGCATCTGCTGGCCGCCACGCATGAGGCCGAAGTGCCCTACGATCTCGACCGGATCAACGAGATGTCCGACCGGGTGCCGTATATCTGCAAGGTGTCGCCGGCCACGCCGGATGTTCACATGGAAGACGTGGAGCAGGCGGGCGGGGTGCAGGCCATTCTCAAGGAGCTGCACACGGCGGGCGTCCTGAACGTTGACCGCCCCACGGTGGCGGGAACCCTGCGCGAGCAACTCAAGGATGCCGAGGTGCGAAATCGCTCCGTGATCCGGGACCGCAGCACCGCGTTCAGCGCCACCGGAGGGCTGCGGGTGCTGTTCGGTTCCCTGGCGCCGGAAGGCGCGATTATCAAGGTGGGCGCCGTTTCGCCGGACATGCAGCGCTTCGAGGGCCGCGCCCGCATCTACGAGTCGCAGGATGAGGCGGTGGCCGGAATTCTCGGCGGCGAAGTGCGCGAGGGCGACGTGGTGGTGATCCGCCATGAAGGGCCGCGCGGCGGCCCCGGCATGCCCGAAATGCTTCAGCCCACTTCCGCCATCGCGGGCATGGGCCTGGACACTTCCGCGGCCCTGCTCACCGACGGGCGTTTCTCAGGCGCCACGCGCGGGCTTTCCATCGGCCATGTTTCGCCCGAGGCGGCGGCCGGCGGGCCGATCGCGCTGCTTGAAGAGGGCGATCGCATCGTGATCGATCTTGACGGGCGGCGCGTGGATATGGAAGTGGACCCGGAGGAACTCGAACGCCGACGCCGGCGGCTCGCTCCGTTCCGCCCCAAGATCAAGGGCGGCTGGCTGGAGCGCTACACGCATTTCGTGACCAGCGCCTCCACCGGCGCCGTCCTGCGCGTGCATAGCCCCGAAGAGGAAAAAGCGCGCGAGGCTTCCACACGCCACGAGGAATTGACCCATGTCTAGCGCCAGCACCGCCGCCGCGCTTGCGGAACCTCAAGCGCGCCTGCGCGGCAAGGCCGCCGTGCAGCAGCATATCGGCAAGAGGATGTCGGGCGCGGAGATCTTTCTCCGCGCTCTGGAAGCGGAGGACGCGCGGGTGGTGTTCGGGCATCCCGGCGGCGCGGTCATTCACGTCTATGACGAGATGGCGCGGGTTCAGCCGAACTTCAAGCATGTGCTGGTGCGCCACGAGCAGGGCGGCACGCATGCGGCGGAAGGCTACGCCAAGGCCACCGGCGAAGTGGGCACGGTGCTCGTGACCAGCGGCCCGGGCGCCACCAACACCGTAACCGGCATCGCCGACGCCTTCATGGACTCGGTGCCCATCGTGGTGTTCACCGGACAGGTGCCGTTGCCGCTCATCGGCAACGATGCCTTCCAGGAAACCGACACGCTGGGCGTGACCCGCAGCATCACCAAGCACAACTACTTGGTGCGCGCGCCGGAGGACATTCCGCGCATCGTCCACGAGGCCTATCACCTGGCCCGCACCGGGCGCCCCGGGCCGGTGGTGGTGGACCTGCCCAAGGATGTGCTGATGAGCGAGGGCGTGTTCGCCTACGACGACGCGATCCGAATGCGCGGCTATTCGGTTCCGCACGAATGCGACGAAGTGCGCCTGCGCCGCGCAGTGCGCATGATCGAGTCCGCGCAAAGGCCTTTGCTCTACGTGGGCGGCGGCGCCATCAACGCCAACGCCTGCGAGGCGCTCACGGAGTTCGCCCGGCATCTGAACGTTCCGGTCACCACCAGCCTGCACGGTTTGGGCGCTTTTCCGGAAAACGATCCGCTGTCGCTGGGCATGCTAGGCATGCACGGCACCTGGTGGGCCAACCAGGCGGTGCAGCATGCCGACCTCATCATCGCCGTGGGGGCGCGTTTCGACGACCGGGTCACGGGCATGGTCGATCGCTGGGCGCCGCATGCCGCCATCATCCATATCGAAATCGACAAGTCCTGCATTTCCAAGAACATCTACGCCGATCTCGCCTTCAACGCCGATGCCAAGCCCGTGCTCGAGGCGCTGCGCCCGCTGGTGCGCGCCAGAAAGGTGAAGCGCTGGCACAACAAGATCCAAGGCTGGCGCGAGGAGTGTCCGCTCAGCTATGCCGACGATGGCGAGCTGCGCCCGCAATTCGTGCTTGAAAGGCTGCGGGCGAAAACCGGAGGCGACGCGGTGGTGGTGACGGACGTGGGCCAGAACCAGATGTGGGCGGCGCAGTACATGAATTACACCCAGCCGCGCTCGCACATCACCTCAGGCGGCCTAGGCACCATGGGCTTTTCGCTGCCGGCAGCGCTGGGCGCCGGTTTGGGGCTGCGCGCCTACGGCATCGACAAAACGGTCATTTCGATTAACGGCGACGGCGGCTTCATGATGAACGCGCAGGAACTGGCGGTGGCCGCGGCGCATGGCGTGCCGCTGAAGGTTGTGATTATGAACAACAACTTCTTAGGGATGGTGCGCCAGTGGCAGGAACTGTTCCACGAGAACCGCTTCAGCCACACCGACCTCACCGACACCAATCCGGATTTCGTGCAGCTGGCGCGCGCCAGCCGCTGCGCGGCCTTCCGCGCCGAGCGGACCGACCAGGTCGATGGCGTGATCGAGAAGGCTTGGGCGGTGGACGACCGGCCGGCGGTGATGGAGTTCCGCGTGGTGAAGGAGGAGATGGTGTTCCCGATGGTGCCGGTGGGCAAGTCGTCCGACGAAATGATTACTTCCAAGCATGCGCCGGAAACGTTCGTATGAGCGAGCAAGCGATTACGCTCACGCCGCAGCAACTCATACGCAAGCGGGCGGCGGGCGAGCCGGTGGAGGCGGGCGCCGCTCCCGATATCCAGCAGCACATCATCAACGTGCTGCTGGAAAACTCCATGGGCGCGCTGATCCGGGTGGTGAACATGTTCTCGGCGCGCGGCTTCAATCTCGACAGCGTGACCGTGGGCGTGACCGAAGACCCCACGGTTTCGCGCCTATGCATCGTGACGCGCGGCAACGTGCGGGTCATCTCGCAGATTCTGCGCCAGCTCAACCGGCTGGTCGATACCATCGAGGTGGACGATGTCACCGGCACCGATTTCGTCGAACGCGAGCTGTGCATCATCAAGGTGCGCTGCCGCGGGGAAAAGCGCGCCGAGGTGCTGCAGGTCAACGAGATCTTCCGCGGGCGCGTGGTCGATGTGACGCCGGACATCCTGGCGCTGGAGATCGTCGGCCCCACCCAAAAGGTGGACGCATTCGTCAACTTGATGAAGCCGCATGGCATCGACGAGGTGGCGCGCTCCGGGCGCGTGGCCATGCAAAGGGCGCCGCAGCCTGCAGACGGCGGATCGGACTGACGCGGCGCAAGGCGCCGCCCGCCCCCGCACGGGAAAGGGTTTCCAGCCCTCACGGTTTGGGCATCGAACAATCTAGCTTAAGGGAACGGATATGAAGATTCATTATGAAGCCGACCCGTCCATCATCCGCGGCCGCAAGGTGGCGGTGCTGGGCTACGGAAGCCAAGGGCACGCGCACGCGCTGAACCTGAAGGAAAGCGGCATTGAGGTGGCGGTGGGGCTGCGCGACGGTTCCTCGTCGCGTGATGAGGCGGCGTCTCAAGGCTTGAGCGTTATGGACATGGAAGCGGCCGCGGCCTGGGGCGACGTGGTGATGCTGCTGGTGCCCGATCAGCACCATCGCCGCGTTTACGAATCGGCGGTGGCGCCCAATCTGGCAGGCGGCCAAGCCTTGGCCGTGGGCCACGGATTCAGCGTGCTGTACGGGCAGGTCGAGCCGCCGGCGGATGTGGACGTGTTCATGGTGGCGCCCAAGAGCCCGGGCCATCTGGTGCGGCGGATGTACCTGCAAGGCGCCGGCGTGCCCTGCTTGGCCGCCGTGCATCAGGACTCCACCGGCGGCGCGCTCGGCCTTGCGTTGAGCTACGCCGACGGCATTGGCGGCATCCGCGCCGGCGTGATCGAAACCAACTTCAAAGACGAGACCGAAACCGACCTGTTCGGCGAGCAGGCGGTGCTGTGCGGCGGCTCCGAGGAACTCATCAAAGCCGGATTCGAGACGCTGGTGGAAGCGGGCTATCCGCCGGAGCTGGCGTACTTCGAGGTGCTGCACGAACTCAAGCTGATTGTTGACCTCTACTACGAGGGCGGCCTCAAGCGCATGAACTACTCGGTGAGCGACACCGCCGAGTACGGCAACTACTCGCGCGGCCCCAGGGTGGTGGGCGAAGCGGCCCGCAAGGCCATGAAGGAAGTGCTTACGGAGATTCAGTCCGGCGCCTTCGCCCGCGAGTGGATCGAGGAGTTCGAGAACGGCGAGCCGCGCCTGCACGAATTGCGCGCTAAAACCGCCGCCCACTCCATCGAGGCCGTGGGCGCCAACCTCCGCAAAATGATGAACTGGCTGCCCAAGGACTAACTCCTAGCCCGCATATTGCACCAAGGGGCGTTGAGGCGGAGCCTTGTGAGTCACCTGCACGAAGTGTCGCAGGCGGCGCAAGATTTTCTTGGCGCAAATCACCGTGTGTTGGCGGGAGAACGCTGGGTGCCAGGAGACGGCGCGGAGCCGGAGCCGATCCTTGATCCAGCCACGGGCAGAGAAATAGCGCGGGTTGCGCCCGCATCCGCAGGGCAGGCGGACGACGCGGTGGCTGCGGCTCGCGCCGCCTTCCTCGACCGGCGCTGGAGCAGGCAAACGCCCGCGCATAAGCAGCGTGTGCTGCTGCGCGTGGCGGAGTTGATCGAACGCGATGCGCGGATGCTTGCGGAGCTGGAAACGCTCAACGGCGGCAAGCTGTATGCGGCGGCGTTGCACGGCGAGGTGCCCCACGCCGCCGAAACGTTCCGCTATTACGCGGGCTGGTGTACCAAGCTGCCCGGGGCCACCTTCGATCCGTCCGTGCCCGGCCAGCGCTTTCAGGGGCTGATCCGGCACGAGCCGGTGGGGGTGGCGGCGCAGATCGTGCCTTGGAACGGGCCGCTGGTGATGGCCGCTTGGAAGCTGGCGCCGGCGCTGGCGGCCGGCTGCAGCTGCGTGCTCAAGCCTGCGGAACTAACGCCGCTTACGGCGCTCCGCTTGGGGCAGCTGCTGCTGGAAGCCGGAGTGCCCGAAGGCGTGGTGAGCGTATTGCCCGGCCCCGGCGGAAAGCTGGGGCAACACCTGGCCCGCCATCCGCAGGTGAACAAGGTGGCGTTCACCGGCTCCACCGAAGTCGGCAAGCAGTTGCTGGAGGATGCGCGCGGCAACCTGAAGCGGCTTTCGCTGGAATTAGGCGGCAAGTCGCCGGTATTGATCTTCGACGATGCCGACTTGCCGCAGGCTGTTGCCGGAGCCGCCGATGCGATTTTTGCCGGCGCCGGACAGGTGTGCGTGGCCGGTTCGCGGATATACGCCCAAGCGGGCGTTTATCAGGATGTGCTCGACGGCCTAGCGGAAGCCGCGCGTGGACTCAAGCTGGGCCCTGGCCTCGACCCGGCCTCGGAGATGGGCCCGCTGATCAGCGCCTCGCACCGCGAGTCGGTGCATGCGCTGGTGGAGTCCGGGGTCAGCGAGGGCGCGCAGCTTGTGACCGGTGGCGAACCGATTCACGGCAACGGCTTCTTCTATCCGCCGACCGTTTTCGCCGATGCTGGCGAAAAGATGCGGATTGCCCGCGAAGAGGTGTTCGGCCCGGTGGTGACGATAGCGCCTTTCGAGACGGAGCGGGAGGCCGTCCGTCTGGCCAATCAAAGCCGCTACGGGTTGGCGGCGAGCGTCTGGACCCGCGACCTGGCCCGCGGCCATGCGATTGCGGAGCGGCTGGAATCCGGCATCGTGTGGATCAACTCGCATGGCATCCCTGAACTTTCAATGCCTATCGGCGGCTACAAGCAGTCCGGCTGGGGCCGCGAGCACGGCTTGGAGGGCCTGAAGCTCTACATGGAAACCAAGTCGATCATGGCGAGGATGGATTGATGCCGCCGACTGCCGAAGCGCCTGCAGCAAAGGCAGCGGCGCCAGCCCCGGGTCCGGGCGGCGGGAGCGCGCCGATGACGCGGATTGCCAGGGCCTGCGCGGCAACAATAGGCGGTCTTGCCGAGGCCCGCATGACAATGACGGCGGCGGCGAACTGATGCCGCGCATCGCCGAGGCCCGCGTGATCGCCACCTGTCCGGGGCGCAACTTCGTCACGCTCAAGATCATCACCGAAGATGGCTTGCACGGCCTGGGCGATGCCACCCTCAACGGCCGGGAGATGGCGGTCGTCAGCTATCTCAACGACCACGTCATCCCCACGCTGACCGGACGCGACGCGGCCCGCATCGAGGACACTTGGCAATACCTCTATCGCGGCGCCTACTGGAGGCGCGGGCCGGTCACGATGACCGCCGTCGGCGCCGTCGATACCGCCTTGTGGGACCTCAAGGCCAAAGCCGCCGGGATGCCGCTTTACCAATTGCTGGGCGGGCGAAGCCGCGACGGCGTGCTCTGCTACGGCCACGCCAACGGCGAAGACGTGGCCGCCACCGTGGAGGAAGTGGGCCGCTACCTGAAGCTCGGCTACAAGGCCGTGCGCGCCCAGTGCGGCGTGCCCGGCTTGCCAGGCACTTACGGCGTCGGCAAGGACAAGATGTTCTACGAACCGGCGGGCGCTGCGGTGCCCGAGGAGAACGTCTGGTCGTCGGAAAAATACCTCAACTCCGTGCCCGAACTGTTCTCCGCCCTGCGCAAGGAATACGGATTCACACCGCACCTGCTGCACGACGTTCACCACCGCCTCACGCCCATCGAAGCCGGACGCTTGGGCAAGGCGCTGGAACCCTATGCGCTGTTCTGGATGGAAGACCCCACGCCCGCCGAAAACCAGGAGTCGTTCAAGCTGATCCGCTCGCACACGACGACTCCGCTAGCGGTGGGCGAAATCTTTAACACCATCTGGGACTGCAAAGACCTGATCGAGAACCAGCTCATCGACTACATCCGCTGCACCGTCACCCACGCCGGCGGCATCACCCACCTGCGCCAAATCGCCGCGCTGGCCGCGCTCCACCAGGTCCGCACCGGCTGCCACGGCGCCACCGACCTGTCGCCCGTCAGCATGGGCGCCGCGCTCCACTTCAACCTGTCCGTGCCCAACTTCGGCATCCAGGAATACATGCGCCACACGCCGGAAACCGATGCCGTGTTCCCCCGCGCCTGGCGCTTCGACAACGGCTACCTGCACCCCGGCGAAACCCCCGGCCACGGCGTCGATATCAACGAGGCGCTCGCCGCGAAGCACCCCTACCGCCCCGCCTCCCTCCCCGTCAACCGCCTCGAAGACGGCACTCTCTGGCACTGGTAGCGCCCTCTACTAATTGTGCTAGAGTTGCTGCGTAAGCTCGTGGATGGCGCTAGGACATCGCCACCAGTTGCGGATGTGCGCGAGTGAAGTTTGAAATCTCTCCTAGACTGGTTCGCTGCTCATCGCACTACGAATTTCCGGCACATGAACGGATGTTTTTTGTCTTATGAGGCGTTGAGGGAATATGGCCCAAAATCAAGTCAAGACACATGGAAAGGGCGCTAATGGGGCCCAAAGTAAGGAACAGATCCACCTGTCGTTTGGACATCAACGCGGCCCGAGGAAGGATGGCTGCCAACGTGCGGGGCAGGCTAGGGTGGTCGATCTATTTGCCGGAGCTGGCGGCTTAAGTCTGGGATTTGAGCGAGTTGGGTTCCCTGTGATCGCGGCCTACGATTGCTGGAGGCCGGCAATCGACTGCTATCGCCTGAACTTCGAGCATGCGGTTCACAAGTTTGATTTGTTGAACGTGAACGAGGCGATCGACCACATAAGCGGATATAAACCCGACATCATCATTGGAGGTCCGCCTTGTCAGGATTTTTCCAGTGCCGGAAAGCGTCGGGAGGGAAAGAACGCTGATCTGACTTCGGCCTTCGCCTCAATAGTGGTTGGATGTAATCCCAAAATCGTGGTTATGGAAAACGTGCCGCGCGCACGTGCCAGCGGCACTTTCAGAAACGCTCATCGGAAGTTAGCACAACACGGCTATGATTCCTTTCAGACCGTATTGGATGCCAGCTTGTGCGGAGCGCCACAGATTCGGAAGCGGTTCTTCCATGTCGCGTGGAAGCCGGACTCAGGCCGGTCATTGCATGATCTAGCTGAGTACTTTTGCGCCGCATTGTCCACAAAACGGCTTACAGTGCGCGATTACATGGAAGATGAGCTTGACATTGAGCATTACTACCGCCATCCAAGGAACTACTCCCGTCGTGGGGTATTTTCCATCGACGAGCCATCACCTACCATTCGGGGTGTAAACCGCCCCGTGCCCCCGAATTACCGGGGGCACCCCTTAGATACGGCTCCTGTTGCCTCGGTGCGTCCCCTGACCACATACGAGCGAAGCCGTATTCAGACCTTTCCCAAGAGCTGGAAATGGAAGCCGCACAGTGCCAAGACCGATTCTGAACAACTGGTCGGAAATGCCGTGCCTGCTGAAATGGGGCGTTTTGTGGCGCAGGGCGTGGCCCAAACTCTCCTGTGACAGTTTCATCGGAGCCCGGTCTTTACGGGATCGTCAACTCAAATCGCAGCGGCAGGAACCTGTGGGGCAAGAACGAGTTTAATTCAACGTTTCCAATCGCCCTTTGTTGCTATATGCGCGACAACGCCATAAGACCGCTTTACGTAACGGTAAACGAGATGACTACTTCGACAAGCGACATTGGAATAACAATTGAGGACGCATTCGGGACCGGGAGCAACGGAAAGGATATTCGTTTTGAATTCGAATCAACTTTTCAGCCTTACCAAGGCTACTGTAGCGATGAATTGCCGCCGATAGACGTAGTTACCAAAGAGAAAGAAGGAGAGTGCCGCACGCCCATTGAAATTAAGCTGACGGTCGTTCCAGACAGTTCAACATACACAAAAGATGAAAACGAATGGTCGGCGGAGTTAGTGGTTCGACCGGTAAGTTCCGCGTACGCCCTGCTCAGCCTGTTTGATGAAGTTGTCAATTCTCCCGGTGTGCGCCAGAAACTGCATGCCGCCGTGCGGAACATCAACGAGAGAATTCAGGATTGGAACAATGTCAGTGAGGTGAGCAGCCACAGAAACGAAATCTTGTCGTCTTTGACCTCTGCTTTTGAGACGCTACAGGAGTTCCAGAAACCCTACCTCATGCAACCCATTTGGAAGACAGAAGGCAAGCAGGCTCGCCTCGCCAGTAGATGCTTGGACGTGTTCTTCTGGTCCAATTTAGCAATTGCGAAGTTGCCGCTGGACATTGCACAAAACGAGACACCGAGGCAAAACCAGGTTAGCCGTTCTTTGCGCGAAGCTGCTCGACATATCCGCTGTCTTTATTCGCTTTTGACTGAGGGCAGATTGCGTTACGGGCAGGTTTATGGAGGGATGTCCTTAGGAAATCAAACCGACAAGTCTTTTTCTGTGAGCGGAAGCCGAACATGGGCGTATCTTCGACATCCTCGTCTGGTGCGACCCTTTTTCTCGGCGGAAGTATTAAAGAGCCTGATCCTCAACGGTGGACACCACTTGCTAAGCCCCGAACGACGTTTTGATGCCGCGATCTATTACACTTGGAAGAACTAACGTGCGTATCCCGCTAGGTAGCGTCAAGAATCTTTCTTAAATTCGTTTCAGCAGTGGTTCCAATGACTCCTTCAGGCCGCTGAGTAAGCGGTATCCGTGTCGAGGAGTATCAAAATAGCTTCTCCTCGTGACAATTGGTGCCCTTGAACCACTTCGCAGGCATTGGATCAACGATGTCGCTAATAATTCGGGTCATGGCCATAGTCACATAAAGTCGGGCGAGCGAGTGAATCCGGTCGGGCAATGGCAGGCGTATATTGTTGTAAGGTAGTTGAGTGAGGTTGAGGATGCGGCTATGAAGACTTCTGCGCCTGATCGTGCCTTTTCGGCGAATGAGCCTCGAAGGGGAGCACGGAAACGGCGCAGGTCTCTTTGGGGAAGTCTGGTTGGCATGGTGACGGCGATGTCGGTGGCGGCTTGTTCGGTCGTGGGGGGGAAGGCGGCGGAGGAGCCGGCTTTTCGCGTCGTGATTGAGGACGGCGATTTTCAGGTGCGCGATTACGATGCCTATGCGGTGGCGGAAGTGGTGGTGCCGCGGGATTTCGATGGCACCAGCCGGGTGGGGTTCCGTTGGCTGGTGCGCTACATTTCTGGCGCCAACGAGGGCAAGCGGAAAATTGAGATGACCGCGCCGGTGCTTTTGAGCCCCGGCGGAGATTCAGGCGAAGCCAATGGCAGACGGCTGGCTGGCGACGATATCCGCAGCTGGTCGATGGCCTTCGTTCTGCCCGAGGGCTATACGAAAGAAACGGCGCCCGTGCCCACCAACGCCATGGTGAAGATTCGCGACGTGGCGCCTCGCCGGGTGGCCAGCGTTCGCTTCAGCGGCTTGTTGCGCGACAAGGCCGCCGAAGAGCATCGCCGGAAACTGGCCGCGTGGCTGGACGAGCGCGGCTTGGAGCACGAGGGCGATTGGTGGGTGGCGGGCTACAACCCGCCATGGACCATCCCGCAGCTGCGCCGAAACGAGGTGCTGGTTAGCTTAAGGTAGCGCACGCCTCGCGAAATCGAGGAAAGCCTTCCGCCGCGCATTGGCATCTCCTTACGACTACGGTTCCAATCGCTCCCGCATGCCAAAGCGAGGCGCGCAAAGCCTCTGCCGCCTCCGCCTTTCCCCGACCCCTCCTTCCGGGAGTATCGGGGGCAGTACGCGCCAATCGCTTGGCGCGCACACCGTAGCAAGCTCCATGGATGGGTTCTTGACCTTCCAAGTCAAGCTTCAAATAGTCATGCCTCTCCCGGAAGAAGAGGGGGCGGGGAAAGGCGGGATCAACGCGCCGCAGGGGAACCCCACGTGTCAGCCGAGCTTTAGCGGGAGACGGCGCCGCCTCGGGCGCCGCAACGCCGCACTTCGGCGGCGGAGGCGCGCAGCTGGTCGCCGAAGATGGTGTGCTTGAAGGCGGCGGCGGCGAGCGCGAATTCGCAGGTTTGCTGTGCCTGCCAGCCCTCCGCCAATCCGTGCAGAATGCCGGCGGCAAAGGCATCGCCCCCGCCCACCCGGTCGATAACTTGGCCCAAGCCGCGTGGCTCAAGCCGGACGGAGTCCTCGCCGCTGGCGAGGAAACCTCCAAGTTTGGGCGCGCCGCTCTCGTCCTGATCGTGTAGGGTGCCTGCCAGCCAGTTCATGTTCGGAGCAACCGGCTTGAGCAGATGAAAGCCGTGCGCGGGATCGGACGACCGTTCATCGGGGCGCGGCAGGTCGATGATCCAGCGGATTTCCCGGCAGCCGCAAAACACCACATCCGCCAGCGCCACGATCCGGCGGCAGGCGGCGCCGAAGTCCCGCGTGTCGGCCCACAGCGCGCTGCGGTAGTTGGCATCGAACGACACGCCGCAGCCAGCCTCGCGCGCCGCCCGGGCCGCCGCCTCGCAGGCATCGGCGGCGGAGTCGGAAATCGCCATCGTGATGCCGCTCAGGTGCAGGCGGCCCACGCCCTTCAATAGCGTCGGCCAGTCCACGCCACCCCAGTCCTGGCATGCGAAAGCCGAGTTCTTGCGGTCGTAGATGATGCGGCCGCCCCGATGCCCAACGCCCGTCTCCAGGAAATACGTTCCGATTCGCGCGTCGTCCATGTATAGAGTATCGGCCCGAACCCCGCAAGCCGCCAGCATGGCGGCGCTTCTGCGACCCCAGTCGTTATTCGGCTGACAGGTCAGAAACGCTGCATCGTGCCCGAAGCCGGCCAGCGCAACGATGGTGTTGGCCTCCGCGCCGCCAAAGGCCACATCGAGCGAACGGGCGCCGCCCAGCACCTCGCCGCGGGGCGTGGACAACCGCAGCATGATCTCGCCGAATCCCAGAATTCTTGCCATCCGCCTATCCTCAGTCCTCCGGCTTTTGCAGCGCCCCTTTTAGTGGCAGCAGGAACTCACGGCCAGTCGCCGCGAGCTGCGGCTTTGCCAGTCCTCCGGTCTTTGCAGCGACCCTTTTAGTGGCAGCAAGAGCTCGCGGGCAGTCGCCGCGAGCTGCGGCTTTGCCAGTCCTCCGGCCTTTGCAGCGCCCCTTTTAGTGGCAGCAAGAGCTCGCGGGCAGTCGCCGCGAGCTGCGGCTTTGCCGGTCCTCCGGCCTTTGCGCCACCCTCTCTTGGGGGAGACGCATAAACCCATCCATGGGGCTCGGCGGCGGCTCCTGCCGCCGACGCTCCCCCAAGAGAGGGTGGCGCAAAGACCTCTAGCCCGCATATTGCACCAAGCTGCTTGTTGCCTTCCTAGTTTTCACGCATATTGCACGATGCGGGTTGGCTACCAAGGCTTGTTGAGGCCGGTGCTCTCGCGCCTCGCGCGCCAAGCGGGATTGTCGTGGGCAACGGAAGCGGAGGCTTCTGCGTTCGTGCCGGGGGCGGCAGGCACCCGCTTCCGGCGCGAGCGAGCGGCCTTGATCCGCCGCGCAAAGGGCAGGCGGAGCAGAAACCCCCACACAGCCCCCGACCTCAGCATTTTGTCAAGAATGCCGCAGGCTTCGGAAGCGTCAACGCGGATGCGCGCGTCGATGCTGCTCTCCGGGGCGCTATCGACCACCAGCTCGTCGCCCTCGCGGCGGATGCCTCCAAGCTTGATTTGCAAGTCTGCCAGATCGCTCTTCACGCGCATGCGCCAACCTCCCGGCCATAGCCGATCACGCGAACGCGAACATAAACGCAGCGCGGCATCAGCCGCTCTTCTTCAACGTGCCGCGATCCTGCGCGGCGCGCACGCGCTGGCGGTGCTGCTTGGGCATGTCCTCCGCCGTCATCCCGGCGGGCGGCATGAACTGGCCGCGCCCGTAGAGATCGCGGAACACGGCATCCAGCGGCCCCATCTTGTCCGCCAGCGTGCGCGGCGGCTTGCCGGGCGGAAACTGGTTGGGCGGGTAGATGGGGTTCTCGTAGATCTGCTTGAAGCCCTCGGTGCGCACATCCACCCAGCAGTTATGGCCGCAGCGCGACCGATGCTCGCGCAGCGCCTCGATGTCGATAGTGGCGCCGATCACCTGCTCGGACGGATAGTTGGCATGGCGCAGCATCATGCCGGTGTAGTCGATGATGAACGAGCCGCCGGGACAAAAGGCTTTGGGGTAGTAGTCGTAATCGACCGTGCCCCAGTTCGAGCCCAGCAGGTAGCACATGTTGTCGTGGGCGCGGGTGCGGCGGGTGAAGGTCCAGAAATCCCACGGCTCGCTCACGCCCTCGATTTCCTGGAGCGCGGTGGGATGGCAGAGCACTTCGCAGCCGTTGTAGCCCAGCGCGCGGGAAACCTCCGGCGTGCAGCCGTCGTGGCAGGTCATGGTGCCCAGCTTGCCGATTTCGGTATCGACCACCGGGAACAAGTCCTTGATATCGTTGCCGAACACTTCGCGGTAGGCATCAAGCAGGTCGTGCGGGCTGCTGCCGAGGCCGATGCTGGCGGGGACATGCCACTTGTGGTAGCGCAGGATCACGTCGCCGGAAGGCCCGATAATGAAGGCTGCGTTGAACCAGCGGTCCGGAAACTCGGGCACCTGCTCCACCACGCCGCCGCCAGCGATATGGAGGCCGTATTCGCGGGCCTTGTCGCCGAGCGCGCGCATCTCCGGGCCATCGAAAGTGATCGCCTTTTTCATAAAGCTGTCGATGCCGTGCTCGCCCTTGCCCGGCGTGGTCACGCCTTGCAGAAAGTACTCCGGCAGCACCACCAGCTTCACCGGCAGCTCCCAGAAGTAGCCCACGCCGAAGTCGATCATGTTCAGCGCCCGGTCGAGGTTGCGCCGGATGCCGTCGCGGTTCTCGGCCACCACCACGTGCGGCTGGATCACCATGGCCGTGTATTTCTCGATCCTGCTCATCGCGTTCTCCTTAAATAAATTCCCGCACGAAGCGACTAGCGCGAAGGCATTTCATCTTTGCAGAGGGGGAACTCCCTCCCTCCGGTTACCTTAGCTAGCGCCAATAAAACCACAAACTTTCTCTATCTCCCAGGTTTCGCCGGTTGAGACATCCCTCCCTTCCAGGAGTGTTGGAGCCACTGTGCGCCAATGGCTTGGCGCGCAGGGCGGAACCAAGCTCCATGGATGGATTCATGCGTCTCCTGGAAGGGAGGGGTGTTTCAACCGGCGCGCCAGCGACCGGAATAGGATCGGAACGGCAGGTGATGCTCACCAGAAGTCCGCCTCGCGGATGCCGAAGTCGTCCAGCATGACCCGCGCCGTGATCGTGCCCATGGCCGAGATCCCCCCGCCGGGATGGCAGTGCGGGCCGGTCATGTAAAGGCCCTGCACCGGGGAACGGTAATGCGCATAGCCCGGAAACGGTCGGAAATAGCCGAGCTGCGAAGCGATCCGTTCGCCCCCGTTGGTGGTTCCTTCAACGAACGACGGATTGGCGCGCTCCAAGCTCTCGCCGGTTTCCACATGCTCACCGAGAATGTTGTCGCCGCCGATATTGGGCGCGTATTGCCGCAGTTTGGGCAGCAGCACATCGTGCGCATAGCCTTCGCCGATTTCGCCCCAAGTGCGCCCATTAGCAAGATGATTGGAAACGAAGGTATCAAATATCAGGGTATGTTGCCCGTCCGGCGCCCGCGTCGGATCAAGCAGCGTCCAGCAGGCCGACCACAAAAACGGGTCCGAAGGCGGCAGGCCCATGGCCAGCTCGCCGTAGAACTTCAATAGCTGCGGCATGCTGTCGGCCATGCGGTGGAAGGCGCAGCGGCTCATGGCCTCGCCGTTGGCGAAGCGCGGCGGTTCCTTCAGTGCCAGATGCATTCGGCAAACCGTGATCCTGCCGAAGGAATAGCCGCGCACCATTTCCAGGAATCCGTCGTCCAGCCAATCGTTATCCAGCAGTCGCAGGAAAGTCTGGCGCGGCTCCAGCCCGGACACGACCGCCCGCCTCGCGCGCAGCGTTTCGCCGGACTCAAGGCGCGCGCCGCAGGCCCGGCCCTGCTCCACGACGATCTGCTCGACCGGAGACGATGTCATCACCCGGCTGCCATTGCCTTCCAGGAAGGCCGCCATCGCCTTGGGCAGCTGCTGGCTCCCGCCTTCGGGGATCGCTTGGCCGTAATGATGAACGGCCGGGATCATGATGTAGAAAGACTGCCCCGCGCCCTCCTGGTCCGGGAGTATCTGCGGCGCCAGCGCCCAGTTCAGCATCATCGCCCGCACGAAATCGTTCTCGAAGTTGGCTTCCACCCAGGCGCGGGCCGACATGGAGAACTCCCGCAGGCGCTTTAGGCCGTCCACGCTCCGCTCCAAGGCGCGCGGCAGCGTGCTCGGCGGCGCCGGCGGCGAGAAGAAGGCCTTGATGAAGCCCTCGCGGATCTGCTCGAAGTCCGCGCAGATGGAGGCATAGCGGCGCGCATCGGCCGGGGAGTAGGCGGCGATGGACTCGCAAGTGCGCTCCACGCTTTTATAAACCACGATGCCCGGGCCGCCGCTGCGGTCCGGATGGCCGGTGATGTGCTCCTCCGGCTGGATGTATTTCAATCCGTGGCGCTCGAGTTCAGGCTGAATGGCCTTGAAATCGTCATTGCAGTGAATCCATACGTGCGAGGACCCGTACAGGTCGTGCCGGAATCCCGGCAGCGTGACTTCGCGCGTGACCGCGCCGCCGCCCACGTAGTGGTTGCGCTCCAACACGCAGCAGCTCAATCCCTCGCGCGCGAGCGTGGCGGCGCAGGCCAAGCCGTTCACCCCACCGCCAATCACGATCACATCGAAATCCGCCATCAGACCCGCAAGTGTAGGCGGCGCGCAAGCCACGCCGCAACTGTCCCTCCGTCGTCTCGGCCCCGGTCCCGCATGTGTCTGATCCCGAACAGTTGGCGCCTTGTTCAATGCGACATGGGCCTGAGCGAAGGCGTCCTTTGCCTGGCCTTGAGCCAAGTCCGGTTCGGGTTCTTCCGACCGCAGCCTTTATATTTGCACCGGACCGAAGTTGGGGACGGGAACGAGCACAGCGACAAAATGATCGACACCGTAAGCGCCGAGCGGCGCAGCGAAATCATGTCGCGCATCCGCGGCAAGGACACCCAGCCAGAAATGCGGGTGCGGCGGATGGTGCATGCAATGGGCTACCGCTACCGCCTGCACCGCAAAGACCTGCCCGGTCGCCCGGACATGACCTTTCCGCGGCTGGGCAAAATCATCATGGTGCATGGCTGCTTCTGGCACCAGCACGACGACCCGGACTGCCCCGCCAACCGCCGCCCCAAATCGAACCGGGACTACTGGAACGCCAAGCTAGACCGGAACATCGTGCGCGACGCGGAGAACTACTCCGCGCTGCGCGAACGAGGCTGGGAGGTGCTGGTCGTATGGGAATGCCAGATCAGGGACGCCGCCGCCCTCGCCGCCCGCCTCCAAGCCTTCCTCTCCTCTCCCCCGCCGCCTTAGCGATCCGCAACGACAAAGCCGGCGCGCCAGCCCGCAAATGAGTAATAGCGGGCGTGTTGATTTATGCCTTGAATCCCTGCTGCATAACTGCGGCTCGGCTTTCTCGCGCAATGCCCCCGGGCGCTTTCTTCACATTGGGAATGATGTTTGCCTGCCGCGAACGCTGATTCGCGGGTCAGGAATCACAGAGCGCATGGTACGGATAATAGCTGCACTGTGGATTAAGGTTGTAATTGGCACTTTCGAGAATGCGACCCTGCCCCGAGCCACTTGCAGTGGCTCCATCGATTCGCATTTCTCGGATGGAAGGTCTTCGCCAGACCCGCTTTGCAGG
>JAPYNE010000012.1 GCA_028285945.1 Candidatus Foliamicus numerosus | reverse complement strand
CCGTCATGGGCAAGGTGTCTCCCGATAGTGCTCTAACACACTGTATTTTATCGAGAAACTTAAGCCTTGCCCACCTTGCTCATGCAATATCCGGGCTAGGCCGTCGCAATGGCCATCCCCTGATCCTCCATCAAACGAAACGCAAGATAAACTCCCACTAGGGAGAACGACCATGAAAAAACATCTGTTATTCGGTTTGTGCTTGGCCGCAAGCGCGGCGCTGGCGGCGGAAAGCGACATCACGGTGACGGCCAGCGGCCTGAACAAGTTCGAAGGCGAGCTGATTGAAATCGGCTACGCCGACCCGCGAACCGACGCGGGCTTCGAGGTGCTGGGCATCGCGATCATTCAGGACGGCGAAGCCACGATGAAGATTCCGCTATCCGAGCCCCTGCTCATCGAACTGAACCTGCTGGCCGGCGCGAAGGCCGACGAGTTCCGGGTGCGCGGTATCGCGGAGCCCGGCGGTGAGCACGAGGTCCTGTGGGATTCCGCCACGGACGCTCTCACCTTCAGCGGCGGCGACTACAACGAGATGATTCGCGCCGCGCTGGATGAACCCGGCGAAGCGGCAAACGAATCCCTGCGCGTCATCTATCTTGAGTATGAGGATCCGATTGCCCGACTGCTTGCGCTGCGGGCCGCCTGGCAGGACGGTGAGGACGAGGAGCAGGTGAAGGTCATGGAGGAACTGGAGTCCCTGCTGGGCGAGAACCTGACGGTGCAGTTGCTCAAGGTGTTCACCGCCAAACGCGTCGAGGAACTGGCCGACGCGATCCGCGACTTCACGGCCAACGACCTGTCCGGCGAGGAAATCCGCCTCTTCAATGTCGTGGCCAGGAACAAGTTCACTCTGGTCGAGTTCTGGGCTTCTTGGTGCGGGCCGTGCATTGCCGAGATTCCTCACCTAAAGGCGGCATACGAGCGATTCAGGGAGCAGGGATTCGAGATCCTCGCCTTCAATCTAGACGACGAACGCGAGGCTTGGCGCCAGGCCTCGGAGGACGACTACAACATTGAGTGGCTCAACGTGTCGGACGAACTCGCATTCGATAGCCCCGTGGCCAAGATGTATCGCGTCAACGCCATCCCGGCCAGCTTCCTGGTCAGCACCGACGGCATCACGGTCGGTCGGAACCTGCGCGGCAACGATCTGCAACTCCGATTGGACGAGCTGTTCAGGGAAGAAGCCGCGAAGGCGACCGCAGCCGAGCAAGAGTCCGCCGAAGCGAGCGGCGAGGAAGCCGTCGACTAGCGCGTAGTGCTAACACGCCCTGATCCTGAGAGCGGGGTTGCGCCCCGCTCCGACCCCGGGAGCGAAGGCATCCCGAGTCAGGGGAGAGCGAGACGCCCCCCATCGCTACGTGGGGGCGGGCCTGGCCCTCGGAGCCAACTGCGGCCGACTGGCTGGGGTTCGCCATCGGCGCATGAAGTCGGCGCGCGGCGCTGTTGCGGGCGCTCGCGGCTTATAATCGCAGGGGATGCAATCGCCGGTGCTTGAGCGGCTGGTCGGCGGGGGGGTTCTGGTGGGCCTACTCGTGATTCTGGCCTTGGTAATCGGCCCGCGGGACAGCGGCCGCATGCCGGACGAAGAGGATTCCCGAAATCCTGCGGCCCACATCGCGCTTCAGCCCGCCCAACCGGGTATCGCGGGCGAATCGCAAGCAGGCCGTCGGTCGCCCGGCCCGCGCGCCGCAGCCCAGCGGGTGCCTCCGGGGTCGGCGCCCCATCCGCCGCAGCCTGCCAAGTCTTTCGGAACTCCGTTATCGAGCTCCCGCTCAGCAGTGGAGCCGGCCGGACCCGCGGCGGGTCAGTGGGGCGTGCAGTTGGGGAGCTTCGCTAAGCGCGGCAATGCGGCGGCTTTATCCGACTGGTGCCGGGAGCAGGGCTATAACGTGAGGATTGCCGCCGCCACGGAGCAAGGCAACGCCCTCTACCGCGTTCGCGTGGGTCCGTTTACGAACCGCGACGACGCGCAGTCGGCCAAGGCGCAGCTCGCCTTGCAGGGGCGCCCCTCCTTTATCACCGGCTGGGAGGCGCCCGCGCCGTGAGTCCTTTCGACTGGATTGCGCTGGTGATTCTGCTTTGGGCCGGCTATCGCGGAATGCAGCGCGGGTTTTTGGGCGCCGCGCTGAACCTGGCCGCCTGGGCGGGGGCAATTTTTCTGGCGTTCGCATTTGGCGACCTGCTTTTGGCCATTGCCTTTCCCGGCCTGCCCGGCAAAATCGAGGGGTGGCTGTCCAGCAACCCGCTTGCCTCCGCGATCTTCCGCGGCCCGGAAGTCGCCAACTCGATTGCGCTGTGGAGCGCGCGCTTGGGGCTGCTGATCGCGGTGCTGCTTGCCGGAACCACCCTCTCGGGACTGTTGTCCAGAGCCGTGGAAGGCAGCGTGCTCGCTTCCGCGAATCGTGCTCTCGGCATATTATTGGGTGCCGCCAAAGGCTGGCTGATGGCAGGTGGTCTTCTGCTTTTGTGCATACATGTCGGGCCGGACAGCTGGATAAGCAACTCGCTGAGCCGGCGTTTTCTGGAGCCGGTCAGCGATGCCCTTGATCTGCTTCTCAGAGCTTTGGGAGGCCAGTGATGTGCGGGATCGTTGGCGTGATGAGCCAGGGCTTGGCGGCCCAGGAAATCTACGATGCCCTGATCATGCTCCAGCATCGCGGGCAGGACGCGGCGGGCATGGCGACCGACGACGAGGGCATTTGCCGCAAGCGCAGGGCCCGCGGGCTGGTGAGCGAGACCTTCCGCACCCGGCACATGCGCAACCTGCGGGGGGCCGCCGGCCTGGGGCATGTGCGCTATCCCACTGCGGGTTCGGACAAGAACTCCGAGACGCAGCCGTTTTTCGTGAACAGTCCGTACGGGATTGCGCTGGCCCACAATGGCAATCTCACCAACGCCCACGACCTGGCGCAGGAAATGCGCATGCGCGACCGCCGCTATCTCAACAGCCGTTCCGACAGCGAGCTGCTGCTCAACGTGTTTGCGCATGAGTTGCTGCGCACCTCGCGCCGTTCGATGGATGCCGAGGCGGTGTTCCGGGCGGTTCGCGGGGTTCACAAGCGCTGCAAGGGCGCCTACTCGGTGGTCTGCTTCATTCTGGGATACGGGCTGGTGGCCTTCCGCGATCCGTACGGGATCCGGCCGCTGGTGGTTGGGCGCCGGGAGGGCAAGGAGGGGCCCGAGTACCTGGTGGCTTCCGAGAGCGTCGCTTTGCAGCAGCTCGGCTTCGAACTGGTGCGCGACGTGTTGCCGGGAGAAGCCTGGTTCTTCGGCTACGGCGAAGAGGCCGCGACCCGGCAGTGCGCGGCCCGCAAGCATTACACGCCCTGCATCTT
The DNA here is from genome assembly GCA_028285945.1 of Candidatus Foliamicus numerosus. Taxonomy (GTDB): domain Bacteria; phylum Pseudomonadota; class Gammaproteobacteria; order Steroidobacterales; family Foliamicaceae; genus Foliamicus; species Foliamicus numerosus. The sequence continues at coordinate 15,991 of JAPYNE010000012.1, read as the reverse complement.
CGAGTATGTGTATTTCGCCCGCCCGGACTCGCTGATGGATCGGATTTCGGTCCATAAGGCGCGGCTGAGAATGGGCGAGCGCTTGGCGGACAAGATGCTGCGCGAAATCGATCCCGGCGATGTGGACGTGGTCATCCCGGTTCCGTCCACCAGCCGCACCAGCGCCATGGAAGTGGCCACCCGGCTGAACGTCAAGTACCGCGAAGGCTTTATCAAGAACCGCTACATCGGCCGCACTTTCATCATGCCGGGCCAGGCCCAGCGCGACCGTTCGGTGCGTCAGAAACTCAATCCCATCAGCTTGGAATTCAAGGGCAAGAGCGTGCTGCTGGTGGACGATTCCATTGTGCGCGGCACCACTTCGCGGCAGATCGTGGAAATGGCCCGCGAGGCCGGCGCGAAGAAGGTGTATTTCGCATCGGCCGCTCCGCCGGTGCGCTACCAGAACGTGTACGGCATCGACATGCCGGCGCCCGGGGAGCTGATCGCTTCCGAGCGCAGCGAGGAGGAGGTGCGCGAGCGGATCGGCGCCGACCGGCTGATTTACCAGGACTTGGGCGATCTGATATCCGCGGTCAATTTCCGCCACGCGGAAATCACCGGTTTCGACGTGTCGTGCTTCAACGGCCAGTACGTGACCGGCGGCGTGGACCGCAAGCTGCTCAAGCGGGTTGCGAAGGAACGATCCGATGGCGCCCGCGCGAATCGCCGCAAACGCCGTCGCGCGCCGTCCAAGGCTGCATCCAAAACGGTCGATGCCGAAGGCCGAAAGGGGCTGGCGCCGCTTATTCGCTAGCTTCCAGGTTCGGTTCGATGGTGATGTTGTGCATGATGTCGCGCTCCGCCAGATTCAGGCTTTCCGGCGCCTTATAGCTTTCGATCCGCGCCGGAATGATGCGCCGCGGATAATGGTTGTTCTCGATATCGGCATCGGCGGTCTCCAGCAAAGGATCGACCACGAAGGCGCGGATTTTGTCGGCTTTCACCAGCAGCTTTTTGAGATGATGGGGTGATCGCCGCCATATTTCCGCCGGCATGCGGATATTCTCCTTGGCGCCGCTTTCGTACTCCGCCTGAAGAATGATCGGCATGGCCAGCCCGCCGGGATTGGAGAACTCCAGGATGTAGTAGTTGAGGTCCTCGTCCACCGCCCTTTCCAGCGCGGCGCGCTCCTCGGCCTCCAGGCCGTCGAGGAGCTGCCGGTAGCGATCGCGCTCCACATTGGTGACCGTGAATTCGTCGTTGCTGTCGTAGAAGTCGCGAACATCGGGGTTTTTCTCCACCCAGGTTCGCCTGCCTTCCTCGCGGTTGCGCTCCACGAACACCGAAGGCGGTTCGGCTTGCTCCATTTCGCGCAGGCGCGGGAAATCCACATCGGGATCTTCGGTGTCCAGGCGCATTTCGTACACGCGGTCCAGCGAAATATCCACATGGCGGGTGGTGTAGAACCAGCCGCGCCAGAACCAGTCCAGATCCACGCCCGACGCCTCTTCCATGGTGCGGAAGAAATCCGCCGGCGTGGGCCGCTTGAACTTCCAGCGGCGCGCGTATTCCCGGAAAGCGAAGTCGAACAGCTCGCGGCCCATGATGGTTTCGCGCAGAATATTGAGCGCGGCGGTGGGTTTGCCGTAGGCGTTGGGGCCCGCCTGCAGCAGGCTGTCGGCCTGGGTCATGATCGGAACCTGCTCTTCCGACAGCATGTAGCCCGTGATATGGCGCGGCTCCACCGTCCACGAAATCTCCGAGTCCCATTCGCGCCCCGCCACCGCGTCGAGATAGCTGTTCAAGCCCTCGTCCATCCAGGTCCATTGGCGCTCGTCGGAATTCACGATCATGGGAAAGAAGAAGTGGCCGATTTCGTGGATGATCACGCGGATCAAAAACCGCTTTTCGGACAGGGAATAGGTTCGCGAGCCGTCCTCCTGCAACGTGGTTCGCGGGCCGTTGAAGGAGATCATGGGATACTCCATGCCGCCCAGAAAGCCGACGCTCACCGACTGCGCCGTGGGGTAGGGATAATCGAAGGTGAAGCGGCTGTACACCTCAAGCGCATGAATCACGACTTCGGTGGAATAGTCCGACCACAGCGTTCCGCCCTCTTTGGGATAGAAAGACATAGCCATGACCCGCTTCTGCTCCGCGCCGGGCTGTTCAAGCCCCTTGGCGTCCCAGATGAATTTGCGCGACGAGGCCCAGGCGAAATCGCGCACGTTGCGCGCCGAGAAGCGCCAGGTGGCCGTTTCCGATGCGCCTTCGCGTTCATTCTCCCGGGCCTCGTCGGGGGTGACGATGAACACGGGGCGCTCGGCCGTTGCCGCCCGCTCAAGCCGTGCGATCTGCTCGGATGTCAGCACATCGGCGGCGTTGGCGAGTTCGCCCGTGGCGGCCACGATATGGTCGGCAGGCACGGTAATGGCCACATCGTAATCGCCGAATTCCAGCGTGAACTCGCCGCCGCCCAGGAATTCCTTGTTGGTCCAGCCGTCGTAGTCGGTATAAGCAGCCAGCCGCGGGAACCATTGCGCGACGGCGAAGATATGGTTGCCGCCGGTGCGCGCGTCGTCCGGGAAGTACTCAGAACCGCCGCGCACGCGCATGTGCGTGCCGTCCACGAGGTTGTAGGCGTAGTCCACCGAGAAAATGAACCGGCCGCCCGGCTCCAGTCCGGCGGGCAGGTCCACGCGCATCAGCGTGCCCACCACGGTGTGGCCGAGCGGCTCGCCCGCGCTATCCGTGACTGAATGGATCTCGTAGCCGAGCTCGCTGTCGCCCATGTATTGAAGCCGCTGCAGGGCCCTCAGGCTGATGCGGGCGGCGGCGTCCCCGGCCTCGTCGTCGGCCGCCGCGCTCTCGAAGGTGCGCGTCATTTCGGCGATCGAGTCGTTGCGGTAACGGTTCTGGTCGAGTTGCAGCCACAGATAGTTGAGCGTGTCCGGCGAATTGTTGTGGTAGGTGATGGTTTCCGATCCCGATATTCGCTGCTTATCCTCATCTAGGCGCACATCGATCGAGTAATCGACCTTCTGCTGCCAGTAGGCGTGGCCGGGCTGCCCGGCCGCGGTGCGATAGGCGTTGGCGGTGGGCAGTATTTCGTCAAGCTGCCGGAACCTGTCTTCAAACGGAGGCGTTTCGTGCGTTTCGTGGGCCGCTGCCGATCCCAATGCTGCACATGCCAGCATCAGCGCCGCGCTCCGCCTGCAAAAACGCTGCCCGAACCAGCGCCCAGCGTTGTTTGCCGGCTGTTCATCGAGCCGCTGTGCTCTGCCTGTCATCGCGCTTGTTCTCCTTAGTCTTGCCTTTGCAACCTCATCCCGCCGCGCTTGGCCCTCGTGGATGGATTCCCGCAAGGGGGCGGGGCGCTTACTGTAACGCAAGCCGCCGCCCGTCAAACTCGTGCCGCTTTTCCGGTGTAACGAAATCGTAAAAAATCCGTAACGTTTGTTTTGCCATCAGCCCTCAAGATACATCGCATCCGCCGTTCATTGCCGCGACGCGCCGAATCTGGAGGTTGCCCCATGCCATCAATATCCGCCCATGCACGCCATGCGGCCATTGCATTGCTGCTTTCGTCAGCATCCTCGGGCCTGGTGCTCGCCCAGGGCGCGCTGGAGGGCCGCGTGAGCGACCAGTCCGCGGAAGTGTATTTTGAAGGAGCGATCGTGAGCCTGCCGGAGCTGAATGCTGAGCGCGTGACCGACGCGGCCGGACGGTTCCGTTTCCAGAGCGTTCCGGTCGGCGACTACCGCCTGGAAGTGAGCTACGTGGGCGCGCAACCTGTTTCCATGGCGGTTTCCGTGCGCGACGGCGAGACCGAGCGGGCCGATGTGCGGATCGGCGCCGAAGTGGGCGCTATGGAGAACATCATCGTAGTGGGGCAGGCCGCCGGGGCCTACGGCGCCATCAACCAGATGCGTTCGGCCGACAACCTGATTTCGGTGGTGACCAGCGATTCAATCGGCCAGTTTCCCGACGAAAACGTGAGCGAGGCGCTACAGCGGATCAACGGCGTGTTCATCGAGCGCGACCAGGGCGAGGGCCGCTTCGTGGGAGTGCGCGGCATCGACCCGCAGCTCAATGTGGCCAGCATCAACGGGCTGAACGTGCCTGCGCCGGAAAGCGATCGGCGCAACGTGGCGCTGGACGTTATTCCTTCGGATCTGGTCGAAAGCCTGGAGGTGACCAAAACGCTCACCCCCGATCAGGACGGCGATGCCATAGGCGGCACCATCAACATCAAGAGCCTGAGCGCCTTCGACCGCGAAGGCATGAGCTACCGGATCAAAGGGCAGTCGTTCTACAACGACCTGCAGGGCAGCCGCGGCCGCAAGTTCTCCGGCACCTTCACCAATGCCTTCGATCTCGGCGGCGGCGAGCTGGGCCTGGCGATGAGCGTTTCCACCAACGAGCGCGAGTTCGGCACCGACAACCTCGAGGCCGATGGCGGATGGGAGGACGACGGCGGCGTGCGCTATCACGAGGAACTGGAGAAACGCAAGTACGAAATCACGCGCAAGCGCGACGGATTTGCGCTCAATCTGGATTTTCGCCCCAGCGACACTTCCAGCTACTACCTGCGCACGCTCTACAGCGATTTCGCCGACCAGGAATTCCGCAACCGGATCGAATTCAAGCTCGACAAGGGCGATATTGAATACGACAACAATAGCCTGACCGCCACGGACACGCGCTTGCAGCGCGAACTCAAGGACCGCTACGAGGCGCAGGAAATCCTCTCCGTGCTGGTGGGCGGCGAGAACCTGATCGGCGACTGGACGGTGGAGTACAGCGCCGGCTATTCGGAGGCCAGCGAGGAGGAGCCCGGGCGCATCGACAGCCAGTTCGAGATGAGAGGCGTGGAATACGCGCGGTACGAGAACCTCGGACGGGTGCCGACGCTTACTTTCAGCGCCGACGGCGCCGTGGCCGGGAACTTCGAGCTGGACGAGATCGCCATCGAAGACAATTTCACCAACGACGAGGAAGCCGCCTTGAAGGTGGACGTGACCCGCGACATGACCTTCGGCGGGCATCCCGGCTACATCCGTTTCGGCGCCAAGCACCGGGCGCGCGACAAGAGCCGGGACGCGGGGCTGCGCGTGTTCGAGAAATTCGACGATGCGTTCGATCCCGTTCCCACGCTGGCGCAGTTCGTGTCCGGCACGACCGACTACAGGCTGGGCGCCTACGGCCCCTACGCGAGCCCGGCGCTTCAGCGCAGTTTCGTTCGGGGGCAGATCGGCGGATCGGCGGCCTGCCTGCTCGACAGCTACAACAAGGATGCCTGCCCGTTCATCATGGACGAGGACGCCTCGCGGGTGGGTTCGGCGGCCGACTACGACATGGAGGAAAATGTAACCGCGCTCTACCTGATGCAGCGGATCGATATCAATGATCTGCGCCTGGTGTACGGAGCGCGCTACGAGGGCACCGATTTCACCGCCCGGGGCGCCTACGTCCGCGAAGTGGATGTGGAGGGCGAGGACGATGTGCAGATTTCCGAATCCCGCTACGAAAGCGATTACGGCAGCGTGCTGCCCAGCATCAATCTGCGCTACAGGCTCTCGAAGAACCTGATCCTGCGCGGCGCCTACACGCATTCGATCGCGCGGCCGTCGTTCGGCGATATCAGCCCCACCCCCGACGCCATCGAAATCGAGCAGGATGGCGACGATATCGAGATGGCCGTGGAGGCCGGCAATCCGCAACTGAAGCCCTACAAGTCGCGCAACGTCGATTTCTCCGTGGAGTACTACCCCGGCAACATGGGCGTGTTCAGCGCCGGCGCGTTCTACAAGCGGATCGACGACTTCGTGTTCAATGCCGATGTGAGCTCCGTGGCGGCTGCCTCCGAGTACGCGGGGAATATCGCCGTGACCGACCTTGAGGTGTTCCAGCCGCTCAACGGCCAGTCGGCCGATCTCTACGGGCTGGAACTGGGATGGACGCGCCAGTTCATCGAGTTGCCCGGGCCGCTGAGCGGACTGATCCTGATGGCCAACGCCACGTTCACCGACAGCGACGCCGATCTGGGCCTGGGCGCGGATGCCGGGCGCAGCAACGAGTCGAGGTTGCCTTCGCAGGCCAACCTGGTGGCCAACCTGGTGGTCGGCTACGAGAATTACGGCTGGAGCGCGAGGCTGTCATCGGCCTACATTGGCAATCGCATTGCCGAGATCAATCTGGCGAACCAGAGCAACGACCTGTACGAGGACGGCCACCAGCAGATCGACCTTACGGTGAAATACGACGTGAGCGAGCAGCTTCAGCTGTACTTCAACGCGATCAACTTAGGCGAGGAGCCCAACTACCGCTATTACGGGCGTTCGCGCTATAACGGCCAGTACGACGAGATCGGCCGTTCGTTCGTGCTCGGCGTTTCCTACCGCAGCTTCTAGCGCCGCTTTGCACACGCCTATTGCCTAATGCCTCATCCGCTCTTTTCTGGCGCGTTGATTCCGCCTGTTCCCGGCCCCTGCTTCCGGGAGACGCATAAACCCATCCATGGGGCTTGCTCCGGCATCCTGCCTCCGATACTCCCGGAAGCAGGGGCCGGGAACAGGCTACGGCAGCGCGGGGCCGGGTGGTGTGCTTTGATGTTTAGGCGGGGCGGTAGCGGCTTGGCGGCTGGATTGGGCGCGGTGTTGGTCGGCGGCTTGGCGGGCGGATGTTCGGCGGAGCCGCCGTCGCCGGCGCGCACCGATGTTCCTGCTGTTTATGCGGTGGCGGAGACGGAACCGGTGCGGGGCGGGGGCGATGCGGCCGACGATCCGGCCATCTGGATCCATCCCGAAGATGCCTCGATGAGCTTGATCCTAGGCACCGACAAGCGTCGCGGCCTGTCGGTGTACGACCTTTCCGGGCGTGAGGCGCAGTTCCTGCCGCGCGGGCGCGTGAACAATGTGGATTTGCGCCAGGGCGTGGCGCTGGCCGACGGTGCGGCGACGCTGGCGGTCGCCACCAACCGCACTGAACGCACGATGGATATTCTCAGCATTTCCGCGGAAGGGAAGCTGGAGCTGGCGTTGGCGCAGGCGCTTGAGATTGGCGATCCGTACGGCATCTGCATGCATCTGGATGCCGCCGGCATCGCCTACGCCTACGTCAACGGCACCGGCGGAGAGTATGAAATCTGGCGCCTGAACGAAGGCGGCGCGCTGAAGCCCGAGCGCATCGACCGCTTTTCGCTGCCCACCAAGCCCGAGGGCTGCGTGGTGGACGACCATGCGGGCATCGCCTATATCGGCGAGGAAGAGCACGGCATCTGGAAGATGCCGGCGGGCGCCGGAGGGTTCGATGAGAAAACGCTGCTTGACTCGGTGGATTCCGATCGCCTCGCCGCGGATGTGGAGGGGCTGGATATCTATCGGACCGCGCAGGGCAGCGCAATTCTGGTCGCGTCCAGCCAGGGCGACTACACCTTCGCCTTCTACGATCTCAATAACGGCGACCGCTATCTGGGCTCCGTGCGCGTGGCCGACGATCCGGCCTCCGGCATCGACGGCGCCGAGGAAACCGACGGCCTGGCGGTGACCCCCGTCAACTTGGGCCCTGGATTCGAGCAGGGCCTGCTGGTGGTGCAGGACGGCTTCAACCGCCGCCCCGAAGAGCGCCAAAACTTCAAGCTCGTCCCCTGGAGCGCCGTCGCCGCCGCCCTCAACCTGCCCGCCGCCGCCGAAAACGAATAGCCGTGATCGTAACTTCGGCTGCCAGTTGTCCTCACTGATCCCGCTTAGATCCGCTTGTGAGCAGGCTTTGTCTGCTATGATTTTGCGCCCGATGGCGGTAGGAGAAGATCATGCCCACCGACAAGAAATACAGAGTCGTGGACCCGCAAGGTGTCGAGCGCGAAGGAGTCGCTGTGGATATCATGCAGGTTCGGTCCGCACCCGTACTTGTGGATCTTGCCGATGGCACTCAGCTGATTCTCAATATTGGTATCAACCAGTGCTTTCGGGTTGATGAAGATAAGGGTCCGGGCGGAGAGCCAGCCTATACTTGCAACGTTGGCTTTAACCTCGCAACGATTCTGCCGGACACCACGGAAGCCAAGTGAAGGCCATGGAAAACTTGACTCTGCCCACATCGGCCCTAGTTTGGCCAGAATCTCACGAGAATGCGCGGCGAGATACCGGCGTTGTCTCGTCGGACGCATCCCGGCTGCTGCGGTTGAAAAGAACACAGAAAAAGTTGAGCGAGTTTGGGCAACTTCCTGAGGGATGGTATGCCGGCAAGGGCGGGCCGATTGAGGCCAGCTTACTTGCCATCGCTTGCGACGTTCTTAAGGCTGGACACGAAATCGGTTTTCCGAAATTTGATGCTTTCCCGGGGGCTGTGGGAGAAGTGCTTGTTACTTTCTACGAGAAAAGGCATTGTGTGGAGGCGCTAATTGAACGCGATCAAGATATCCTGCTTACCCATGAGGCTCCCGCGAAAGAAGACGTTGAAACACCATGTGCCGGCCTGGCCGAGGCCAGGATTCAATTAGCGAAGATTCGGGGTTCAATATGGCAAAACTCGCTCGAGTCCTTCAGGCAAAGCACTTTGACCCCGAAGTCGGTCGTTTCCGCGATTTCTCCTTCAAGCGATCGACTCGCGGAGATATGGGAATCTCAGTTATCGATATCGACTGCGCCATCCGAGAATCTGGAAGCGTTTGCCTTCACATCCAGCAGTTTTATTCCAACTTCGAAAGCCCCCTCATTCTTTGGCAATTTGATGCGCGGGCTCTTCCGAACGGAGACACCAAGATTTGTTCCTCACCCGGATCCCATGACGATCCCTGCCACCGCTACATTACGAATCTTTCCAACAACCGGGCCAAGAAGCACTTCAAGGCCGTCCAAGGTGCAAACGGCGAAAATCTTTTCGGTTCCTCAGAGTTCCAAGTTTGTGAGAATGGCGAAAGCCGCCAGCTCGCAGCGGATGATCTAAGCGCTCCGCCGCAATAACTAGCCGCTCTTGCACTCTAAACAGTAAGCAAAAGAAGGGGAACATCGAGTCTCCAATTGGACCGACTTCGCCTATAGACTCAAATCTTGCCTTACTCGCTCGATTTCAATTAGAGATGCCGTGATGCGTTTACACGCCTCCTCGTAAGTCTTTAGCTGATGATGCACTTCACTGGAGCCATTAACGTCAATCTTGGGAGCAAGCACTTCATAAACCTTGCCCGGTCTGATCCTACTGTGAGACGCAGATGTTCCGGCAGTTAGGGATTGAATTTGGTGTTGGCAACAAATAGAAATGTCCGGTTTTGGAACAAATGAAAGGTCCGGTTTTGGGGCGGCGCTGCCCCGCGCCTGAAGGACGGCGCGGCCCGTGTCAGGCCATCCGCTGATTTCCTGCCAGAAGTCGTTGCCGACAAGCCGGATATGGGAACCGTAATCCTTAGATTCCGCTTGGGCCGTAGCAGATTCCCTCCACGCAACGGACTTGAATGCCGCTGCCTTGGCGCAAGGTGCGCGTGGCGGACTGGAAATCCGTGACGAGTTTCTTGCGCTGGCTGGAATTGCCCCAGTTCGTTCCGGACTTGATTTGCATGATTGTGCGAATGCCGTTCTCGTCATACTCAAGATCGATGCCGTCCGCGCTTGACTTCCATCCGCCCTTCGCCGCCCGGCATATAGCGATGGCCGTTTCTTCCAGGATGTCGCCGAAACGGGTTTCTTCGCTGGACGACAGAAAAGCCTCGATCAGGCGCGCGGCGAGTTGGTCCGCGCTTTCGGGCGAACGGGCGCGAAACAGATAGGGATTCTTGACGATCAGTTGATAGGGCCTGATCGTCGCAACCTTGTTTTGCATCCACTCCGAAAAATCGCTGATCGCCGCGTGGATGCCGGGCTCCGCTTTATCCCACCAGTCAGGATAGGGCACGGACTGCGCTCCGCATCGCTTCGCAGTATTCCGCTTGAGTATCAATGCCGATGGCCTTGCGCCCCAGCCCGATCGCGGCAATCAAGGTGGTGCCGCTGCCGGCGAACGGGTCCAGCACCGTATCGCCTTCATCCGTGAATAGGCGGATGAACCATTCCGGCAAGGCTTTGGGAAAAGCGGCGGGATGCCCCTTGTGGCCGCATTCGGTGGCCATATGGAGCACGTTTGTCGGGTAGGCCATGTCCCGGCCCACCCAATTCTCAACACGCTTGCCGAAGCCGTTTCCGTGCCTTGATTCGTCCCGCAGCATGTCGGTGTCCGACAAGCTGGCAAGCCGCTTTTCCCTCCAATCGCCCATCGGAACCATCACTTCCTCTTGCCTCATCTTGAACTTGGGGCTGAGCGCGAAGTGGTAGAGACGCTCCCAGGAATCACGGAATCGGTTCGGCCACTTGCCGGGATAGCAATTCCTCTTGTGCCAGCAGTACTCGTCCACCAGCCGCCAATCCTGCTCCCGGCGCAGCGCTAGCACGAGGTCATAGACATAGGGATGCTTTTCGCCGCCTACCGCCTTTTCCTTGATATTCAGAACGAATGATCCATCAGGCGCAAGGCAATCCTTGAATGCGCGTGCCTTGGGCAGGAACCACTCCACATAGCGGTCGGGATGGATCCCGCCGTAATTGCCGCTCCGCTGGTCGGCGTACGGCGGCGAGGTAACAATCATGTTGACGTATTGGGCAGGGATATTGCGGGCAATGACTTCCGTGCAATCTCCAAGGAAGATCGCCGCGCCTGCTTCGGCAGGATCGCCCATGAACCCGTTAAGCGCGGCGCGACCCATGTTCGATAGTATAGATGCCCATGGCCGATGCTGGGCACTTCGTATCGCGGCGGAGGCCCGTACAATTCGCGCTTCGCCGCCGGAAAGCGAACTCATGTCGGACCTCGAAAGCCTTAGGAAACAGCTCGGCGCCATCGACCGGGACATCATCGGTTTGCTGGCGCGCCGGCAAGAGATTTCCGCGCAGGTGGGGCGCTACAAGCACGATGCCGGCCTGCCCACCCGCGATTTCGCCCAGGAAGTGCGGGTGGTCGGCCGGGCGCGCGAGCAAGCCGAAAGCGCCGGCCTGCCCGGGGAGCTTGCGGAGAACATCGTGCGCCTTTTGATCAACGCGTCGCTGTCGCGGCAGGAGCGCGTGCGCCTTCAGGCCCGCGGGCGGGGCGAAGGCCATCGGGCGCTGGTGGTGGGGGGCGGCGGCAAGATGGGTCGCTGGTTCTGCGAGTTCCTCAGCTCGCAAGGCTATGCCGTGACGGTGGCGGACCCCGGCAAAACACCGAGCAAATTGCCGAATGTCGGACGTTGGCAGGATGCGCCGGACAGTTTTGAACTGACCGTGGTCGCCGCTCCGGTTGCCGTCAGCGCGCGCGTTCTGGCTGAAATGCAGCAGGCGGGCCACGCCGGATTGATCTTCGACATTGCTTCCATCAAGGATCCGGTCAAGGATGTTCTCGCCCGCATGGCCTCGGCCGGAATGCAAGTGGCTTCCATCCACCCGATGTTCGGCCCGGACACCGACCTTTTGTCCGGCTGCCACATTCTGCTGATGGATGTGGGCATGCCGGAAGCCGCCGCTGCCGCTGCCGATGTGTTCGCGGGAACCATGGTGGAGATTCTGCGCGTGCCGGTGGACGAGCACGACCGGCTGATTGCTTGGGTGCTGGGCGTGTCCCACGCCATCAATCTGGCGTTCATCAACGCGCTGGAGGAAAGCGGCCAGCAGGCGCCGAATCTGGCGCGCATGTCGAGCACCACTTTCGATGCCCAGCTTGCCGTGGCCCGCGCTGTGGCGGAAGACAACCCGCATCTTTACTTCGAGATCCAGCGGTTGAACCCGCATGGCGCCGAGGTGCTGGGCGAGCTGGTTGGCACGGTCGAGAAACTTTCGCGGCTGGTGCGTCATGGCAACGAGGCGGAGTTCGTGCGCATGATGGAAAGCGGTCGGCGCTACCTGGCAGACCGCAAGTAGCGCCCCATGCCGTCGAGGCCGAGCCCGGATATTGCAACAAGCGTCTTGGTGCAATATGCGGGCTAGGCCGAGGGTTGTCTTAAGCCGGCGCTGGCCGGCGCTGGCGGAGTCGCTGCTGGCGGAGGATTACGAAGTGATGCCCAATGCGCCGGACCAGCCAATGACCGCGGCCGGCATGCGCGAGGCCCTGCGCACATCCGACGCTTTCTGCCCCACGGTGACCGATCAGGTGAATGCGGGCGTTCTGGCCGTGTCCGCCCGCCGGGCCCGCATAATCGCCAACTACGGCGCGGGTTTCGAGCACATCGACTTGGCCGCCGCTCGCCAAGCAGGCCTCGTTGTGACCAACACGCCGGATGTATTGACGGACTGCACGGCGGACCTCACGCTGGCACTGATTCTGGCAACGGCCAGAGGTTTGGCGCGGGGGGATCGCCTAGTCAGAGCGGGGGACTGGGCCGGCTGGTCGCCAGCGTCCATATACGGAAATCGCGTGAGCGGCAAGGCGCTGGGGCTGGTGGGCTTTGGCCGGATCGGAAGGGCGGTGGCCCATCGCGCCCGCCGCGGTTTCGGAATGCAGGTGCTCGTTTGCACGCCGCGTCCGCCGGACGCCCAGCAGGCCCGTTCCCTAGGCGTGGAGATTTGCGCCGATCTGGATGAACTGCTCGGCAGAAGCGATTTTGTGTCGCTGCACTGTCCGGTTACGCCGGAGACCGTCGGACTGATTGGCCGGGCGCAGCTGGCACGCATGCGTCGCGGCGCCATTCTGATCAACACCGCGCGCGGGGCGCTGGTGGACGAGAACGCGCTGGTGGAAGCGCTGCGCTCCGGACCGCTCGCCGGCGCCGGCCTTGACGTGTATGCGCGTGAACCCGAATTGCCCGAGGCGCTCAGAAAAATGGACCAGGTGGTGCTGCTTCCGCACTTGGGCAGCGCGACCTCCGAAACCCGCGAAGCCATGGGCCTGCGCGTGAAAAAGAACCTGGACTGCTTCTTTGCGGGAGAAGAGCCTCCCGACCGCGTGGCCTGACGAGGGTCGTTTTACAATGCCCCGTGACTGATTGCCTCAAAGGCGCAAAGCTATGAAATCGCGCGCAGCCGTAGCTTGGGAAGCAGGCAAGCCATTGGAAATCGAAACCGTGGACGTGGATGCCCCGCGTGAAGGCGAGGCGCTGGTGCGCATTGTGGCCACCGGCGTGTGCCACACCGATGCCTATACCTTGTCGGGAGATGATCCAGAGGGCGCTTTTCCGGCCATACTCGGCCACGAGGGCGGAGGAATCGTGGAGGAAGTTGGTGCCGGAGTCACCAGCGTCAAGCCGGGCGACCACGTCATTCCGCTGTACACGCCCGAGTGCCGGGAGTGCAGTTTCTGCCGCTCCGGGCTGACCAACCTATGCCAGGCGATTCGCGCGACCCAGGGCCAGGGCCTGATGCCGGATGGCAGCAGCCGCTTTTCTTCCGGCGGCAAGACCGTTCTGCACTATATGGGCACCTCCACGTTTTCGGAGTACACGGTGCTGCCTGAAATCGCGCTGGCCAAAGTCAATCCGGCGGCGCCACTGGACAAGATCTGCCTTTTGGGCTGCGGCATCACGACCGGAATCGGCGCGGTGCTGAACACGGCTAAAGTGCGGGCGGGCTCGACGGTCGCGGTGTTCGGGCTTGGAGGAATCGGCCTGAGCGTGATCCAGGGCGCGGTGATGGCCGGGGCCGAGCGTATTATCGGCATCGATATCAATCCGGCCAAATTCGAGATGGCCCGCCAGCTGGGGGCCACCGACTTGGTCAACCCCAAGGATCACGGCGCGCCCATCCATGAAGTGATCGTGGAAATGACGAACGGGGGCGTGGACTATTCGTTTGAATGCGTGGGAAACGTGGAACTGATGCGCTCGGCGCTGGAGTGCTGCCACAAGGGCTGGGGCGAATCGACCATCGTCGGCGTGGCCGGCGCCGGCCAGGAAATCGCCACCCGGCCGTTTCAGCTCGTGACCGGCCGGGTATGGCGCGGCACCGCATTTGGCGGAGTGCGCGGGCGCAGCGACCTGCCCGGCATGGTCGATCAGTATATGGCCGGCGCCATCGAGGTGGACCGGATGATTACGCATACCATGCCGCTGGACGACATCAACGCCGCTTTCCATTTGATGCACGAAGGCGAGAGCATTCGCTCGGTGGTTTACTTCTAGTTCGTGCGCCGCCATGAGGATCGTGTCCGAAAGCCGTTGTTTCGAGGGTCGCCAGCTCACGCTGGAGCACTCCTCTAAAGCCTGCGCCTGCCCGATGCGTTTCGCGCTGTTTCTGCCGCCGGGCGCGGCGGAAGGCAGCAAGGCGCCGGCGCTTTACTTTCTCTCCGGCCTGACCTGCACAGAGGAGAACTTCACCGTGAAGGCCGGCGCCCAGCGTTTCGCTGCGGAAACCGGGCTGGCGCTGGTGGCGCCCGACACGAGTCCCCGCAACACGGGCACTGCCGGCGAGGACGACGGCGACTTTCTGGGTTCGGGCGCGGGCTTTTATTTGAACGCGACGCAGGCGCCTTGGGCGGCCCATTACCGCATGTACGACTACGTGAGCCGGGAGCTGCCCGAGTTCGCGGAGTCGCGCTTTCCGATCGATCCGGCGCGCCGCGGCATTTGCGGCCATTCCATGGGCGGCCATGGCGCCTTGGTCATCGCCCTGCGCAACCCCGGCCGCTACCAGTCCGTTTCCGCTCTGGCGCCGATTTCCAATCCGTCGTCCTCGCCTTGGGGCCGCGCGGCGTTCTCGGCCTACCTAGGCGGGGAGGCTTCGCGCTGGCGGGAGTACGACGCCAGCGAGCTGGTTCGCAAGGCGCCCCTGGATACGGAAATCCTGATCGATTTGGGAAGCGCGGATCCGTTCCGCGAAGAGGAGCTCAAGGTGGAGCAGTTCCTTGCCGCCTGCCGGGAATCCGGCCAGAAAGTAAACTTTCGCCTGCGCGGCGGCTACGATCATGGCTATTTCTTCGTGAGCACCTTCATCGAGGCGCATCTGCGTCATCACGCCTCGGCTTTGGTCGCTGCAAGTGGTTAACCTCGCTGGCGCGCCGCCGGACGATCCGCTGCCCGTCCTCAGGCAATGGCTGGCGCGGGCGGCGGAACTGGCAGACCGCCCCAATCCGCATTCCATGGTCCTGTCCACTACCGGCGCGGAAGGCCGCCCGGATGCGCGGGTGGTGCTTCTCAAGCGCTTCGACCACCGCAGGGGCTACCTGGTTTTCTATACCAATTACGAATCGGCCAAGGGCCGGCAACTCGCGGCGCGCGCCGAAGCCTGCGCTGTTTTCCACTGGGACCGCCTGGGCCGGCAGGCGCGCATCCGCGGCCCGGTGCTTGCGTCGCCGCGCGAGGAAAGCGATGCGTATTTCGCCACCCGCAGCTGGCAAAGCCAGCTGGCCGCCTGGTCCAGCGAGCAGAGCCAGCCGGTTCCCTCCCGCGCGGCGCTCAACGCCCGCATGAACGAGACGGCGGCGCGCTTCGGCGGCGACGGGGAGGACTGGACGGCCGCGCCGCCGCCCGGAGCCGTTGCCCGCCCGCCGTTCTGGGGAGGCTACCGCCTGTTCGCGCGCAACGTGGAACTATGGGCGCAAGGCGATGCGCGCCTTCACGACCGCATTCTCTGGTCCCGCGATCTTGAATCCGCCGGCGAATCGGAGTGCCGCGCCGGCCCTTGGAACGCCAGCCGCCTTCAGCCTTAGAGGCTGGCCAGCCGCCGCGTTTCCCCGGAAACGCTTTCGCCGCGAGCACCGAATGAACGGAAAAGTCCGGGCTTTATATAAGGGACTTATAAAGAAAAGTTGACAAAGCCTATGGAGCGGGAACCCGAAGGTTCCCGCTCCATGCGCAGACTGCACGCCCGCGTTTCAATCCACAGCCCCAATGGGGCTAGAGCCGGCATTGCCCGCTTAGGTCATGACTACGACCAGGATGGGCACACAGCGCCGCCGCTTTCAAATGCCCTGCGCCTTGCATTCGTCCGGCTAGCTGCTGGGTACGGGGTAAAAACTGCAGACATAGGGGTACATGTCGCAGTCAGCGAGGGCGACGTTGTAACTCGCTCCCTCAGAT
>JAPYNE010000011.1 GCA_028285945.1 Candidatus Foliamicus numerosus | reverse complement strand
CCGTCATGGGCAAGGTGTCTCCCGATAGTGCTCTAACACACTGTATTTTATCGAGAAACTTAAGCCTTGCCCACCTTGCTCATGCAATATCCGGGCTAGCAATCTTTATCCAGCGCCCTTGGCGGC
Organism: Candidatus Foliamicus numerosus; assembly: GCA_028285945.1. Lineage (GTDB taxonomy): Bacteria > Pseudomonadota > Gammaproteobacteria > Steroidobacterales > Foliamicaceae > Foliamicus > Foliamicus numerosus. The sequence continues at coordinate 25,703 of JAPYNE010000011.1, read as the reverse complement.
GTGCGATTACTCGAATCTCGTCGGCAATTTCCGAGAAATCCTGATCTTGGCTCATGACAACTGCCACATCGTAGACACCCCTGTGAGCAAGTCCGATAACATCAATCGCGATTCTCACATCAACACCCTTCTCCTCTCGTGTCAGAAAAGAATGTTGCTTCCCGTCGGATGCGGTTACGGTTTGATTCCGGTACCGAAGGGGCCTGCTATACACAACAATTCCCTGCCGCCCCATCGTCGCAAGCTTGTGCGTCCAAAAGTAGTGCCAGCGCGGGGCGTCATCAGCGCTAGGGATGCCCGTGTAAAAGCGAACCTCGGCCAGCTTCCATTTCTGCTGATTACAGATTCTCTTTGCGAGAGCTGAAATATCGTAATTGGGGTAGGTGTAGCCAAACGCAGCTCGAACGGCATGGAAAAGGTTTTGGCCGTCCACGAAGACGACTGCGCGTCTAATCTGCGACTGGCTCGTCAATGATAATTTCGTCGCAAAAAATAACCCCGCCCGAGGCCTTTCGGCGTGTCAGGCGGGGGGCAAATTGAATTGCCATCCTACATTACTTGTTTTGCGACCGTCAACAGGATGGCGGGTTCACGACATAGGGGACTGGGAGGGTTCGGCTGGACTGCTTTGGATAAGGCATTCCGCCGCGGCGAGCAAGCCGCTCTAGCTTGCCCATTCCAGCCGCAGTTTCTTCTTTTCCGCAACGCGGTCGCGCAGGTACAGGTTGATCAGGCTCTGATACGGAATGCCGCTTTGCCCGGCCAGTGCGCGGAAATAGTCGATCGTGTCTTCGTCCAATCGAATCGTCAGTTGGGTTCTTGATCGATTTCGAGAAGTCGTATGAGTCTTTCATTGATCAGGGTCGGGGACGACCCGTGCGTTTTCGTAGAGAAACGCAGACATGGCCTCTTCGAACGTTATGCCTTGTTTCCGCTTGTTTTCCGATGCCTTGCGCTTGTCCCATTCGAACCTCGGATCACTCATCCCTTTAGTGTAACTACAATATAGGGCGGATTAAGAGTGTGCGCGGGTTCGCCACATACAGCACCGTTCAAGTTCGGCTAGCCTGCGTTTGCCAGGCGCGGCGGTGCTGCTCCACAATGTAGGCCCGTGAACAAATCGAGCACCGGCGCGGAGCGGCTTCGCAGCGCCATCCTGAACGCACGGCAGCCGGCGCTGTTGCCGTTCTTCACGGCCGGGCACCCGAGGCGGGAGGACTTTCACGCCATTCTCGACGCGCTGGCGGCAGCGGGCGACGCGGTGGAGATCGGGGTGCCCTTCTCCGATCCGATGGCGGACGGCGTGACGATACAAAGGGCCAGCGAAACGGCGCTGGCGAACGGGGTTTCGCTGAACTGGATACTCGACGAGCTTCAGGCGCACGGCGACCCGGGCGTGCCGCTGGTGCTGATGAGCTACTACAATCCGCTGCTGGCCTACGGGCTCGAATCGCTGGCCGTGCGCTGCGGCGAATGCGGCGTGGCGGGCCTGATCGTGCCGGATCTGCCCTGGGAGGAATGCGCGGCGGCGCGCACCCACTTGCAGGAGCATGGCGCGGCGCTGGTGCAAATGGTGACCCCGGCCACGCCCGACGACCGTCTGCGCGCGCTGTGCCAAGCCAGCGGCGGATTCGTGTACGCCGTCACCGCCAGGGGCGTGACCGGCGGAGAGCGCCAGGTATCCGCCGAAATGACCGGCTACATGCAAAAGGTCAGCGAGTATTCCGGCCTGCCCGTATGCGCCGGATTCGGCGTTCGCAGCGCGGAGCAGGTGCGCGCCTTAAGCGGCGTGGCCGACGGCGTGATCGTGGGCTCGGCGGTCGTGGACTGCCTTGAGCGCGGCGAAGACGCAGGCGCCTTTGTTCGCCAATTGCGCGCCTGAGACCCGGCTGAACGTTCCCCAAGCGTTAGCGCGCAGGCGCATAGGCCAACCTGCCGTCTTCGAGCGCCAGCAGCTGGCCGGGATAGGCTGCCGAAGCGCAAGGATTCAAGATCCAGCGGTTGGACGGCAAACGAAAGTCGGGCTGGGCATGGACGGCGATCGTGTCCAAGTCGTACACGTCGAGCGCCCGCCGGTCGTAATCCGGCTCCCCGTCCGTTTCAAATCGGCGGTCGATAATCAACTGGTTGAGTCCGCTATCGATGCGCGCACGATTGAAATCGCCCATGTCTTCAACATCCGCGCCGGACCCGAGCACGCTTTGAAGGCGCGCCAACTGCGCTTGCTCATCCACTGTGGGAAGCGTGAATGCCGGCTCTCCTGTGGATGCGTCAAGCACATACAGCGCCCAGTCGCTTCTTTGCGAGGAACGACCGCCCGGGCGGGAATGCGCCGGGTGGGTTTCAAATAACAGCCACGCCCCGTCCGGGGTGGCTTGGATCGGGGAAGGCGTGACCCCGCTGGCGCCCTCCAGCCTCCATACCGCGGATGTTTCCCGCGTGGCCCAGTCGAACCGGCGTTTCTCCACCCGGAAGCCCGGTTCGGACTCATCGCCCGTGAAGAAGAAATACCCTTCCGTGGACGAGACAATATAGGCTCTGTCCCAAGGATCGATTCCCTCCACCCTCAATTTCCGCGCCCGACCGCCGCCGCTCACAGGGAAGAAATAATGCACACCCTCGCCCGACTCATTGTCATTCACTGGCGCCACGTGCAATTCGTTGCCGTTCGGCGTGTACGACGTGCCGTAGAGCATGTCGAAGCCGTGCAGCTCGTGCTTGTCGCCTAGGTCGTGGTGCCTTTCCGTTCCCTCGTCCAGATTGCGGACTGCCAAGCGCGAGCTTCCCTCCCCCAGCGGCTCGACCAGCCAAAACGAGGAACCGTCGTTGGACACGCCGAAATCCCGGATGCCTTCGCGCGCGTCGATCAGCTGGCCATTCAGATAGATTCGCAACGGGCCGGGGTTTTCGCGGCCTTGGTTGACATCATGCTCGGGCGCCAAGCGACCGAAGCCCGCCATGATCGAGCCGTCCGACCGCTTCCCCATCATGTAGCGATAGGGCGCAAAAGGCAGATCGCCGGATTGCACCGCGCCGTCTTCGTTCAGCACCGAGAACCGCGCGCCGATGGCATCAGGCACAACGACCATCGCCAAGCCGAAAGCGGCCCCCGCGCCGATCCGCATGCCGCAATCCGGGTTATCGATCACCTCGGTCGGGGTCAGTTCCGAGCGTGCCGACGATCGCTTAGTCCGGGGCATCGCGGCCGACTCCGACTCCCAAGCGAGAGGCTCCTTCTCCCATAGATCCATGCCTATAAACAGCCCTTCAGCCGGCGTTTCCGCCGGTTGCTCCGATGTTTCCGGGGAACTGCCAGCGCGCCACAGCAAAACCGCGCCGGCGGCCAGCACAACAAGAGCGATCAGATCGCCGTGAACTCCAGCCCTTTTCGCGCTCCCCGGACCATTCCCCATCGCAACTGAATTCCGCATGCGGGTATCGCTAGCGGCGGGGGCGGGAAGTCAACAGCGTGGCCATGCCTGCGGAGCCGGTGAGCCAGGCAAGCCATGGCGGCTGGGCCTCAAGGCCCAGCAGGAGAGCGCTGGAAATCAGCAGAATGCCGCCGGTGAGCTGACGCCAAAAGCGGCGGCGCGCCTTTAGTCCGCCGCGGTCGCTGCTGGTTTCCGGCCTTCCTTCGGCGCGGTCGAGCAGATGGTGGGCGACGCGGGGCAGGCGCTGCAAGGCGTAGCGGAGTTCAGGCAGGTCGCGCCTGAGTTCCTTGAGAAGGCGCCGAGGCTCGGCGCGGCGGCGCATCCATTGCTTGAGCAGCGGATAGCCGGTTTCCCAGAGGTCCAGCTGCGGGTACAGCTCCCTTCCCAGGCCCTCGATATTGAGCAGCGTTTTGTGCAGCAGCAGCATTTGCGGCTGCAACTGCATGTCGAATTCCTGGGCGGTGGCGAAGATGCGGCCCAGCACCCGGCCGAAACTGCATTCGCTCAAGGGCTTGGCGAAAATCGGCTCGCCGATCACGCGGAACGCCGCCTCAAGATCCTCCGCGCGCGTGTCCGGGGCCACCCAGCCCCAATACAAGTGCAAGCGCGCCAGGCGGGCGTAGTCCTGCTCGAAGAAGGCCAGCAGCGTTTGCCCCAAGTAGTGGTGGTCGCGCTCGTCGAGAATGCCCACAATTCCGAAATCCACCGCCGCGTAGCGCGGGTTGGCCGGGTCCGAAATATCCACAAACACGTTGCCGGGATGCATGTCGGCATGAAAGAAGCTGTCGCGGAACACCTGGGTGAAGAAAATCCTCACGCCCCGCGCCGCCAGTTCGGGAATATCCACGCCGGCATCCTTCATCGCCTGCACCTCGCGGATGGGAATGCCGCGAATCCGCTCCATCACCAGCACTTCGGGGCGGCAGTAGTCCCAATGCACGGCGGGAACATGGATGATGTCCGAATCCGCGAAACTGCGCTTTAAGCGCGCCGCGTTGGCGCCCTCGCGCATCAGATCCATTTCGTATTTGAGCGTTCGCTGGTATTCGTCAACCACTTCCACCAAGCGCAGGCGGCGGGTGGCGGGCCACAGCCGGGTGGCCGCCCGCACCAGTCCGTAGAACAGCTTCACATCCTTTTCGATCCGCTTCCTCACACCGGGCCGCAGCAGCTTGACCACCACCTCCTCGCCGCCGGACAGGCGGGCGGCGTGAACCTGGGCGATGGAAGCCGCCGCCAGCGCTTCGGGCTCGAATTGAGCAAACACCTCCTCCGCCGGGCGACCGTAAAACCGGCTCAGGCGGCGGCGCGCCGCATCCGCCGAAAACGGCGGCACGTCGTCCTGCAGCCGCGCCAGCTCGCCGGCAATATCGGCGGGAAGCAGGTCGGGCCGCGTGGAGATGTTCTGGCCGAACTTCACGAAGATCGGCCCTAGCTCCTGCAATGCCTCGCGCAGGCGAACGCCCCGCGAAGCGCCTTTGTGCCGCCGGCCGGCCAGCAGCATCCAAGCCGGAACCCTCAGCGGCCGGGCCAGGCCGGCCTCCCGCAACAAACCGTAGCGGGCCAACAGGCGAAAGATGCCGAAAATTCGCACAAAAACAAGCATGCGCTCGCCCTGAGTAAGCCGGCGCCAGCCTACGCCTTCGGCCCGGCGCGCAAAATCCGCGCGCGCGTCGCCAGCCGGCCCACCGTGTCGCGCAAGCCTTCCACCTGCTCGGCGAAGGCCTCGAACTCCACGCGGGTCGGAGCCAGCCGTGCCTCCTCCTGCACGAAATCCCGCAGGCTTCTCCGCAGCGAAACAGCGCCTTCCCCGGCCCACTGGGCCGCCGCACGGGCGGCGTCGCCGGCTTGGCGGGCAAACACATCGCCGGTGAAGCGGGCCAGCTCCTCCTCGGGGTCCGGGCGGCAGTGCTTAAGCAGCCGCGCAAACGCTTCGGCCAGCGCGGGGTCGCCCCTCAGCTCCAGCCCCGGGCCGGCGTGGTCGCCGCCCAAAAGCGCAACAAGCCGCGGCAAATCGCCGCTTAAGATCACGTCGGCAGGCTGGTTATCCGGGCTGCCAACGCTCAGCTGCCCGTCCCGCACCGACATTCGCAAAACAGGGCGGGCGCCCGCCAAGCCCACGTCCATGGACACGCCTTCCAGTCCGGCGGCGGCGCGGCGCGCGGTGAGCGAAGCGGCGAGGTTGCGGTTCAGAACCGCCGCGGCGGAATTCGCCAGTTGCTCAAGCACCGCGCGTCAACCTCGCTTGCCCATGGCGCGTCAGGCGCGCTAGTAGCGGAAACCCATGTGCAGGGCCACGATGCCGCCTGAGAGGTTATGCCAGCGCACATCCTCGAATCCGGCCTCGCGCATCATCGCGGCCAGCGCCTCCTGGTTGGGATGCACGCGGATCGACTCCACAAGGTAGCGGTAGCTGTCCGCGTTGCCCGCCACCCTCCTTCCGAGCGCCGGAATCACGGCAAACGAATACCAGTCGTAGGCGGACTTGAGGATGTCCAGCGCCGGGCGCGAGAATTCCAAAACCAGCAGCCGGCCGCCCGGCTTGATCGCGCCCGCCATGCTCTTGAGCGCCTGCGCCTTGCCGGTCACATTGCGCAACCCAAAGCCGATGCTGACGCAGTCGAAGGTTGCGGGCGCGATCGGAAGGGCGGTGGCGTCGGCGCATACCGCCCGGCTGTTGGCATGGCAGCCCGCATCGAGCAACCGCCTGCGTCCCAGACGCAGCATGGACGGATTGATGTCGGCGAGCAGCACCCGGCCGCTGCGCCCCACCTGGCGGCTCATTCCGATCGCCAGATCGCCCGTGCCGCCCGCCACGTCCAGCGCCATTCCGCCGGAACGCAGCCCGGTTCGGGCCAGCGTGAATTTCTTCCAGAGACGATGCGCGCCCAGCGACATCAGGTCGTTCATCAAATCGTAGCGGCCGGCCACGGAGTCGAACACGCCGCGCACACGCTCGGTCTTCTCGCGGGGACTGACCCGGCGGAAGCCGAAGCGCTCGCCGTTGGACGGCTCCGGCCCGGGCGCCTGAGGATTCATCCGCGCGAACAGGCCCTAACCCGCGTATCGCACCAAGGGGGCGCGCAGGCGCAAAGCGGGCAATCCGGGCAATCCGGGCATAAGCTACAGGCCAAGCAGGAAGGCGGCAAGCGGCGGGCGCAATATGCCGCTAAAGGATGTAGCGGCGAAAATCCTCATCCTCCGCCAGCGCCCCCAAGTGCTCGTTCACGTAAGCAGCATCCACTTTGAGGTCTTGGCCGCCCCGGTCGGCCGCATCGAACGAAATCGACTCCAAAAGGCGCTCCAGCACGGTCTGCAATCGGCGCGCGCCGATGTTTTCGGTGGTTTCGTTGACCGAGCAGGCGATCTCGGCAATGCGGCGCACCGCGTCGGCCTCGAACTGCAACGCCACGCTCTCGGTGCCCAGCAGGGCCGTGTACTGCTCGGTGAGCGACGCGTCCGGCTCGGTGAGAATGCGCTCGAACTCCCCGATGCCCAGCGCGCCCAGCTCCACCCGGATGGGGAAGCGGCCTTGCAGCTCCGGAATGAGGTCCGAAGGCTTGACCGACTGGAAGGCGCCGGATGCGATAAACAGGATATGGTCGGTGCGCACCACGCCGTACTTGGTGGTCACGGCGCAACCTTCCACCAGCGGCAAGAGATCGCGCTGAACGCCCTCGCGCGACACGTCCGCGCCCATCGCCTCGGCGCGCCGGCACACCTTGTCGATTTCGTCGATGAACACGATGCCGTTCTGCTCCACCGACTCCAGCGCCTGCGATTTCAGTTCCTCCTGGTCCAGCATGGAGGCGCCTGCCTCCTCGGTGAGAATCCGCATCGCGTCCTTCACCTTGAGTTTGCGGGCGCGGGTGCGCTGGTTGCCCAGCGACTGGAACATGCTCTGCAACTGGCTGGTCATTTCCTCCATGCCGGGCGGCGCCATGATCTCAACCCCCACCGGCGCCACCTGCAACTCCATTTCCAGTTCCTCGCCATCGAGGTCGCCGCGCCGCAGCGCCGCCTTCATGGCGCGCTGGTCCATGTTCCAAGGCGGCCCCGCGCCCGGACCCGCCGCGGCCGCGCGGCGGGTGAGCGCCTCCATCACCTTGCGCTCGGCGCTCTCCTTGGCGCGGTGCCTCACGCGGTCCATTTCCGTTTCCCGCACCATCTTGACCGCCGTGTCGGTGAGGTCGCGCACGATGCTGTCCACCTCGCGGCCCACGTAGCCCACCTCGGTGAACTTGGTGGCCTCCACCTTGATGAAGGGGGCATTCGCCAGCCTTGCCAGCCGCCGGGCGATTTCCGTTTTGCCCACTCCGGTGGGGCCCATCATCAGGATGTTCTTGGGGGTGATTTCCAGGCGCAGCTCCTCGTCGAGTTGCATCCGCCGCCAGCGGTTGCGCAGAGCAATGGCCACCGCGCGCTTGGCGGCGTTCTGGCCGATCACGTGCTTGTCGAGCTCCTCGACGATTTCCCGGGGTGTCATCTGCGTCATGGCTTAGCTGCCGCTCTCCAGCGAGTCAATCACGATTTCGGTATTGGTGTACACGCAAATTTCCGCTGCGATCTCCAGCGACCGGCGCACCACGTCCGCCGCGCCCAGCTTGCTTTCCGCCAGCAGCGCCCGGGCGGCGGCGCGGGCGTAGCCGCCGCCGGAGCCCAGCGCCAGCACGCCGTCTTCCGGCTCCACCACGTCGCCGGAACCCGACACCAGCAGCGTTTTGGCATTGTCGGCCACGCAAAGCATGGCCTCAAGGCGGCGCAGGCGCCGGTCGCTGCGCCAATCCTTCGCCAGCTCCACCGCGGCGCGGGTCAGGTTGCCATATTGGTCGAGCTTGTTCTCGAACAGCTCAAACAGCGTAAAGGCATCGGCCGTCCCGCCCGCGAAACCGGCCAGCACCTTGCCGCCCGCCAACCGCCGGATCTTGCGCGCATTGCCCTTCAGCACCGTGTCGCCCAGGCTCACCTGCCCGTCGCCGCCGATGGCCACCGTGTCTGCGATGCGCACGCAAAGAATGGTGGTGGAACGGACCCTAGGGGGGGCGGGCAGAGTGCTTTGCGGCGGGGTCACGGCGTTCAATGATCCTGTTTGCGGCGGGCGCGGGGGTGGGCGCGATCGTACACCCTCGCCAAGTGCTGGAAGTCCAAGTGGGTGTAAACCTGGGTGGTGGATATGTCGGCATGGCCCAGCAATTCCTGCACGGCGCGCAAATCGCCGGAGGACTCCAGCATATGCGTGGCAAAACTGTGCCGCAGCATATGCGGATGCACATGCCCCGGCAGCCCGGCGCGGCGGGCCCAGTAGGCGGTTCTCGCCTGCACGGTGCTGGCGGCGATCCTGCGCCCCCGGGTTCCAACGAAGAGCGCCGCCGCTTCCGGGGAAGCGAGTTCGGCACGCCTGCGAAGCCAGCGGCGCAAAGCCTCCACGGCCTTGGCGCCCACCGGAAGGATGCGCGTTTTTCGCCCCTTGCCGGTCACCCGCATCAATCCCTGGCTCAAATCGATGCCGCCCACGTCCAAACTAGTCAATTCCGCCAAGCGCAGGCCCGAGGAATACATCAGCTCCAGAATGGCCCGGTCGCGGCAGGCGGCGGCATCGCCATCGGGAATGTCCAGCAGGCGCGCAACCTGATCGAGGTCCAGCGTGCTCGGCAGGTCGCGCGGCGGGCGCGGCGCCCGGATTCCGCGCGCCGGGTTCGCGGCCAACTGGCCTTCCCGTTCGAGAAAGTCGAAGAAACTGCGGGCGCCGGCAAGGCGCCGCTGCACGGTGCGGGGCGCCAGCCCGCTGCGGTGCGCTTCGACCGCGAAGCGCCGCAGGTCGCTGGCGGCCAGCGCCGTCCACGAGCACAGCTCGCGCTCGGCGCAATAGTCCCCAAGCGCTTTCAGATCGCGGCGGTAGGCGGCCGCCGTGTGGCGGGAAAGCCCCCGCTCAACGCGGATGTGATGCAAAAACGCGCTCACTTGCCGTTCGGATTCGGCTTGCATCAGACGGACCCGGCATTCGGCGAAATGGCCACCGAAACCACGGCGCTCACGCGGCTGAGGAACTCAGTGCTCTTGGCGCGGTGGTAGTGATCGGGGTCGCGGCTGCCGAGCGCCAGCAGGCCCAGCTTGCCGCGCCCGCCCAAAGGCGCCAGGGCCACCGACCCCACTTGCGCGGCCGCGTCGCCAAACAGGAATCCGCGCTGCTGCTCGCTGTAATGCCCGCATCGCGGCGCGTTTGCCTTGAGCACTCCGCTCAAGCCCTCCGCCATCACGTCCTGCCTTGGCGTGGCGGACAGGTCCGCCACGCCCGCGCACACTTCCGGCGATGCGTCGAACAAAAGCAGGCGCACAAAATCCAGCGAAAAAATCTCCTTAAGTTGCCCCGGCAGCGAACGCAGCCTTTCGTCTAGGCCGGAGCAGCACAAGAGCTTCGTGACCAGGTGGTTGAGCTGGCTCGCCAGCATGTCGCTGGACCGGGCGTTTTCGATGTATTCCTCCAGCGTCCGGCGCAGCTCCTCATTGCGGCGCCGAAGCAGTTCAAGCTGCCGCTCCACCAGCGACACAGCGCCCTCGCCCTCGCCATGCGGAACCCGCAACTCCAGCAGCAGGTCCGCGTGAAGATGAAAGAAATCCGGGTTCTCTCGCAGGTACGCCGCCACCTGGTCCGGCGTGAGCCCCATCGTTGAAGCGGCGGCGGGCTTGCTCACAAGCGCACGCTGCCTTCAAACACGCTGTCGATCTGCCCGCCAAGCCATACCGCCGCCTCGCCTCCGGGCCATTCCACGCTCAGCCGGCCACCCGCCATATGCACCTGCACGGGCGAGCGAACCCGGCCCCGGCGTATTCCGGCCACCGCTGCGGCGCAGGCCCCAGTGCCGCAGGCCGGCGTTTCGCCCACGCCGCGCTCATAAACCCTGAGCTTGAGGCTTTGCCCGTCCAGCGCCTCGGCGAAGCCCACATTGCAGCCCTGCGGAAAGCGCTCGTGCGCGGATAGGGCCGCGCCCACCCCCGCCACATCCGCCGCCGCCACATCGGGCACGCCGAGCACGGCATGCGGGTTGCCCAGCGAAAGCGCATCGAACTCCCAGCTCCCGCCCACCGCTTTCAGCCGATAGGGCGACGGCTGGCCATGCGCCAGGAAGGGCACTTTTCCCGGATGCCATTGCGGGCTCCCCAGCGAACAGCTCACGGCGTTGTCTGCCATCACGCGCGCCTCCACCTGGCCGCTGGGGGACTCGAGAACAATGCTCTCGCCATTGGACCGGCGTTTCGCCACCAGGGCCGCGATGCACAGGGCGCCGTTTCCGCATTGCTCCGCTTCGCCCCCATCGGCGTTGAAAACCCGGTAGCGAACCACGCCGTTGCCGCCTTCGGGCTCCTCCACCCAAAGCAACTGATCGAAGCCCACGCCCCGGCGCCGGTCGGCCCAGGCGCGAACCCGCCCCCGTTCCGGCGCGGGCAGCGAGCGGCCAAGCACAACCATGAAGTCGTTGCCGGCGGCCTGCATTTTTGTAAAAGCGAGTGTCATGCGAGGGAATGTTGGAGAATCGCAAAATTATATTCCTGCGATGCCGATCGCAGGGGTTGCCGAAAGAGAGATGGCGATTGGCGTTTCGGCGCTTGCCTACCCGGGCCTGCTGGTGGAAATCAATGTGCGCGCCGTAACCGACTGACCATCCCGCCGCGCTTCGACCGGCATGCCCGAAAAGGGCGTTGGCGCAGAAATAAAAAAGCCGCCAGCGCGGGGGGTGCTGGCGGCAGGCAAAGTATAACGCAATTTTGCGGCGGCACACGCTTCGTGCGTTGACGGCGCGGAAGTCTTGCCCGCTGCCGGTGGGTGAGAACAATAAACCGGATCGGCAAAGTGGTTGGGACTGTTGCCGATCCGGTTTGTGGATTAGAAGAAGTGGCGGTAGCTCAGGAACGGAACGCGCCCGTCCAAGCTGTAGAGGTCATACACAGCGGGGCGGGGAGACGCGAAGCTATCGGGTTCCGGATCCTCGTCGGTGACATTGAGGATGCCAATCCGAATCGATCCGTCCCAAGGAGTGCTCCACTGGTAAGTGAGGTCGAACTCCGTGTGCGGCGAGGCCTCGAAATATACCCCTTGTTCGTCATTGGAGCGAACATAGCCCGCAATATGGCGAACATACGCCGAAACAATGTGGTCGGTGTATCTCCAGCTAACCGATCCGGCGGCCGAGTGCTTGGGCCTTGCGCTGCCTCCCACGCCCTCGCCGAGCGAGGAGTTCCATGAGTTGGCCGAGCGCGACCGGCTTTCGTAGGTGAGCACCCGGGCTCCGAAAAGGCTGAACGTGAAGTCGCCCGCCGTTGCGGTTTCCAGCTCGTAGCTCATTTCCACATCGATGCCGGCGAGCCTTTGCCGGGACGTGTTGCCCCAGCCGGCTTCGGCTTCGTACAGCGTCCCCGTGTTGGGGTCGCGCTTTAGCACATTGCCCGGCGAGCACTGGATGATTACTGCGGGCAGGCCGGTATCGATCGTGTCCTCGGTGCGCCCCGTGTTAAAGCACTGTCCTTCCAATTCCGATTCGATGAGCCCTTGCAAAGTGGCTAAGCCGATGCCGTCTTCTATATTGACATGCCAGTAATCCACTCGGGTGGTAAAGGAATTCCAGTCCACGACAAAACCCAGGTTGTAGCTGTCGGACAATTCGGGCGCCAGAAGCGGATTGCCGCCGGTGAATGTGGGGTACTGCTCCTCCACGCAGTCTTCGGGGGGCGTGCCTTCTGCCGCGCAGGCCACTAGGTCCGTTCCGCCCTCGGCGCTGAACGACCGCGCGCCGTACAGATTGTTCAGGTTCCCCGCTCTAAAGCCTTCGCCCCACGAAGCGCGAAACAACAGCCAGTCGGTCGGCTGGTAGCGCGCCGAGAGGTACAGGCTGGTTTCCTCGCCAGCGGAATCGTCGTAGGAGTCCCACCGCGCGGCCGCGCTCACCTCCAGATTGCCTAGAACCGGCACCAGCACTTCGCCGAATCCCGCTTTGACGGCTCGCTCGCCTCCGCCGCTATTGCCGGCGCTTCCGATGAGATCGCCGCCGGCGCTTAAGGGGTCGTAGATGTCGTAGAACTCCTCGTCCCAGTACTCGAAGCCCGCCGCCCATCCGACCGGCCCCGCAGCCGTCTCGAACAGGTCGAAGCTTACCGTGCCGCTGTAGGTTCGGGCATCGGCGCGGGTGTTGCGGTTGGCATTGGCCCTGATGGCATCGTAGGCCGCCGCATTGTTCGGATGCAGCGGATCAAACGGGTTGTACAGGCCCGACCCGGTGTACTGGGTGGCTGTGAAGCTCTTGGCGTAGCAGCAAGTGTCCTCCTTGAAGTCGTAGCGAACATGCTGGACCTCGAGCTCGTAATCGAACATTCCCGCGGTGCCGTACGCCAGAAGGCTGTTGGCGAAGAATGTCTCGCTGCCCTCGAAGTTCCGGTTGCCGAGGCCTACGAAACGGTGGCCTAGGAGGTAGCCCCCGCGCGGGTTGCTTCGCGTGGGTTGGAGCAACTCGGGGTAGGGCACATCATAGTTGAATCTCCTCTTGAGGCTTGCGCCCGCCGATGGCGGGATTCTCAAAAATCCGACCGCCGGAGCATAGCGGCCATCGCTGTCGGTGCCACTGTATATCGATGAAAGGCGCAGAGCGTGGTACGGATTCAGTTCGTAGTCCGCGCTCATGAATGTGCTCGCCCGCTTCAAAGCGGAGGTTTCCCAAGCAACCGCTGTGTAGTCGTAACCGCAGCGCTCCTGCCCGTTGCGCGCGATGTAAGGGCCAGCCAAGAGGGGCTCACCGGTGTCGGGATCAACAATGCGGGCGCAGTTCGAAGGCGCCAAGTAGTATGGCCAAATGGTGTTGCCCCATGAGCTGACATTGTCGGTGTTCTCCCAAGCATACCAAGTTGCCGCGAAAGGGGCGCCTGGGTAATCGACCGGCCCGTCGTCGTAGCCGGGATCGCCCCTCGAATAGGAACGGTCCGCCGAGGTAATAGCCTGTTTATTGCGGAATTCCCCCGCAAACAGAAACCTGCCGCGATTGGTGCTGCCGCCAATCAGAAGGCCCCCGGAGTCGGCATCCGCGCCCTCGCGCGTGGGCCGAGTAAGCGTTGCGAGGATTTCCATGCCATCGTAGTCCTTACGCAGGATGATGTTAACCACGCCGGCAATGGCATCGGAACCGTAAATGGCGGAGGCGCTGTCGGTAAGGATTTCAATGCGATCAACCGCGGCCAACGGAATGATATTGAGGTTAATGAATTGGTTGGTTGCGACCGGCGAACGCGGCAAGCGGCGGCCATCGAGCAGCACGAGGCTGCGCGTAGAGCCGATGCCGTGCAAGTTGATGGTCGCCTGCCCTACGAAATTGTCGCCCGACAACTCGCGCGAAGAGCCGAAGGTATTGATGGGGCTGTTGCGCAGCACATCCGCCACCGAGTCCTGTCCGCTCAACTCGATATCCTCGCGGGTAATCACCACCACAGGGCGGGCCTGCTCCGTGTCGATGCGCTTGATGCGCGATCCCGTCACGACCTGCCGGCCCAGCTGCATGGCATCTTCTTCGTCGCCCTCCTCCTGCGCCGCGGCCATGGGCGCAATGGTCAAGGCGGAAAGCGCGACGATATAGAGCACCGAACGCATTGCCTTCTCAAGGGCATTATTGCTCTTACGATTCACTTTTTCCCCTCCAACATACGTTGATATTTGTGTGGCGCAAGCCTACCACAACCTGAACCCGCACAACCGCCACTACGCCGTCCGGCAGGCCGAGGTCCTGCGCGAAGGCATCCGCGACCGCGCATAGCCCGGAACCCGTCCGCGAAGCGCGCTGAAACAACCGGGCGCCCGCCGCCGAACCGTCCCGTAGCCTCCTCCGCAAACAAACCCCGACATCCAGCAACCGACCAATGGCCAACCTGACAACTTCGGAATGGCCCTAGCTGAGCCGGTACGCCTGAATTCCTTAATTTGCAGAACGCCGGTTCATCCTTCGGAGGCTTTCCCTTAGAGCGACAACGCGTACAGATCCTCTAGCCCATACCAGTTCGGCACATCTTGGCGTCCGGCTAGCTTGCGGCGCACAAAATAGCGCCTTCCTAGAGTTGCGCCACGATTGTTCGGAAACAATCCTGCCTTGCGCTCAAGTTCCGCTTCCAACGCGACCGGCGAACGCACCCTTCCCCATTTGCATTCTCCCAAATCCGTCCAATTGTCGTCGCGTAGGCCGATGGTGTCGATTTGCGTTTTCGAGTTCCAATACTCACCAATCTCAAAGCCTGCTGCCACGCCCTCATGAGCGTAAATGAGCGGCAGGGCCTCGCGACAGAGGTGTTCGAATCCGTTGCCAAACCATGCATCGAGCGAAGGTGCAACGCGCTCGTTGAAGGCGCGGGAAGGGCCGGCGCTGCGGATGATGCTGCTGTTGGGGAACACGAACCGGAACCAGAACCTGAGCAAAGGGTCGCGGATCGCAAAACGCAGCTGCTTCGGGTTTGCACGTCGGCCATCAAGCGGGTAGCGCCGTTGCACATAGCCTAAGTCGAACAGTTGACGCAAATAGTAGTGCAGGTTGCGTTCTGGCAGGTTGGCGGCGTCCGCAATTGCCCCTACGGTGCTGCTTCCACCGGCAATTGCGAACAAAATGGCGTGGTACGGCGCGACCTTGCGCAGCTCTTCTCGTAGCAGAAAGGTGGGTTCATGGAAGAGCGGCGCGTATTCGTCGAGCAGATTTTGACGAATGTTGCTTCTCACAGAAAGGCGGTCATCAAGGCACAGCAGGTACTGCGGCAGTCCGCCCACAAGAAAGTAGGCGCACGCTCGATCAATGAGCGACCATCGCGAATGAAATTCGGCGGCTTCCAAGTAGCCGAACGGGCGTAGATGGATTTGCGCCGTGCGGCGACCGAATAGCGGGCTTGATTGACCGAGCACCTCCCGTTCCATGAATCCGATGTAGGAACCGCAAAGCAACAGCAGCACATTGCCGCTAGTTTTCCAGTGGCGATCCCAATTGTGCTGCAAGTCCGCGACGAGGCCGGGCTCAGATGCCGCGATCCACTGAAATTCGTCCAGGGCCAATACCAGTTTCGAGGCGGGATGCGTGAGCGTCCACTGATCGACAACAGTGGTCAGCGCCTTGCGCCAATCCTTGATACCAAGTTCGGCGAGTAGCGGCATGTTGAGAGCGCGCGCCGCTTCCACGAGAAACTCGCGCACCTGCAGGCCGCTCGGTGATTGCCTGCCAAGGTAATAGACGCCGGGCTTGCCTTTCATGAACTGCAAAATGAGCTCGCTCTTGCCAACCCGACGTCTGCCATACACCGGAATGAAATCGGATCGCTTGGATGCAAATGCCGCCTCAAGCACATCGAGTTCCGAATTGCGGCCGATGAATTTAGACATGGCGTGACCTGCAGACCGAACTGGTGCTTGAAGTATGCGGCGGGACTCGATTTTCGTCAAGTCATACTTTGACAAGTCATGTTTATACAAAGATGAGACCGAAACTGTCTCGTCAACATGAGGCGGAGCAGGCGCCACCGAGCTGTCGGTGGTGTCGGTCGCGCGGGACTTCCAGCACTAACCGTGCCGCCAGCCATCAAGCGGAAGGTCGAATCCAGCTTCCCGCGAACTTCCGTTATGAATTCCTCAAAAGTTTCCGCGGTCGGAATTGACCCTGCCAACCCAAATAAAATAGTCCCGAGAGCGCTGTATGTTAGCGAGTAATAGTTTCGCGGGGGCTTCCTCATGGTTTGATGTTGATGCTCATTGGCTCTTATGATCCCAAGGATGTGGAGATTCCTACGGCACTGCACTGAGATGCCTAACCTTCCCCATTTGGCTATTGCGGGTCTGGCGGCGGCTCTTTCCTTGGCGGGCTGCGTGTCGGGCACAAGCTTGGTGCTAACCGAAGATGGCGGAGTGCATGTCAAAGGAATCAGCCGCGACTCCCCGCTGTACAAGGCCATGCTGGAAGTGTACGAGGAATGCGGCGGCACTCCGGACGGGAAGATGACCAACATCAATTGGCGAGCGGATCCCGTGCTTCCCGTTTGGACGGAGGAAAAGGGTTGGCACTTCAAGAATTTCGAGTGCATTTCGCCCGAGCAATCAGCCACTCTGAAATTTAGCCCCTAGAAAAGGGCGGGCATCTCGCCGGTCTCAGCGCAGCGTGGCGCGCTCTTGGAACGGGCAAAACAGCGGGGCTAGATAGCGCCGCTGTTTTGCCCTGGGCTTCCGGTAGAATCGCAACAAAACGAGGGGCGGCGAAACCAACCGCCAATATCAACAAGCCGGAGGTGTTTATGAAGCGACTGATCTGTTGCGGCTTGGCTATCGCAGCCGTGCTACTTGTTTCCCCGACCCACGCGGCCGCGGTCAAGCAGTATTCGGTCAAGGATTTCTTCAAGAATTCGGATTTCGCCGCGATGCGGCTTTCGCCGAATGGCGAGTGGCTGGCGGCCATCGGGCCGTACGAAGGTCGCCGCAATCTTTTTTCCATGCGGCTTGAGGACCGCAAGGCCGCGCGCCTGACCAGCCTCAAAAGCAGCGGCGGGCAATCGGGCCGGAAGGATATCGCCTTTTTCTTCTGGGCCAACGACGAGCGGCTGATTTTCGGCATGGATGCCGGGGGCAATGAATCGTACTCGCTGTTCGCCGTGAATCGCGACGGGACCAAACAGCGCCAGCTGTTCAAGGGCGACAGGGGAATCGTGCTCTTTCCCACCTACACCGGGCTGCTCGACCGGCTGCCTCACGACCACGACCACATCCTAGTGGTCAACAACGAACGCAACAAGTACTATCCGGATGTTTTCCGCCTGAACATCTACGATGGCAAGATGACCCGGGTGGAAACCAACCCGGGCCACATCTATGAATGGACCACCGACCGGGACGGCCAGGTGCGCTTTGCCGTGGGCCATTCCGACAACCGGGGGCGGGCGGTGAAAGAAGGCGAACTGCTAAATCAGTTGTCCTACTACCGACCGGCGCCGGATGCCGAATGGCAGGTGGCGCATCGCACGCATTATTTCGATGGTCCGCATTTTGCGCCCTTGGGGTTTGCCGCCGATAACAAGACTCTGTACGTGGCCACCAACGAAGGGCGCGACACCACGGCGCTTTACACCTTCGATCCCGAAACCGGCCAGTTGGGCGATTTGATCGTGGCCGATAAACGCGCCGATGTCGGCTCGGGCCTTGCGCTTTCCCGAAAGGACTACCGACCGCTTTGGGTGTCCTGGCAATACGAGCTGCCGGAAAAAGTCATGCTGGACGAGGAATTCGCCGCGCTGCAAGCCACGATCGACGCTTCCTTTCCGGACAAAGAGAACCGCATTACGTCCATGAGCATGGACGAGAGCCGCATGCTGATCTACTCGGGCAGCGATCGCGATCCGGGAACCTACTATTTGTACGACAAGGATGCCGGAACCATCGAGTTCCTGGTCCGGCCGCGCCGCTGGATCGAACCCGAAGACATGAGCGCCATGACGCCCATCCGCTACGAGGCCCGCGACGGCGAAAAGATCAACGGCTATCTCACCGTGCCGGCGGGCGCCGAGGCGAAAAACCTGCCGCTCATCATCAATCCGCATGGCGGGCCCTACGGCGTTCGGGATTACTGGGGCTACAACCCCGAAGTCCAGCTCCTGGCCAACAGGGGCTACGCCGTCATGCAAGTGAACTACCGGGGCTCCGGGGGCTATGGCCAGCGCTTTTTGGATATCGCTTGGCAAAAGTGGGGGCTGGAAATGCAGGACGACATCACCGACGGGGTGTTGTGGGCGATCGAGGAGGGCATTGCCGACCCGGAGCGGATCTGCATCTACGGCGCCAGCTACGGGGGCTACGCCGCGATGGCCGGCATCACCCAAACACCGGAGCTTTACCAGTGCGCGGTTAATTATGTGGGCGTGGTGGATCTCATGGCGCTGCTGGACTACCACCACAGGTTCCGCGAGGGCTACTTCATTCAGGCCTGGGGCAAGCGCGCCATTGGCGACCGCAAGGCCGACCGCGAGCGTTTGCTGGCCACCTCGCCGATCAATCACCTGGACAAGATCAGGGTGCCGCTGTACGTGGTGCATGGCAAACGCGATCCGCGAGTGCCGCACGATACCCAGTTCATGCCGCTGATGCGCAAGCTCAGAGGCACCGATATCGACTACAAGTCCATGGTCAAGATCAACGAGGGCCACGGCTTCGCCGGCGAGGCGAACCGCATCGAGCTCTACACGGAGCTTGAGAAGTTCTTCGCTCAGCACATCGGCGGGAGGAGCGCGACGCTGGCCAGCGCAGGGGCTCCGTAGCGGAGCGCGAGCGCGTGAGCCGGAAGGGAGGGCTCCGCAGCCCTCTCTCCCCGGCCCCGGTTGAGTTAGTATTGCGGCATGCTGATACGCGCCAAGGCTGATATTCCCGCATCTCAAATTGCGCCCGAAAGCGCTTGGTTCAACCGCCGCGCCTTCGTGGCCGGGCTGGCGGCCGCCGGCTTGGTGGGCACGGCTCGCGCCGCGCCGCGCTACATGGCGGCGGATGTCGGGCAGAAGGAATTGAACGGCGTTTCCCGAGGGCCGTTCAGCACCGACGAGCCGGCCAACAGCTACGAGGACATCACCACCTACAACAACTTCTACGAGTTCGGCACCGGCAAGGAGGATCCGCACCGCAACGCCGGAAACTTCAAGCCGCAGCCGTGGACTGTGCGGGTTGAAGGCGAGGCGGAAACGACCGGCGAGTTCGATGTGGAAGGACTGTTGTCGGGCGCGGGCCTTGAGGAGCGCGTGTACCGCATGCGTTGCGTGGAGGCCTGGTCGATGGTGATCCCCTGGGTGGGCGTGCCGCTAGGCGAAGTGCTCAAGCGGTTCAGGCCCACCTCGCGCGCGAAGCATGTGGCGTTCGAGACCGTCTATCGGCCCGAGGAAATGCCGGGCCAGAAACGCCGGGTGCTGGATTGGCCCTACGTGGAAGGGCTCACGATCGAGGAGGCCAGCCATCCGCTCACCCTGCTCGCCGTGGGCGTTTACGGGGTCACGCTGCCCAACCAGAATGGCGCGCCCCTGCGCTTGATCGTGCCTTGGAAGTACGGCTTCAAGGGCATCAAGTCCATCGTGAGCATCCGCTTTCAGGAGCGCCGCCCGCCCACCAGCTGGAATATCTCGGCGCCCCTTGAATACGGCTTCCACGCCAACGTCAACCCCCAAGTCGATCACCCGCGCTGGAGCCAGGCCAGCGAACGCCGAATCGGTTCCGGTTTCTCGGGGCTGTTGGCGCGGCGAATCCCCACGCAGATGTTCAACGGCTACGGCGAACAGGTCGCCCACCTCTATTCCGGCTTGGACTTGCGCCGCAACTACTGAATCCTCAATCTCGCTTTTCGATGCGCAAGCGGTGATTAACCGGTGAGCATGCGGATTTACAAGCCGCTGCTGTTCGCCGCCTGCCTGCTGCCCTTGGTCTGGCTTGGGCTGCGCATTGCCGGAGTGGCCGGGCCGGGGCTGGGGGCCAATCCGGCGGAGGAGCTGCAAGATGAGCTGGGGCTGTGGGCGCTGCGCCTGCTTCTGCTCACCTTGTGCGTCACGCCGGTCGTGCGGCTTCTAAAAATGCCGCGCCTGTACCGATTCCGGCGCATGCTCGGGCTTTACGCCTTCTTCTATTGCATGCTGCATCCGCTGGCCTACTTGCTGTTGGATCTGCAGCTGGATTTCGCGCACCTAGGCGAAGACCTGCTCAAGCGAACTTTCATTACCGTGGGCATGGGCGCGGCGCTGTTGCTCATTCCGCTGGCGCTCACATCCACCCGGGGCTGGCAGCGGCGCCTGGGGCGGCGCTGGAATCGCCTGCACCGGCTGATTTACCCGGCTGCGATTCTCGCTTGCTGGCATTTCTACTGGCAGGTGAAGGCCGATACCGCCGAGCCGCTGGTATATTGCGCCGTTCTTGCCCTGTTGCTGGGGTTGCGCTTTTGGTGGTCGCCCTTGAGGGGCCGGCTGTTCCGGGGAGGATAGCAATGCAGGAAATCTCAGTGCGCAGCCGGATTTTCTACGGCTGGTGGTTGCTCGTTGGCCTGTTTCTGATCTACGCCGCCTCCAACGGCATCCTGCTCAACACGATGCCGCGAATCTTCCCCGACTTGGCGCGCGAGTTCGGCTGGAGCAACGAGCAAGTCACCCGGCCTGCCAACATGTTCTTCGCGCTGATCGCTTTCCTCAACCCGGCGGCCGGGTGGCTGCTGGACCGCTATTCGATACGCCGTGTGATGCTGATCGGCAGCGTTGGAATCACGCTGGCGCTGGCCTTGTTCCCAATGGTTGGGGAACTGTGGCATCTCATGGCGATCTATGTGCTGTTTGCGTTTTCGATATCGCTGGCGGGCTTGACCCCCAGCCTGATGCTTCTTTCGCGCTGGTTCGTGCGCTATCGCGGACTGGCCTTCGGCATCCTGATGATGGCCTCGAGCCTAGGCGGCGCCATATTCCCTTGGGTGGTCAACTCCTTCCTGCCGGACTGGCGGCTAGCGGTGTGGGTTCTGGCCTCGCTGGGCGGCGCCATGATGATTCTTCCCACGCTGTTTCTGGTGCGGAATTATCCCGCCGACAAGGGGCTGGCGGCCGACGGCGTCGCCAATCCCGAACCGGAAACACGCCCGGCGCCCGACCGTTTCGACAAGGTGCTGATGAACCTTGTGCGCTCACCGGTCTTCTATCTGCTGGCGTTCGCCACCGGCACGCTGTGGTTCTGCATCGTGGCGATGCTCAACAACCAGGCGCTTTTCTTCCGCCAGGAAATGCAGCTGGACGACACCAGCACCACGGGGATCTACAGCAGTTTCTTTTTTGCGGCCATCGTGGGCAAGGTGCTGTTCGGCTACCTGGCCGACAAGTTCGACAAGCTCAAGGTCATGATGGCCAGCGTGCTGAACCTGGGGCTGGGGCTGGGGCTGCTGTTTTTGGCGGTTCCCGGCGAAGTGACCTGGCCGCTCGCCTACGCCATCGTTTATGGCGTGGGGTACGCCGGCGCGTTCACGATGATTCAGCTGATGATTGCCGAGTACTACGCCGGGCGCAACTACGGCGTTTACTTGGGCATCTTCCTGCTGATCGACTCCCTCGCAGGTTCCATCGGCGGCGTTTTCCTGGCCTGGTCCGCCGATGAATTTGCATCATTCACCATCGGTTTCACCGTCATGATGGCGCTCTGCGCCATCGCGGTCATGTGCGTGTACGTGCTGATGCGTCGGCAAAGCGCATGAGGCCGTGGCTGCTCCTCGCTTGCTGCGCGGCGCTGGCCGCCGCCGCGGGATGCGCGCCGTCCGGCGATGCGCCGCAGGAAGCGGATGACGCGGCTGCGGTGGTGGAAATCACCGCGACCGGCACGGCGGTTCCCAACACGATCGGCGAGCAGCACTGGTTGACGTTCCAGCGCAAGGTGGAAGAGGGCAGCCAGGGGCGTTTCAGAGTCCGGATGCTGGTTCACGGGCAATTCTCCGAAGAGCAGATCGCAGCCGGATTGCAGCGCGGCCGGGTGCAGATCGGCAATCTTTCGGCCATGATGGCCTCCACCTTGGTGCCGGAAACCGCGATGCTCTACGCGCCGTTTCTGTTCGACTCCGAGGAGCAGGCGGACTTCGTGTACGACCATTACCTCACCGGCCTGTTCGCCTCGCTGCTGGCCGAACAGGGCCTGCACCTGATGTCCTGGAGTGAAATCGGCTTCCACCATATCTACTCGGTAGCGCCGGTGCTGTCCCCGGCGGACCTGCAGGGGCGCCGCTACCGCGTGTCGGCCAGCGAGGCTTCGCGCCTGTTTGGCGAAGCGCTGGGCGCGGACGTGATTCCGCTCAGCTTTGGAGAGATCGTGCCCTCGCTGCAAACCGGCCTGATCGAGTCGGGCGAAAACTCCTTGAGCCTATACCTGCGAACCGGAACCCCCGGCGAGGCGCCCCACCTCACGCTCACCGCGCATAGCTTCGGGATGTCGGTGATCGTGGCCGGCAAGGCTTGGTGGGACGGCCTGGCGGATGCGGACCGCGAAATCATCGCCTTCGCCTATCCCGGTATCGCGGAAACCCGCAAGGACACGCGGGGGGAGGCGGCGCGGGATCTGGAGAACGCGCGGAGCTTTGGCATTACGCCGCGCTGGCCGGACCGGACCGAACGCGACCGATGGGCGGCCGCAGTGGGCCATGTGCCGGAAGAACTCGCCCGCGCCGTGGGCGGGCGATCCAACTTGGTGCTTGAGGCCGTTGCCGAGGGAAAGGCGGCTTTCGCCCGCCAGGCGGCTTCTCAGTAGGCTCCGGCCGGCGGCGCGGGGTTTGCGCCGGGATACTCAATCGGTCTTTCCTCATCCGGCGGATCCGACGGTACCGGGGAGCCCTCGGCTGACTCGTCCCCAAGCTGCTGGTACCAGCGGAAGCGGTGCCGGTAAATCACGCCTTCCGCCCTCACGGGCTCGCCGTCGCGCATTTGCGGCCGGAATCGCGCCTTGCTGATAAGCGTCGCCGCAAGATCATCGATCATTCCAGGCGGATCCGATTCGATCACTTGGACGTCGGATACCCTGCCGTCCGGCTCCAGCGTCAACTGCAACACCACAGAGCCTGCGCGAGGCCGCGAATCGTAGCGGGAGGGATGACTCAGTTTCCTTGGCATCTGCACGGGGAGACTCAAGTTGCGAAGCGGGGTGACCGGATACTGCAAAAGTTCCGCCCTCGCATCCAGCGCATCGTCGTCGGCGCTCAACAGGTCCCACGCCTCGCGATAATTTTCGCGCGCCGTGGGGGAACGATTAAAGAGGGTGTGCGTGTCGCCAATATCGATCAGCAGCCTAGCCTGCGCCAAGAGGTTCTGCATGGGGTGCGACCGAAGGATGCTCAGCGCCCGCGCAAAGAACTCTTCGGCCTTCTCCCGCCTTGATTCCCTGACGAAGCTCTTTGCCTGGCCGCGCAGCGCCTTTACCCGGTCAACACTGTCCTCGCCCTCGGCGGCTTGAATGATGCGGTCGGCGGCGGCATAGCTATCGCGCTGCAAACCGGTCTGGCGGGTGCGTTCGTACCATTCCCCGAGCTTGTAGAGCGAAGGAACGATGCGCAGGTCATTGGGTCCGTAGCGCCGCTCGTGGGCGCGAACCTGAATCCGCTGGTGCAGATTGGCTTGCTCGAGGTCGCCCTCATCCAGCGAGAGTTCGCTCAAAAGGTCGCGCGTGGGACCTTGCTCGAGGCTGTAGATGCCGGTGTTGGAATGCGTGACGCGCAACGCGCGGGCCAGAGGCTCCACGGCAGCCTGGGCATCGCCCATTCGCAGGAAGGTTCGGGCCATGCCGTGCAATGGATTGATGAGTTCCGGCGAGTCGTAGCCCAAATTGCGCTCCACGATCGCGATATTGCGCTCGTAGTGAAACAGCGCGTCGCCATACTCGCCCTGAACCCGCGACGCGGTGGCCAGGTTAATGAGCGGCCCGGCAAGTTCCGCGGCATCGTGTCCGTACTGCTCCTCAGCGCGGCGCAGAATCGACTCGGCAAGCGCCGCGCTCTCCGCATAGCACTGGTCCTTGAACCATTCCACGAACTGCTGATTAAGCCGGCGCTGCTCCATCAGCCAGTGGATTGGCGCCGCTTCGCCGGTGGCGCCCCCATCCTGCGCCGCGCCCAAGGCCGGCGCAGCGCACAACAACAAGGCGAAAACACCCAGCCGTCTCATGGCCGCCGCTCCGCCATGGCGCTTTCTTCCCAGGCAGGCTCAAGATCGCAGGCCACGCCAGTTCCTCCAAGCCCGCAGTAACCCTGCGGATTTTTCGCCAGATATTGCTGGTGATCGCTCTCCGCGAAGTGGAATACGCCGGCCCCGGTGACCTCGGTGGTGATCGGTCCGTAGCCAGCCCCGCTCAGCGCCTCGCCGTATTGCTCGCGCGAAGCGAGGGCCAGGCGATGCTGCTCTGGCCCCAGCGTGAACAGCCCCGAACGGTACTGGGTGCCCACATCCGCTCCCTGGCGCATCCCCTGGGTGGGATCGTGCGCTTCCCAGAAGAGCGCAAGCAACCGGCCGTAATCCACTTCCGACACCCGGTAGCCCACCAGCACCGCCTCGGCATGCCCGGTGGAGCCTGAGCACACCGAGTAGTAGTCCGGCTCCGCCGTGTGCCCGCCCGTGTAGCCTACGGCGGTGCAATGCACGCCGGGCGTTTGCCAGAACTTGCGCTCCGCGCCCCAGAAGCAGCCCAGCGCGAATATCGCCTGCGACACGCCCTCCGGCGGCTCGCGGACCAAGGCCACATCCAGAACGTGATGCCTTGCGGACTCAAATGGGCCCAAATGCGGCGGCACGGCGAGGGATGCCCGGCAAACCGTGTCGAATTCCGAATTCATAGCATTAACTGGCCATTCGCGACGTTGCGCCCTGCTGCTGCAGCAAACCGTGGGCCGCAAAACATACCACAGCGCCGCGCACAGCATGGGGTGAGCCTTGTCCAATGAGGCATGAGCCTGAACGGGAGGTGTAAATCCAACGAGGGATGAGCCTGTAGGGAAGTGTTGGGATCATCGGAGGATGATCGTGACGTTACAGACTGAACGGGTTCGGAGCCTGGAAGAGGTTCGGGCTTTTGTGGAAGGCAGCGAGGCGGTGGATTTTGCCGTCTCGGACCGGGCGGGGATCTACCGCTTGGTGCGGCGCACGCTGGTGCGGTTGGAGTATCACCGTCTGGGCAAGGCGGGCAAGGGCCTGGTGAAGCGCTGCCTGGGCAAGGTGACGGGGCTGTCGCGGGCGCAGTTGACGCGCCTGATCGCGCAGCACCGGTCCACGGGCCGGATCGAGGATCGCCGCGGCGGGGCGCCGGCGAAGCCGTTCGCGCGCCGCTACACGCGGGCCGACGTGCGTCTTCCGGCGGCAGTGGACGCGGCCCTGGGCCAGATGTCCGGGGCGGCCACGCGGGCGGTGCTGCGCCGCGAGCGGGAGCTGTTCGGCGACCGGCGCTTCGAGCGGCTGTCGAAGCTGTCCAACGGGCATCTGTACAACTTGCGCAAGTCGCGGACCTACCGCGGCGTGCGCCGGGTCTTCACGCACACCCGCCCCGCCGCCGCGGCCATCGGTGTGCGCCGGCGGCCCGCGCCCGAGGGCCGGCCGGGGTTCTTGCGCGTGGACACCGTGCATCAAGGGGACCAAGACGGCGTCAAGGGCGTGTATCACATCAAAGATGACTCATCATACTGTAGGCGTGGACATCTCGAAGAACCGCTTGGACGCCCACCGGCTGCCCGACGGCGAGGCCGCGAGGTTCAGCAACGACGA
>JAPYNE010000010.1 GCA_028285945.1 Candidatus Foliamicus numerosus | reverse complement strand
CCCCCCTAATTTTGATTCAGTGGGCTTCATTGCGTTTCCTCCAAGGCTGATTGGTTCCGTGATTCTATCAGTTTCGCGGGCGGCAAGAGGCGCCGCCGCTCGGCGCGCAGCGTGTGCTCAAAAGGCGGGGAGACGGCCGTTCAGCCGTGGCGGGCCTTGAACTGGCGAAGCTGCTCCTCGGTGGCGGGCTGCTGGTATTTCCTCTTCCAGTCCGGGTAGGGCATGCCGTAGATCCGTTCGCGCGCTTGGGCATCGGTCACATCCAGCCCCTGCTCGGCCGCGGCTTCGGCATACCAGCGGGACAGGCAGTTGCGGCAGAAGCCGCCGGCAATCATCAGATCGATGTTCTGCGCGTCCTTGTTGTCATCAAGGTGCTTGAGAAGGCGGCGCAGCACTGCGGCATCCAAGTCGCGGCCGGTTTCCTTGTCGATCATGGCGGTGCTCCTGGCGCGCTTCCCGGAAAGCCAGTCGCAATCAAGCGCCGAGGCGGGCAGCACACGGGTTAAGGGGTGCTGGCGGAGTATACTGCCGAGCGCTTTGAGCGGAGCGCCTTTGGCGCGGGGCCGCGCCACGCACCGCAGAGGACGCGCTGGAAAACTAAGGAACTCATGGAAAAGGACATGAGCGGGACCATCGCTTATCAGGGCATCGCGGGCGCTTGGTCGCATCTGGCCTGCCGCGCCGTCCACCCGCAACGGGAGGCGCTGCCCTGCCCGAGCTTCGAGGATGTGTTCGAGACCGTCGAGTCGGGCGGCGCGGACTTGGCCATGATCCCCATCGAGAACAACCTCGGCGGGCGGGTGGCGGACATCCACCAGCTCCTGCCACGCCAAGCGCTGCACATCGTGGCTGAGCACTTCCAGCCGGTCCGCCACGAATTGCTGGCCGTGCGCGGCGCGAGCGAGGAGCAACTGCGCGCGGTGTACAGCCACCCCCAGGCACTGTCGCAATGCCGGCGCTTTTTGCGCGAGCGAGGCTTGGAGCCGCGGGCGGCCAGCGACACGGCGGCGGCGGCCGAGAAAATCGCCCAGCGGGGCGATCCAACGGTGGGCGCCATTGCATCGCGCTTGGCCGGGGAGCTCTACCAGCTCGCCAGCCTGCGCAGCGATATTCAGGACGAATACCGCAACACCACGCGCTTCATCGTTTTGGCGAAGGAAAAGAACGAAGCGCCGCCCGATGCCGCCACGCGCTACATTTCCGCGCTGTGGTTCCAGTTGCGCAGCGTTCCGGCGGCTTTGTACAAGGCGCTGGGCGCGTTCGCCACCAACAATGTCAACCTCACCAAGCTGGAAAGCTATATCGGCACGCGGCGCTTCGACAGGGCGCGCTTCTACGTGGAAATCGAGGGCCACGAAACGGACGAGCCGGTCCGCTCGGCGCTTGAGGAGCTGGAGTATTTCACCGAGCTGGCGCGCGTGCTGGGCAGCTTTCCAGAGCACGAATTCCGGCGGCGCACGAGCACCCCTTAAGATAGGCGCCCGGTCGGGAGCGCCGCTCCCCGACGCCGCCCGACGGAACGAATCGAGAGGCATGCGCAAACTTCTTGTCACCTACACGCGACCGGACGACATCGACGGATTCGAGAAGCACTTTCGCGAAGTGCATGCGCCGATGTTGCGCAGGATTCCGGGGCTGAAAAAGCTGGTGGTCAATCGCGTCACGGGCAACGCGCTGGGGAGTCCGCCGTCGCTCTATCTGATTGTGGGGCTTCAGTTCGGCCCGAAGGAGGACTACGAGGCGGCGATGCGCTCGCCGGAGAACATCGAGGTAGGCCGCGATGCCGTCGAGTTCTGCCGCGCCACCGGCTCGCGGCTCGAGGTGCTGATCGCGCATGAGGACTGATGCCTTGAAACAGCCGGGCCGGGCGGGCATGTCCGCCGCCGCCTGCCGCTGTCTTCCGGGGGACGCCGGCAAGCACATCCTTGTGGGCTCGGTGTCGGCATCCCTGCCTCCAACGCCCCCGGAAGACGGCGGCAGGCGGCGGCTCTGGCCGGTCGCAGGAAGCGCGGCGAGGAGCGATATTTGGCATTGGCTCAACGGTGGCGGGCGCTGTCTGCCACCTCCTTCCCGGGAGTGTCGGCGGCAGGAGCCGCCGCCAAGCCCCATGGACGGGTTCTTGACCTTACAGGTCAAGCTTCAAGTAGTCATGCGTTTCCCGGGAAGGAGGTGGCAGACAGCGCCTTGCGCCCAACTGGAAGGGAAAGGGAAGCGGGAATGAGCAAGCGGATGACAGGCGGCGAGGCGCTGATGCGCTCGGTGCTGGCGCACGGCGTCGATACCGTGTTCGGGCTGCCGGGCGGGCAAACCTACGGGCTTTTCGATGCGTTGGCGCAATCCGAGCGTCCGGTCGAGGTCGTCAATTCGCGCCACGAGCAGGGCGCGGCCTACATGGCGCTGGGATACGCGGCCTCCACCGGGCGGGCGGGCGTGTTCAGCGTGGTGCCGGGGCCGGGCGTTCTCAATGCGGGGTCCGCTCTGGTGACGGCCTACGCCACTAACTCGCGCGTGCTCTGCCTGGCCGGCCAAGTGCCATCGGACCGCATCGACCAGGGCTGGGGCATGCTGCATGAGATTCACGACCAGCTTGGCATCCTCCGCCGCCTCACCAAGTGGGCCGAGCGGATTCCGAACGGCGCGGACGCGCCGGAAATGGTGGCCGAGGCGTTCCGCCAATTGCATACCGGACGGGCGCTTCCGGTGGCTCTGGAGATGTCTCCGGACATGATGGAGGGCGATTGCGAAGCCACGCTGCTGGAGCCGGCATCCTCGTACGAAGCCAACGAGCCGGATCCGGACGCGCTCAAGGAAGCGGCGCGCATTCTGGGGGCCGCCCGCAACCCCGTCATCATCGCCGGGCCCGGCGCGCTGGACGCCGGAGCGGAACTCATGCGCGTGGCGGAAATGCTGCAAGCGCCCGCGGCCGCCAGCTTCAATGCCAAAGGAGTGATCGACGAGCGCCATTACTTGGGAATCAACCTTCCGGCGGCCCACGCGCTTTGGGGCGACGCGGACGCGGTGCTGGCGGTGGGCACGCGGTTCACTGAACCGGAGCTGGAGTGGGGTTTGGACGACGACTTGGCGGTGGTGCGCTTGGAAGCGGACGACAGCGCTTTCAAGCGCGGGCGGGCGCCGAGCGTTGCCCTGTGCGCCGATGCCGGCTCGGGACTGGCGGGGCTGGCGGACGCGCTGGAGGGCGTCAACCGCAAGCGCAGGACGCGCAAGAAGGAACTGCTGGGGCTGAAACGCCGCTTCGAGAGGGAATTCGCCCGCAACAATGCGCCGCAGGTCGCGGTGCTCGAAGTGGTCCGCGAGGAGTTGCCCGAAGACGGCTTTTTGGTGGATGAGGTCACGCAAATGGCCTATACGTCCTGGTTCGCGTTCCCTTGCTACCGGGCGAGGCATTTCATCAGCAGCAACTTCCAAGGCAACCTGGGCTACGGCTATCCCACGGCGCTGGGCGTGCAGGCGGCGCACCGCGACCGGAAGGTGGTCGCGTTCGCCGGCGACGGCGGCTTCCTCTACGCCGGCGCGGAAATGGCCACCGCTGCGCGGCACGGGCTGAACGTGGTGGTGATCGTGTTCAGCAACGACGCCTACGGCAACGTGCGCCGCGACCAGGCCCAGCGATACTCCGGTCGCGCACTCGCCTCCGATCTGACCAATCCGGATTTCAAGGCCATGGCCGAGTCGTTCGGTCTGGGAGCTTGGCGGGCCCGCACGCCCGAGGAGCTGCGCGTTGCCTTGCGTGAAGCGCTGGAGGCCGACGCGCCGGGGCTGATCGAAATGCCGGTCAGCGAAATGCCCAGCCCCTGGCCCTACATCCTGCTGCCGCAGGTGAGATAGTCCTCAAGCCGCGCTCCCCTAACGTTTCGGAACAGGATCGGGCGATTGCCCGTCTGCTGGGACCGCTGGGTCACCGCCGTAGGCGAACTGGCCGGGGCTGGTGGACAGCCCCAAGACAGCCACCGCCACGATCCACCAGCGCCGCCGAGAGCGATGGGTTGCCGGCATGCGCGGCATACTAAGCGCAATCACAACCGCGCACTGACGGCAGCCGAACCCGGCCGATATCGAAGACTACAAGGACTAGGTCCTAGTTCATAATCTGCGGAAGCGGCGGCAGCGTGTGAATCTCAAGCGCCGTGGTGACCGCCCGGGTTGACATCACCGGCACGCCGGCGCCACGGGCGGTTTCCTCGAGCGTGGCGTGCTCGACGCTCAAGGTGTAGCGGCTGGCGGGCGCCAGCGCGGAGGCCGGGATGACCCGCCGGGTATCGGACCAGAGCATGAAGCGCTGGCCTTGGAACGGCCGGCCGCTGTGATCCACCTTGTAATCGTCCTCATCGCGCAGGATCACGAAAATCATGTCATCGCAGATCTCGCGCGGATCAGCGCGCCCGGATTCAAAAGGCGTGTAATTCACCACCAGGTCCTGCATAGGGTCCACGCTGTCGAAAGCGACCTTCGCGCCGTTCTGCTCCAGCCATGCGGCGGGGCCGGCCGGATACTCGCCCTCGCCGAGCCGGACGCTGATGGAAACAGGCTCATCCGCACCGGGAAGCGAATAACGGAAGACGTACTCCCCGTTCGGCCATTCCGCATCCAGCTCCGCCGCGCTGTCGTAGCGGCGTCCGCCCCGCACCAGCAGAATCCGATCCCGCGTGGGCCCCATGGCCCCGCGCTGATCGGTGAAGGCCACTTCAAGCCCGTCCGGGCGGATCAGAGTGGCCTCGCCGAGCGGCGTGTCCTCAGCCAAGAAAATCTCCGAAAAGAACGAGTAGAACTGGCGTTCGGGCGCACGCTCGCCAACCTGCTCATACCCGGCATGCTTACCGACCACGGCGAAATTCACGTCCCGCGTTTGGGCGGCGGCGGCATTCGCAGCGAAGAGCGCCGCGCACGCGACACCGGCCGCAAGAGTCATGCGCCAGCCGGCCTGGACCGTCAGGCCGCACATGAAGCAAGGGCGCTGCCGCCTTGATTCATGGCTTGAGGGCGTTATTCGCGCGCAGCGGGCCGAGGTCAGGCGGCATCTTCGGCGCGTTTCGCGGCAGCGGCTGCGCGCGATTCCTTGAGCGCCAGCCCTCCGGCTGCCGCCATAACCAGCAGGTTGGCGAAGCCCACCATGATGAAGGGGGCCGCCGGGCCGTGCCGGTCGTAGAGCACGCCGCCCAGCGCAACGAACATGAGAATGCCCAGCACGCCGCTCAGGTTGAAAGCGCCAACCACCGTTCCGCGCGATGCCTTGGGCGCCTCGCGCCCTATCAGCGTGGTGGCGCCCCAGAAGGCGCTGATCTGCCCTGCCCCCAGCATGCACAGCAAAGGAATCGATCCCGGCGCCAGCAGGTCGTCCACGAACCACATGCCCAAGTAGCCGATCGTGGACACCGTGAAGGCCACCGCCAGCGCCAGCAGCCGGTCGCGCTTCTCCAGCATGAAGCCCAGCAGCACGATCCAGACCAGGCCGACGGCCTGCGCTATGACGAAAGGGCGCACGCTCATCGCCTGGGCCTCGGCCCCGGAGATTCCGGCGCTCTCCACCGCAAACCGGCCCCAAAGCGTGAGGAAACTGCCCAGAATCACGAGGTCGCTGCGGGCCACGAAGGCACCGGCGTAGGCAACGGCAATGCGCGGGTTCTTGATGGCCTCGCGGACGCCGGCGGTCAGCAATTCCTTAACCGGAGGCCGCTCCTCGCGCTTGGTGGGCGTGCCGGGCTGCAGGCCCCATGCCGCCACCGCAGCCGCCACGAAGGCCACTGCGGCGATCAGGAACAGGCCCACCGAAAGCGCCGAGCTCTCCGGCATCCCGAGGCGGCCCACCACCACTCGCGCGCCGTCGCCGAACATCAGCTTGATGAGCACCACGCCCAGGCCGGTGAGCGCGCCGCTGATGGCCACCACGCGGCCGCGCGATATTTCCTGCGGATAGTCCGCCAGGATGGTGCCCAGCATTCCGGTGGCGGCGCCGATGCCGATGGCATAGAGCACGCGGGCGCCGAAAAGCTGCCATATTTCGCCGGCGTAGGCGTGGAACACGTAACTCAGGCCCATGAAAACCAGGCCCGCCGCGTAAAGCTGCCGCCGGCCGATGCGGTCGGCGGCCACTCCCACTAGGCCGAAAACGGCAATCAGCACGAATTCCGTCCACAGCACCAGGGCGCTGATCCACTGGCCCTGATCCCTTGCGGGAATGCCGAAATTCTCGCTTAAGACATTGGTCTGAACCCCGGTAATGGCCGTGAGCAGGCCCACTGTGGTGAACGAAAGAGCGACAAAAGACCAGCTATGGCCGCGCGTAAGGCCGGGCATGAACCACAGGCCGAAAAGGCGGATGCCGGATTGATCCGGCTCAAGACCGGTCGCTGGCGCTTCGCTGATTCCGCGGGCCATCTGTGCATCGCTCCCCTGCCGGCGAATTGGCGCAGCCCGCAGCCGGCCGGCTTTGGCCGCAGGCTATGTGAAGTGGGCGCTTCGGCCTAGGTTTCTTCCTTCGGCGGGGCGGGCGTGCGCTCAATCGCATACCACTCCAGGCTGGACAGGCTGGGCGTTTCCGGATCGTAGGTTTCCGGCGCGTCGAAGTACTTGGGATGATGCTTCTCCGCATAGTCGAGCAGCGCCCGGTCATGCACCTGTTCGAGATCTTCTCCTGAGCCCATGAAGCAGGCGTACTGGCAAAAACCGTCGGTTTGCCCCATCAGCATCCACGGCAGCCACGGCGTGGCGCGGTTCCACGTGCCGTGATACGGCAGGGTGGTCATTTCGGCATTCTGCATTTGCGCGCCGTCCGCGTGAAAGGCGAAAAATTCGGACACCCGGACCATCGGGCCGCTGGATTCGCGCGCCCATTTGGCGGGATCCAGCGCGTTGGGGTAGTAAAGGTGGATATGGATTTCCATGTCGAGGCGGGGACCGCGCTGCATCCAGGGCAGAACGAAGGGCACCTTGGGCGGCTTCTCCTCGTTGAGCCCGCCAAATTCCGGCGGCTCGGGAAAGTGCTCGCTGATCACGTAGTTGAACGGATCGTTGGCGATGGGCACCACGGGCACGGTCTCGTTGGTGTAGGGGTTCTCCCACTCCTCAAGCACCTCGCCGCTGCGAAGATCGGTGTAATAGCCCACTTCGCGCAGGATCTTGGCGATGGAGCCATCCTCGTTCCGCTGCAGGCGCGACACGCCGAAGCCAGCGAAGCCGACTAGGTTGCGGATCGCCTCGCCGGGGCGAACGCCCATCACGTAGCCCTTGAACCAGCCGACTTTCTGTTGGCTCTCGTCGAGGTTGCCCTGGGTGCGCGCGTAGGCGATCTTGTTGCCCTCGCCCGTGCCCAGATCCACATACGGCCCGGACAGGTAATCCTGCGAACCGGAAGCCTCTTCCGCCGGCGCCTCGCCACCGGACGGCGCGCGGTTGGCGCAAGCGCCCAAACTCAGGGCGGCGGCGCCGAATGCGCCC
Source organism: Candidatus Foliamicus numerosus (assembly GCA_028285945.1). Lineage (GTDB taxonomy): Bacteria > Pseudomonadota > Gammaproteobacteria > Steroidobacterales > Foliamicaceae > Foliamicus > Foliamicus numerosus. The sequence goes on along the minus strand of JAPYNE010000010.1, from coordinate 60,448 downwards.
ACGGCCCCAAAACCCTTGATGAAATCACGCCGTTGCGATTGCATGGCTGTTTCCTTCATTCAGATGCTCCCAAGTTCCCTGCCCTGCCGCGGCCAGTTCCCTCAACTGTTGGACCCTGCCGCTGCGGGCGCGTGGCGGGCAAGAATAACAGCACATCGCCGTTGTGCGCCATACGGCTTGCGAACAGCGGGCTTGAATGGCGCCCAAGGACGACGGCGACCGGGCTCAGGTTCACTGCTTCGGGGGCGCGGGTGTTTGCTCGATGGCGGGCCTCTCCGGGCCGGAGAGGCTGGGCGTGTGTCGGGCGAATAGGTTTCCGGCGCGTCGAAGCACTTGGGATAGCGCTTCAAGGCTGTGAGGCCGCCCCGGCAGCCGCTTTGCGGCGCTGCGACTCCCGCCGCAGCAGGATCAAGGCCAGTAAAAACACGATCACGTTGCCGATGCCCACCATCACGAACGGTCCGTACGCCGCCCAGTGATCGAACAGCCAGCCGCCGAAGACGCCGGAACTCATGATCCCCACAGCGCCGAAAAAGCTGAACAGGCCGATCACGGCGCCGCGGCCTCGGGTGGGCGCCTCCTTGCCGATCAGCGCGATGGCCGAAAGCTGCGCGCACATTTCGCCCATGCCGATCAGCGCCGCGCCGAGGAACATCCAGTTGCTGATGGGATCGGGGAAGAACGGCATGGCGAGATAACCGCAGGCGGCCAGGAACATGGCGATGGCAATGCCCGCCACGCGATCGATCCGGTCGAGTATCGGCGCCATGATGGCCGCCCAGGGCACCGCAAAAGCCTGCGCCACAATGTAGAACAGAATCGCGCGCTTCTGCGCCTCTTCGCTCGACAGCCCCTGCTCAATGCCCACCTGGCGCAGCCAAAGCGAGTAGAACACGCTCACCACCGCCAGATCGCCCCGCGAGACCAGCGCGCCCACATAAGCCAGGGCCACCCGGGGGTTGCGCGCCGCGCGCCAGGCCACGCCCCAGGTCTTGAACAGTCCTTCCCGCTTCGACACCTGGGCCGGCGCCCCCGGCTTGAGGAAGATCATCAGCACAAGGGCCACCGCCAGGCAGGTGCCGGCGGCGGTCCAGAACGTGGCCCGGCCCACCATCACCGATTCCAGCCCCCAGTCCTTGTACCAGTCGATCAACTGGCCGCCCAGCCCGTTGACCACGCTGATGCCGATTCCGTTGAGTATGAAGGCCACCGCTTGGAATCGGCTGCGGGAGGCCTCGTCCGGATAGTCGTTGATCACCGAGGCCAGCATGGCCGAAATGCACGCGGCGCCGAACGCGAATAGGGGCCGCGCCAAGTACAGGTGCTCGACCGCCGTGGCCATCGGGTAGAGCACATAGCAAATGCCCACCATGCTGAAGCCCAGCGCGTACACCACGCGCCGCCCCACCCGGTCGGACAGCGTTCCCAGCAGGTACACCGTGGCCAGAACCACGATTTCGTTGATCAGAACAAGCCGGCCGGCCACCCCGCCCCACTCGCTTTCGGGAATGCCCAGATTGGTGAACAGGTAGCCCTGCTGAACGTTGATGAAGGTGAGCAGGCCAATGGAGAAGAAGGCACCGAAGTACAGCGCGTTCACATGGCGGCTGCGCACACCCTCCTCGAGCCGCAGGGGAATGAAGCCGAGCAGCCGGTAAACGCCGCCGGAGGAATCGGCTGATGGAGGCATGGCAACGGATACTCAACGATTTCGCCGCCAATTACAATCCCGGCATTCCCAGCGGCCCCGGAGAATCACACGACCGACTTCCACGGCCACCGGCTTCGCATCGGGATTGCCGTGCCGTCCACCAACACCACGGTGCAGCCGGAGTGCGAGCTGCTGCGCCCCTAGGAGCCTGGGAGCCTTGAGAGCCACATTGAGAGCCTTTGAGAGGCTCTCAATGTGGCTTCAAAGCCCGCCCAACGCGCCGGCAAAAGCGGCTCTCAAAGCGGCTTGGCGGCTCAGTCCGAGGAATCCGCCGCCGCCTCTTCGACCGGAGAAGGCCCCGGATCGTCGAAGGGCGAAGGCCCCTCAAACTCAAACGGTGATTCCCCGGGATCACCGAACGGAGAAAATGAATCCGCCTCGCCGGGCGGAGGAGATGCCGGGCCAAGTGGCATGGGCACCGTATTCCCGTTCAGTTCGAGCTCGCCGTTGCGCAGTGACGCGATGAAAACGTAGTTCTCGCGCTGCTCTTGCAGCAGCCCCTGCGACAGGCCCATGTCAAGCAGCTGCTCTCCCGCCAGTTCACGCGCCGCCACAATCGGCATCTCGATGCTCACAAACAGATCGGCGCCGGCAAGGAATGACTCAATGTTGAGGTCCGCCGCAGTGGCGGGCAAACGCTCACCGTCAAACGTCTGCTGAAGGGTGAAGGCAAGGGGGTGCTCGCCGCCATAGGTCAGGGTAGCGTCCAGGTTGAAGTGCGGACTGCCCGCCAGCAGCAGGTGCAAGGCCTCCAGCAGTTCGGGGGTCGGCTGCGCAAGACCGGCAACCAGCGTCGGCTGGCCGTTCTCATCAATCCCCGCCGCTGGCCCTCCCGCCGCGCCGCCATCCTCCGCCGCTTCCGAAACGCGGACAAACTCGTCGGCCAGCATGAGGATCGCCTCCTCGCTGAGGCCGCCCACGCTCGCCTCCAAGCGAGCGGGCGCAAACTCATGCCCGAGGATGTCCAGCACGTTGAAACTCGCGCTGCTCTCAGCCACAAAAACGCCTTCGTCGGTCAACGCTGTGGCGCTTTGCGACTCACCGCCGGCCATATGCAGCATGGTATCGCCGCCGGTGGATTCAAGCCGCAACTCCCCCACCGAATACACCGAGTTCGAGTCCATGATCAGCGCGCCTTCCTCGATGCCCTTGGGAAACTCAGTGCTCTGCTCAAGGTCCGTCAGGCCAAGGCGCATGGACTCGCCTTCATCCGCGGCAATGATCTCCAAGCTCCCGAGCGCCGCGTTCTGCAGCTGAAAGGAGCCGGGCCCAGCCCACTCGCCTTCCATGAGCAAGTCCTCCAATTCCAGCGAAACGCCATCCAGCTCCACCGCCACGCCGGTCCCCCGGGATCCCTCGGACACTTCGCCCAGATTCAGTGAAAGACGCGGCGCCTTGATGCGGTTGTGGACGGTTTGCCCGGAAAAAGAGCGCAGGAGAACCTCAATATCATTGCTTGGGGCATCCGGCGCCCCGGCGCCCAGCGCAATGCGCCCGCGGGCGCTAAACAGCCCTGCGCCAAGGCCCACTGCGAAGAACACGGGGCCATGCGCAATTTCAAGGTCCGCCGCAATCGGCCCGGACATCAGCGTCGTCAGCATAGGCGGAAGGCCGGAGGCCGACACCTCCTCAAGCGCTTCGGGCGGAATCGCTTCCCCCAGCAGGTCCCATTCGAGCCGCGCCGTGGAAGAGAACCAGCCGCGCTCGTATTCGGCAATCTCCACCTCAATGCCGTAGGGCATGTTCGCAACCCGTTCCCTGAGTATCCTCTCAGTCGCCTCGCCAAAGTAACCCGCCGGCGCAACGAGGCCGACCGCAACAAGAACAATGACTGAAACTGCAATAATGCTCTTTTTCATCAAGAGCCTCCAAAACGTAAACTTTGCACATAACAAATAAACCGCAGGCACGGGTTATCTGCCCGAATTATTATTGTTTTGCGCTAATTTAGACTCTGGCCAACTGCCGGTCAAGTGCTGCCGGGCGGGCCTGACTTCCGGGGGCTTGAGTGATCGTTCCCTCGTTACCGGGTTTGTTCGATGCAGGTGAGGAGGGCGAAGCCGGCTATGAGGAGCACTAGGATGGCGAGCACGCCGAGGCGCTGGCTGTCCAGCACCAGGGAGGTGTATCCCACCAGGATCGGCCCGAGAATGGCGGCGAAGCGGCCGAACATGTTGTAAAAGCCGAACATCTCGGCGGTTTTCTCCGGCGGCGCCAGACGCGCGAACAGTGAGCGGCTCAGGCTCTGCACGCCGCCTTGGGCCAGGCCGATCATGGCCGCCAGCAGGTAGAAATGCCAAGTTTGGCTGGCCATGCTGGCGAGAAAGGTCACGACGCAGTAGATTGCCAGCGCCACGTAGATGCAGCGGCGCGGACCGAAGCGCCGTCCCGCAAATCCGAATGCAAGGGTGGCCGGAAACCCCAGATAGTTGGTCACTAGGATAGCCAGCACCAAGTGGGAAGGCGGCAGGTTGATCGCGGCCCCGAAATCCACGGCCATCTTGATGATCGTGTGGACTCCGTCGATATACAGGAAGTAGGCCAGCAGAAACAGCCACAACTGCCGATGGCGACGCGCCTCGCGCAGGGTGTTGCCCAGCCGGCGCCAGACTGCCCCCAAGCCTGTCCGGCGGGCCGGCGGCGCCGCACGGGCGCCGCCGCGCAGCAGCGGAATGGAAAAAAGGATCCACCACACGCCCACCAGCAGCATGCTGATCTGCATGGCCTGAATGCCCGAAGCCAGGCCGAAGCGTTGCGGATCCACTGCCACCAGCGCGCACAAGGTAAACAGCAGGGCGCTGCCGATATAGCCGAGCGAGAAGCCCAGCGAGGACACCAGGTCGTATTGCTTCGGTTCCGTCACCTCCACCAGCAGCGCGTCGTAGAACACGTTGGCGGCGGAATAGCCCAGCCAGGCCATCACGAACAGCGCCAAGCCCCACAGCCAGCCGCCACTGCCGGGCAGCGCCAGCAGCAGGGTGCAAATCGCGCCGGACGCGATGCATATCGCGAGGAAGCGCCGACGATCCCCGCCGTGGTCGGCGAGCGCGCCCAGAATCGGCGCGGCAACCGCCAGCAGCAAAGCCGCGACGCTGTTGGCCGCGCCCCAAAGGAACGTGATTTCCGTGGAAGCCTCGCCGCCAGTCCAGTGCTCGCGCAGCAGAAGCGGCACAAACGAGGTCATCACGATCAGGGCAAAGGCCGAATTAGCCCAGTCGTACAGGGCCCAGCGCCACGCCTGGCCGGACACGGCCCCGAGCCATGCGAAACGGATTTTCCTTAAGGCCTTCACCCGCATACGCCTCCGCTCGCAAGCACGCGCAGACGGGCAAAATCCCGCGCGGCCTCCGCCCCCCTTGGCGCAATATGCGGGTTCACCCGCCGCCCGCCCGCAACGCCTCCATTTCCCGCATCGCCAGTTGCAGGTCGTCCCAGGCCTTGCGTTTCTGGCCGGGAGACCGCAACAGGTAGGCGGGGTGGTAGGTGGCCAGCACCGGGCGGTCCAACGCCGCCGAGCGCCTGAGTGCCCCGCGCAGCGCGCCCACCGGCTGGTCGGTGTCCAGCAGGCGCTGGGCCGCCACCGCGCCTAGGGCCACGATCAGGCGCGGCCCGATCAGTTCGATCTGGCGGTGCAGGTAGGGGATGCAGGCCGCCGCTTCCTCAGGGCTGGGGTTGCGGTTGCCGGGCGGGCGGCACTTCACGATATTGGCGATGTACACCGTGGCGCGGTCGAGTTCCATGGCGCGCAGCATGTTGTCCAGCAGCTTGCCAGCACGGCCCACGAAGGGTTCGCCGCGACGGTCCTCCTCTTCGCCCGGGCCTTCGCCCACGAACATCCACTCGGCGTTCGGGTTGCCCACGCCGAACACTGTCTGCCGGCGGCCGGAATGCAGCGGACAGGCCGTGCATGCCGCCACTGTGCTTTTCAGCGCCTCCAGCTCGGGCGGGCCCGCCGCAGCCGCAAGCGGCGAGGCGGGGGGCGAAGGCGGCGAGGCGGAGGGCGCAGCCGCAGGCGGCGCGCTCCGCTCGGCGGATTCGGCATGGGCAGAGAATCCGCCGGATATTGCGGGCGGCGCCAGCGGCGGCGGCTCGGCATGGGCGGCGGGCTCCTCGGGCGGGCGCCGCTTCCATACGCGCACATCCATCAGATGGAGCAGGTCGCGCTGCGCGGTGCTCAAGCCGCTCGGCGACCGGCTCATTTCAGTCGGCTGCCTCGGTTAGCCGGGCGCGGCGGCTCTTGTATATCCAGCGCCACAGCAAAAGGCCCGGGCCCAGCCCCACATAAACGCCGAACAGCGTAAAGAGCATGCGCGGCGGGTCCAGCGCGATCAGCGCAAAACACACCGGGATCGCCGCCATCTGGGTAAAGCGCAATCGGCGGTTGGCAGCAAAGTGCTTGAAGCTGGGATAGGCGATGCGCACACACATCAGCACCGCCGCCGCCAGCGTCACGAGTCCGGAGAGCATCAGCACCGGCAGCCCGCTCCACTGGAAATCCGCCGCCAGCCACACGAACCCGGCCACGAATCCCGCGGCCGCCGGACACGGCAGACCCTCGAAATAGTTCTTGCTGCTAGTGGAGCCGCGCGCCGTGTAGCGCGCCAGGCGCAGGGCCGTTCCCACAGCGAAGAGAAAAGCGATCACCCATCCGATCTTGTCCCAGACCCAGCCGTAGTCCCCCATGTACTTGAGGCCCCACTGGTACGTGACCACGGCTGGCGCCAAGCCGAAGGCGATCACGTCGGAAAGCGAATCGTACTGCCGCCCGAACTCGGTTTCCGTGCCCGTGAGGCGGGCCACCCGACCGTCCAGCGCGTCCAGGATCATGGCCACGTACAGCGATACTGCGGCCCGCGCGAACTCGCCGTCCGCCCCCGCAACGATGGCGTAGAACCCGGCGAAAAGCGCAGCGCTGGTAAGCAGGTTGGGGAAAAGATAAATCCCGCGCTTGCGGATGTTATCCCTGCCCCTTTCGATTTTGCGGCGATTGGCCTCCACGCAGGCAAGTGTGCCACAAGCCGGTTTGGGCCGCCGGCGCAAGCAAGCGCGCTTGGGCGCGTTCCTCTACAATTGCCGCTTGCGATCCCGGACCTCACCATGCGCCTTTCCAAGCTGCCCATAGCCACCCTGCGGGAGACCCCGGCGGAAGCCGAGATCGTAAGCCACCGCCTGATGCTGCGCTCCGGAATGGTGCGGCGGCTGGCATCGGGCCTGTTCACTTGGATGCCGATGGGCTGGCGCGTGGCGCGCATCGTGGAGCGCGTCACCCGCGAGGAAATGGAGCGGATCGGAGCGCATGAATTGCTGATGCCCGCGGTCCATCCGGCCGAGCTGTGGCGCGAGAGCGGTCGCTGGCAGGACTACGGCGACCTGCTGCTGAAGATGCGCGACCGCGGCGAGCGCGAGTACTGCTTCGGCCCCACGCACGAAGAGGTCGTCACCGACATCGCGCGCCGCGAACTGAAGAGCTACCGGCAGCTGCCGGTCAGCTTCTTCCAGGTGCAGACCAAGTTCCGCGACGAAATCCGCCCGCGCTTCGGCGTGATGCGGTCGCGGGAATTCCTTATGAAGGACGCCTACTCCTTCCACTTGGGCGAAGAGTCCCTGCGCGAGGTGTACGGCCACTACCGCGAAGCCTATAAACGGGTGTTCGAGCGCCTGGGCCTGAAGTACCGGGTGGTGCAGGCGGATTCGGGCGAAATCGGCGGGTCGAGGTCGCAGGAGTTCCATGTGCTCGCGGATTCCGGCGAAGACCTCATCGCTTGGTGCGACGGGGACGATTTCGCCGCCAACCTGGAGCTGGCGCCGGCGCTGCCGCCCGAAGGGGAACGCGCGGCGCCGGGCGCGGCCATGAGCGAGGCGCACACGCCGGGCATGCGGACCATCCGCCAAGTCGCGGCGCACCTCGACCGGCCGGCGGAGGACTGCCTCAAGACGCTGCTGGTGAAGGCCGAGGGCGGCGGCGTGGCGGCGCTGGTGCTTTGCGGCCAGCATGAAGTGAACGAACTGAAGGCCACCGCCCTGCCGGAAGTCGCCAAACCCCTGCAACTGGCCAACGCGCAGGAGGTGGCCCAGGCGGCGAGCTGCCCGCCGGGTTTCCTAGGCCCCGTGGGGCTGCGCGTGAAAACCTACGTGGACCATGCCGCAGCCCACCGCGCCAATTTCGTGTGCGGCGCCAACCGCCGCGACAAGCACTTAGTGGACGTGAACTGGGGGCGCGACCTGCCGGAACCGGAAACGGCCGATTTGCGTAACGCGGTGGAGGGCGATTTGAGCCCGGGCGGCGGCGGAACGCTGGAGATTGCCCGGGGCATCGAAGTGGGCCATATCTTCCAACTAGGCGACAAGTACAGCCGCTGCATGAACGCCGCGGTCTTGGACGAGAACGGCGCCGAGCGGCACATGCAGATGGGCTGCTACGGCCTGGGCGTGACGCGAACGGTGGCGGCGGCCATCGAGCAGAACCACGACGAGCGCGGCATCATCTGGCCGGAAGCGATGGCGCCTTTCAGCGTGGTCCTGGTGGCGCTGAATGCCGCCCGCGACGAGAACGTGCGCGCCACCGCGGAGCAGCTGCACGATTCGCTGCGTTCGCAGGGCGTGGAGGTGCTGTTCGACGATCGCGACGCCAGCCCCGGCGTGAAGCTGGCGGATGCCGACCTCATCGGCATTCCGCACCGGGTGGTGGTGAGCGCGCGCGGCCTCGTAGCTTGCTTCGTTCGCGCCGGGACATCGGCGCTCACCCTGCCTCCGATACTCCCGGAAAAGGGGGGCGGGGAATGGCTTCAGCTGTGTGCTTAAGGCGTAGCCGTGCCTATGGCGCAGCAAGCCTATGCGGGCTAGGGCGTTTCGGTTCCGCCTGTTTGCGCGGGGGGCGTCAGGCGGTTCGGAAATCGGCCAGGTGGGCCCAGTCCTGCGCCTGTTCCTGGCTCACCTGAACTTGCTCCACGCGCGCCGACGGCGGCCCCTGATGCAGCCACTCGCCAAGCTGTTCCACCGCCTGGGCCTGACCCAGCGCCAGCACCATGACCGTGCCGTCGTTCATGTTTGTTGCACTGCCTCTGATCCCGAGACGGTGGGCCATGCTGGCCGTGCTGGCGCGGAAGAACACGCCCTGAACGCGCCCGGACACGATGTATCGGCGGCAGATTTCCTCGGTCATCACCGATATTTTACCTGTTCCGGCCGCGTTAGAATGCCCCGAAGGTGGATCGTGGAATGAAGATTCTGGTGGTGTATTACTCGGTGAAGGGCGCCACGGAGGCGTTGGCGCGCGCCATCGGCCGCGGCATCGAGATGACATCCGGCTGCGAGGCCGTGCTGCGCGCCGCTCCGCCGGTGGCCGCGCAGTCCAGCCAGAGCCTGCCCGCAGTGCCGGACAGCGGAGCGCCCTATGTCGCCAAAGACGATCTTCGCGATTGCGGCGGCTTGGCGCTGGGCAGCCCCACGCGCTTCGGGGCTCCAAGCGCCCCGATTCAGCATTTTCTCGACGGTCTGGCCGCCGAATGGGTGTCTGGCGCGCTGGCCAGCAAGCCCGCAGCGGTGTTCACGTCGTCCAACAGCATGCACGGCGGCCAGGAGGCCACGTTGCTATCACTGGCGGTGCCGCTGTTGCATCACGGCATGGTGCTGGCCGGCATCCCCTACACCGAACCGGAGCTGCGCAAGACCCTATCGGGCGGCTCTCCCTACGGTGCATCCCATGTGGAGCGCGCCAGCGAAAACGGCCTTACAGGAGAGGAGAAAACGCTTGCCGAGGCGCTCGGCCGCCGCCTGGCTTCGCTCGCCCAGGCGCTCGCACCGTAGTGGAAACGTCAAGTATCTGTCATATCAAAGAAAAGTTTGGGGGCCAGAATAGCCAAGCGTGAGCAACGCCGGAGCTGTTCCTTGACCAACCCCTGGGGCGGAAACCAGCCCACACCGTTGTTTCCCGCAAGGCGGGAAGCACAGCAAGGCGGAACCACGAGGGAGAAAGCGGCCATTCGTTGCCGCACGGTGTTCCTTTCCGACACGCATATCGGCTCGCGGGGATGCAAGGCCGCCCGGCTGCTGGCATTCCTCGGACGAATCGAATGCGACACCCTCTACCTCGTGGGCGACATCCTCGACGTATGGGCGCTGCGCCGGAAGTGGTTCTGGCCCAGCGAGCACGGAAAAGTGGTGCGGCGCATCCTGCGGCTGGCCCGTGAGGGCATGCGGGTCGTCTTTATCCCCGGCAACCACGACGAGGTGTTCCGCTGCCTCTCCGGCCTGCGCTTCAAGGGCATTGAAATCCGCCGCGAGCACCTGCACCGCTGCCGGGACGGCCGCCGCATGCTGGTATGCCACGGCGACGAATACGATCCCGTGCAAAAGCACGCCCCCTGGCTCTCGGCGCTTGGCGGCGTGCTCTATGAGTGGCTGCTGCGGCTGAGCACGGCGCTCATGCGCCTGATGCGCCTAGCGGGGCTGCGCGAGCGCTCCTTGTCGGCAGGGCTCAAGCGCATCATCAAGCGGTTCGTGTCCGGCGCCCGCAGCTATCCGGAACGGCTGGCCGCCGAGGCCCGCAGGCGCGGTCTTCAGGGCGTGATATGCGGGCACACGCACCGAGCCGAAATCCGCATGATTGACGGCGTTTTGTATTGCAACGACGGCGACTGGGTGGAGAGCTGCACGGCCTTGTGCGAAACTCACGCGGGCGAACTCAAGCTGCTGCGCGGGGATGATTCCGGCGAGCAATGGCCGGGGCCGAGGGAATTCAGGAAGGCGGCATGAGCGCGCAGGCATTGAGCGTTGCCTGCGTGACCGATGCCTGGAAACCGCAGGTGAACGGCGTGGTCCGAACCCTGGAGACGGTCGCCCGGGAAAGCGAGGCGCTCGGGCACCGGATCCACATCATTCATCCGGGCCAGTTCAGGACCCTGCCCTGCCCCGGCTACCCTGAAATCCGCCTGGCGGCGACCGGATGGCGCGAGCTGGGAAAACGCCTCGAAGCCCTCAGGGCCAACCGCATCCATATCGCCACCGAGGGGCCGCTGGGCTTGGCGGCGCGGCGCTGGTGCCTGCGCCACGGCCGCTCCTTCACCACCTCATTGCACACGCGCTTCCCGGAGTACCTCCATGCCCGCTGCAAACTGCCCATCCGCTGGGGCTGGAAGGCAATGCGCTGGTTTCACGGGCCGGCTCGCGGGGTCATGGTGGCCACGCCCTCGCTGCGCAGGGAAATGCATGAGCGCGGCATTACCAATGCCTGCTCGTGGATGCGCGGCGTGGACACGAAGCTGTTCCGCCCGGGAGCCCCGGTTCCGGCGGCGCTTGAGGCCCTCCCGCGCCCCATCCATTTGTATGCGGGCCGCGTTTCGGTGGAGAAGAATCTTCCGGCTTTTCTTGAGCTTGAACTGCCGGGCAGCAAGGTGGTGGTGGGCGACGGCCCGCGCCTCGAAAAGTACCGGGCCCGCTATCCGGAAGCCCTGTTCACGGGCGCGAAGTTCGGGGAGGACTTGGCGGCGCACTACGGCGCCGCGAACGTTTTCGTGTTTCCCAGCCGCACCGACACCTTCGGCCTGGTGATGCTGGAAGCGCTGGCCTGCGGAACGCCGGTGGCGGCCTTCCCGGTTCCAGGGCCGCAGGACGTGCTGCGCGACAACCGCGCCGCCGCGATGCACAACGACCTTGCGGCAGCGGTGGCGCGAGCCCTTACGCTAAATCGCGACGACTGCCGGCGCTACGCCGAACAGTTCAGCTGGGAACGCTGCGCCCGCCGCTTCATCCGCAACCTCTCTCCTTCACCCGCGTAAACAAGCACGTCGGCGCCAATTCCCCGGCCGCGCTGCTTCCTCCGCCTTCGTGCGGCTCTTCCACGGGCTGCCAGTCCCTCGCCTTCCGGCGCATTCCCTGATCCCGGAAACGCCAACGAGCACATCCCTGTGGGCTCTGTGGGGGCATCCCTGCCCCCACAAGTTCCGGGATCAGGGAATGCGCCGGAAGGCTTTTAGCCCGTGCGATCCCCCGGACTGCGCCAGCTGAAGCCCTATGCTTGTTCCCGCCTCGCGGGAGCGTCTGAGGCAGGAAGGGCGCTGCGGAAGCCTCTTTCGGCCCCTTCCCTTCCGGGAGTGTTGGAGCCAAGGATGGCGGAACCAAGCCAAGGATGGCGTCTCCCGGAAGGGAAGGGGCCGAAAGAGGCGAGGGGAAAGGCAGGGCGAATACAAGCACGCCGGTTTGCGGCATCTCGGCTGTTCCGTCCTGTTCCGGCGCAAAGAGATTGCAGCCGGACGGGCGCGCTATGCGAATGAGCTCGGCGGGGATGCGATAATTACTAGCTTTGCCGCTGGATGAGCGGCGGGATTCGCCTCGAGAGCTGAAAGTGCAGGACCTGCGCAAAACCATCGAAGCCGCGTACGAGCGCCATGCGGAGCTGTCGCCCGACAGTGCTTCCGCCGAGCTGCGCGATGCCCTCGAACAAGCCATCGCCCTGCTCGACAGCGGCCAGGCGCGGGTGGCTGAGCCGGCGGATGGCGGCTGGCAGGTCAATGAATGGCTCAAGAAGGCCGTGCTCCTGTATTTCGCCGTGACGCCCAGCCGCGCAATGGCCGGCGGGCACGCCCGCTTCTTCGACAAGGTGCCGCTCAAGTTCGACAGCGGCGACATCGGGGCATTCGGCGTGCGCGTGGTGCCGGACGCGCTGGCGCGGCGCGGGGCTTATATCGCGCCAGGGGTGGTGCTCATGCCCAGCTACGTGAATATCGGCGCCTACGTCGATGGCGGAACGCTGATCGACACCTGGGCCACGGTGGGAAGCTGCGCGCAAATCGGTCGGAACGTGCATCTCTCCGGGGGCGCGGGCATTGGCGGAGTGCTGGAACCGCTGCAGGCCGCGCCCACCATCATCGAGGACGACTGCTTCATCGGCGCGCGCTCGGAAATCGTGGAAGGCGTGATCGTGGAGCGCGGCGCGGTCATCGCGATGGGCGTGTACATCGGCCAGAGCACCCGCATCTACGACCGCGACCGCGACGAGGTTCTGTACGGCCGGGTGCCCGCAGGCTCGGTGGTGGTGCCGGGCAGCCTGCCCGACGGCAAGAGCCGCGCGCAGCTTTACTGCGCCGTGATCGTGAAGCAGGTGGACGAGCGCACCCGGCGGCGCACTTCCTTAAACGAGCTGTTGCGCGATGTCTGAGAACGCCGGCACGCGAACGCTGGACTTGGCGCTGGAGCTGATGGGCCGACGCTCGGTCACGCCGGCGGACTGCGGCTGCCAGGAACTGCTCGCCGGAATGCTGGAGGAGGCCGGCTTCAGCGTGGAGCACATGCCCTTCGGCGAGGTGTCCAACCTCTGGGCGCGCCACGGCGGCGATTCGCCCGTGCTGTGCTTCGCCGGCCACACCGACGTGGTGCCCCCCGGCCCTCTGGAAGCCTGGGAGCACGATCCCTTCGAGCCTGAGCTGCGCGACGGCTGGCTGAAAGGGCGCGGCGCCGCCGACATGAAGTCCGGCATCGCGGCCATGGTTCGCGCCGGAATCAAATTCGCCGGCGAGCATCCCGGCCACAAGGGTTCGCTGGCCTTTCTGATTACCAGCGACGAGGAAGGGCCGGCCAGAGACGGCACCCGCCGCGTGATGGACACGCTCAGCGCCCGGAACGAAGCCATCGACTGGTGCTTGGTGGGCGAGCCATCCTGCTCGAAGAAGCTCGGCGACACCTTGCGGGTGGGCCGGCGCGGTTCACTGAGCGCCACCATGACGGTGCGCGGCGAACAGGGCCATGTGGCCTACCCGGCGCTGGCGCGCAACCCCATCCAGAGCTTCGCGCCGGTTCTCGCCGAAATGTACGCCACGCCGCTGGACGAAGGCAACGAGCATTTCCCGCCCACCGGCTTCCAAGTGGTGAAGGTGCATGCCGATGCCGGCGCCACCAACGTGTTTCCCGGCGAGCTGGTCACGCGCTTCAACTTCCGCTTCACCAACCAGTGGAAGAGCGATGAAATCAAGGCCTGGGTGGCGGAACTGCTTGCCCGCCACGACATCGACTACGAAATCGAATGGCGGCCGGCCGGCGAGCCCTTCCTCACCGCGCGCGGCCCGCTGGTGGAAAACGCCCGCGAGGTCGTGCGCGAGGAATGCGGAATCGACCCGGAGCTATCCACCGGCGGCGGCACTTCCGATGGCCGCTTCATCGCCCTGCATGGCGCCGACGTGGTGGAGTTCGGCGTCATCAACCGCACCATCCACCAGATCAACGAGCGGGTCCGCGCCAGCGACGTGACGGGCTTGAGGCGCGTGTATTCGCGCATCATGGAGCGCCTGCTGCCGGACAAGCCCTGATGCGCGCACGGCACCGTCGCGGCGGCGTATCAGGGCCTATGAAGGGCGGGAAGCTTATGGGATGCCGCGCCAGCCAGCCGTCCGTCCGGGACTTCCGCCGCGCTGATCGACCGAGGAGCAGGAAGCTTGCAAAACGCCATGCCGGCGGCAAGGCAGGACAATGAGCCTAGGATTCATCGGCGCCGGCGCCATCACCGAGGCGGTCGTGACCGGCCTTTGCGAGGCGAGTGCGCCAGGGCTTTCGATTCTGCTGTCGCCCCGCAGCCGCGAACGCTCGCGGGCCTTGGCCGAACGCTACGCCGTCGTGGAGGTGGCCGCCAGCAACCAAGAGGTGGCGGACCGCTCGGAGCTGGTCTTCCTTGCGGTGAGGCCGCAGGTTGCGGCGGAAGTGCTGACGGCGCTGAGGTTCCGCCAAGGGCAACGGGTCGCAAGCTTCATCGCCACGCTGGACTCGGCGGAAGTCGCCCGGCTTGTCCGGCCAGGGCTGCTCATCGGACGGGTTGCGCCCGTCCCGCCGGCGGCGCAGCGCAAAGGCCCCATCGCCATGTGCCCGCCGAACGAACAGTTGGCGGAATTGCTCGGCCCCATCGGCACCGTGATCCAGGTGAGCGATGAAACGCAACTCGATGCCTTTTTCTCCGCCTCCGCGATGATGGCCCCCTACTTCGAGCTGCTGGAATCGGTATCCGCTTGGCTGCGCGCCCAAGGCATCGATGCCGCCCAGGCGGACACCTACACCGGCTCGCTGTTTCGCGGCATCGCGGAAAAATCCACCCAGCCCTCGGGCGAAGGCTTCGCGGAACTGGTCGCCGAACACGCAACCCGCGCCGGAATCAACGAACAACTGCGCCGCGAACTCCTGGCCGTGGGCTTCTACGACCGCGTAAAAGCCGGCCTCGACCTCATCCAAGCCCGCATGCAAGGCCGCGCCACCCTGAACGACACCCTCAAAACCAACTAACCTTTCAGGCTGCGTCCGCATCCGCCGCCCCACAGCGAGCATTCCAAGAAACCCAATGCCGCAGTCACGCTTGAATAAAGCCAAGCGCGAATTGATCAAGATTTATATTTCTGTTATAAGCGCGATATGACAGAAATTGCTTCAGTTCCGGCAACGCTTCGTGCGATTCGTGCCGGACTGGACCTTACCCAACAGCAATTGGCGGACCGCCTTGGCGTCGCATTTGCTACGGTGAATCGCTGGGAGGGCGGGGTTACAAAGCCACAGAAGGCCGCTCGCACCGCTATTGCGGCATTGGCCGCTGAGGCTGAAATCGATCCAAGCGAACTCTCGACCGATGAGGTGGAGTCCGCCAAGCGCATCACCCGAAGGCGGAAGCGGCGTTCAGCCGAACCTTCCACTCAGCCCATGGAGCAAATGCTATGGGATGCCGCCTGCTCCATTCGCGGCGAGAAGGACGCGCCCAAGTTCAAGGATTACCTGCTGCCGCTGCTGTTCCTCAAGCGCCTCTCGGATGTTTTCGACGACGAGATCGAGCGGCTGGCGGAGGAATACGGCGACCGCGAAGTCGCACAACGAATCGCCGAGGAGGACCACAAGCTGCTGCGCTTCTATCTGCCCCCGGAAGCGCGGTGGGGCGTTATCAGCGGCCGCGAGCCTTACGACTGGCCGACGGATGAAGGAGGACGCAGCACGCGGCCAAAAGATACGGGCGAGCACCTCACTAAAGCCGTGCGGGCCGTGGTTCGGCACAATCCCTCGCTGTCCGGCGTAATCGACCTGGTCGATTTCGCCGCCGAGCGCAACGCCGAACGCGACATCAATCCCGCCAAGCTCGCCGCCGTGGTCGAAACCTTCTCCGACCCGCGCTACCGCCTCGGCCTCGCCGACGTGCAGCCCGACTTCCTAGGCCGCGCCTACGAGTACTTGCTTCGCAAGTTCGCCGAAGGGGCCGGCCAGAGCGCCGGCGAGTTCTTCACGCCCACCGAAGTGGGCTTTCTCATGGCCCGCATCCTGCGCCCCAGGCCCGGAGAAACCTGCCACGACTACGCCTGCGGCTCGGCCGGCCTGCTGATCAAATTGCAACTCGCGGCCCGCGAACTCGATCCCACCAGCCGCGTGCCGCTTAAGCTGCGCGGGCAGGAACTGCAAGCCGAGAGCTACGCCGTCGCCCATATGAACGCGATCATCCACGACATGGAAATCGAAATCGCCCGCGGCGATACCATGATTAACCCGAAGTTCAAGACCGCAGCCGGGCAAATCTCCAGCCACGACATCGTGGTGGCCAATCCCATGTGGAACCAGCCGTTCAACCCGGATATCTTCGCCAACGACCCGTTCGACCGCTTCCGCGGCCAAGGCGGCATCACCTCCGGCAAGGGCGACTGGGCATGGCTGCAACACACGCTCGCCTGCCTCAACGAGCGCGGGCGGGCGGCGGTGGTGCTCGACACCGGCGCGGTCACCCGCGGCTCCGGCGCCAAGCACGAGGACAAGGAGCGCAACATCCGCAAGTGGTTCGTGGAAAACGACCTGATCCACGGCGTCATCCTTCTGCCCGACAACCTGTTCTACAACACCACCGCCGCCGGCATCATTATCGTGCTGTCCAAGCGCAAGCCCGAAGCGCTCAAAAACAAGATCGTCCTGCTGAACGCCAGCCGCCGCTTCCGCAAAGGAAGGCCCAAGAACTTCATGCCGGCAGACGACATAGGCCCGCTCGCCGCCGCCTTTATGAACGGCGAACCCATCGATGGCGAAATCGCCGTCATCACCCGCGAGCAAATTGAAAAGGCGGACTACAACCTCAGTCCCAGCCGCTGGGTAGAGCGAAAAAGCTCAGCGGAAATAGGCTCCGTTACCGTTCTATCGAAAGAACTTACGTCTCTTGATAACGAGGCGCACGAACTTTCGGCATCGTTGTCGAAGCTCCTTGCCGGAATTGCTGATGAGTCTGATTGACGCGCAATTCGCTGATCGTCGCCAATGGTTGCGGGTGGGTGATATCTACGAAGTTACGAAAAAACCTCGGGGGCTTGATGCTTCCGCATTTACAGCAATCCCGTTTGTGCCGATGGCATCCATTCCCCAAGGAGGCGACTACGACCCCGGATTTACCTTAAAGGCTCCAACCGATATCAGAAGTGGAACCTATTTCGAGCGCGGAGACATTCTCGTTGCGAAAATTACGCCTTCATTTGAAAACGGCAAACAGGCACTCGCAACTAGACTGCCAACACTTTTCGGCTTCGCAACTACGGAGGTTATCCCACTCCGACCGCGCAATGACAAAAGCGATCGTCGGTTGCTTTTCTTTTATCTATTGCATCCAGACATTCGCCATCACATATCAGAGCACATGGAAGGCACGACCGGACGACAGCGCGTGGCAGAGAGCGTGCTCTTGGATTTGCCCTTCCCTTGGTTTGATCTTGGAGAACAGGTCGCAATCTCGAATTCACTAGAGATGATCCAGCGGCTAATGGCCACCGAGACGAAATCCGCTCAGACGGCGACCGCCCTTAAACGCGCTGTCATGCAAACCCTGTTCACGCGCGGTTTGCGGTGTGAAGCGCAAAAGGAAACAGAAATCGGCCCGATGCCGGAGAGTTGGCGGTTGCAGCCGCTGGGAGCGCTATGCGTTGATACTGATTCAGTTGATCTCCGATCCGAGGGGCACCGCATTATCGAATACGTGGACGTGTCATCCATTTCCCGCGAATACTTGCGAATCAACACAACTTCTCGACACGTGCTTAAGGAGGCCCCCGGACGCGCCCGAAAGCGCATTCAAGCTGGCGACGTAATTTTTGCGACGGTGCGGCCTACCCTGCTGCGCGTGGCCGTTGTGCCCGAAGATCTCAATGGCCAAGTCTGCTCCACCGCATTTTGCGTGCTGCGCCACGAGCGGGAGAACGTAGCGGCCAAGTTCATTTACTACGTTGTGCAGCGCGACCGTTTTGTTCAACAACTCGGCGAAATCGAAACGGGAGCGAGCTACCCTGCTGTGACCGACCGAATGGTCAAGGAACAGCTGGTTCCATTGCCAAGCCAAGCCGAACAGCGCGACATCGTTGCCATCCTCGATGCCATCGATCGCAAGATCGACTTGCACCGCAGGAAGCGCGCCGTGCTTGAAGACCTTTTCAAGACGCTGCTGCACAAGCTGATGACCGGCGAGATACAAGTGGGCAACTTGGCCATGACAGCGGGCATGCCGTAAGGATCAGGTGACCGTTTGGCTATGAGCTGCGCCTACATCTTTCTTGACGAGTCCGGGAACTTCGACTTTAGCGCGAGCGGTTCCCGCTACTTTGTGTTGACTAGCATCAGCATGAGGCGCCCGTTTCCGGTGGCGATGCCAATGGATGCCTACAAGCATGATTTGCTCGAATGCGGGTTGGACCTTGAGTATTTTCATTGCTACCGCGACAGCAAGGATGTGCGGCGTTGCGTGTTTGATTTGATCGCCAAGCATCTGGATGGCATGAGTATTGACTTCCTAGTGGCCGAAAAGGCCACGGTCGATCCTGCGTTGCAGGAGGATCGACGCTTCTATCCGGAGCTCTTGAGCCAGCTTCTACAGTTGGTCCTGCCAATGGAGTTGGGCGCTGATGACGTGGAAAAGGTCGTTGTCATCACCGACACTATTCCGGTAAATAAGAAGCGGAAAACCATCGAAAGAGCCGTGCGGACCGCGTTGCGCAACACACTGCCGCCGGGAATGAGATACCGCGTTTTGCACCACCAATCCCGTTCCCACTTTGGATTGCAGGTGGCGGACTATTGCTCTTGGGCGATTTTCCGAAAATGGCAAACAGGCGAGCGGGATTGGTACGATCGAATCAGGCCCGCAGTGCGTCGCGAGCTTGAGTTATTCCGCGTCAAGCAAGAACGCCGACACTGATGAGCGATGAGCAATGCGACCAAAAAAATGACCCCCCCGACTACTCCTTTGCAGGAGAGAGCACCCTTGGCACTCTTGTCATCGGGGGGGAACCTTTGATGGCCATGATAGCACGCGCCGACCCGGTATTTCAGCACATGCCAACGCGTGCGCCGGATCGCGAGGCGGGCGCAAATGCCCGGCAAACGTTCGATTTACTGGCCTTCCCAAGCCCTCAACTCTTCATCCGGAGGCGGATCGAAGAAGCTATGGCCGATCGATACCCGGCCCTTCCATGAGTCGGGCTTTCGCATTGGCTGCGTCTGGACGGGCACGAGCGGTGCCGAACGGCAGGAGCGCGCCGTGGATGAGTTGAGGATCGGCGAGGCGGTTTCCGTGCAGTTTCCGATGGTGCGGCATGCCGCCGAGATCGGCTGGAAGCCTTTATCGCCAAAGCAGGCGCTGAAGAAGCGGGGCAGCGAGGCGGGGATGCTGTTTCGTGGCGAGGTTGAGCAGGCGCTGGGCAAATTCAATCCGTGGATGACGACCAGCGCCATCCGAGCGGTGCTGGAAAGACTGGAAGCGGTTCCGGCCACGATCGAGGGCAACCGCGAAATGCTCGACTGGCTGCGGGGGAATCGGCAGTGGCACGACGAAGCGGAGAAGCGTCATCGGCGAGTGCGGCTTGTTGATTTCGACAATCCATCGGCCAACGCGCTTCATGCGACTTGGGAGTGGAAAATCAAGCCGCCGGCGCGCAAGGGGAACAGGGCGGATGTGGTGTTCGCCGTCAACGGCATTCCGGTGGCCATCGTGGAGCACAAGAATCCGGCGGATAGGGATGCCATCAAACAGGGCATTGGGCAGATGCGGCGCTACGAGAAAGAGACGCCGGAACTGATCGCCTCGGCGCAACTGTTTAACGTTACGCATCTCCTCGACTACTGGTACGGCGTCACTTGGAACGTTTCGCGCCAATTCATGGCGCGCTGGAAGGAACAGCCGGAGGAGAGCTACCGGTTCGCGGTGCAGTCGTTCTTCGAGCCGACGGAATTTCTGCGGACGCTCCGGGAATGGATTTTGTTCTATGCGCAAGACGGTGAAACGCGCAAGACGGTGCTTCGCCAGCATCAGCGCCGGGCTGTTGATCGCATTATCGACCGCTGCGCCGAGCCGTCGAAGGACCGAGGGCTTATCTGGCATACGCAGGGTTCCGGCAAGACCTTCACGCTGCTCACCGCCGCGCGCCTGATCCTGGAGCGCAAGGAGCGGTTCCTGAACGCTACCGTCCTTGTGGTCGTGGATCGCATCGAATTAGAGGGGCAACTGAGCGGATGGGTTGAGAGGCTGCTCGGCGAAATGCAGCAGCAGGACATCCCGGTCTGGCGCGCTAAAAGCAAGAACGCGCTGCGGGATCTGTTCAAAACCGACAAACGCGGGCTGATTCTGTCGATGATCCATAAGTTCGAAGGATTGGAGAAGGGCGCCAATGCCCGCGAGAGCATCTATGTATTCATCGACGAGGCGCACCGCTCGGTGGCCAAGGACCTGGGCACCTATCTGATGGCGGCCGTGCCCAACGCCACGATCATCGGATTCACCGGCACGCCGATCGCCCGGACGCAACATGGGGAGGGCACCTTCAAGATATTCGGCGCCCAGGACGATTCAGGCTATCTCGACAAGTACCCGATCGCCGAATCGATCGGGGACGAGACGACTTTGCCGATCCAGCACACGATGGCTCCAAGCGAAATGACCGTTCCGGCGGAGCGGCTGGACAAGGAATTCTTCGAGATGGCCGAGTCCGAAGGCATTACGGATGTGGAGGAACTCAACAAGGTGCTTGAACGGGCGGTCAGCTTGCGGACCTTTCTTACTTCCGACGACCGAATCGATAAAGTCGCCGCGTTCGTCGCCAAGCACTTCCAGGAGAACGTGGCGCCGCGGGGCTACAAGGCCTTCCTAGTGGCCGTCAACCGGGAGGCTTGCGCCAAGTACAAGCAGGCGCTTGATAAGTATCTGCCGAAGGAATGGAGCGTGCCGGTCTATACGAGAAACGATGCCGACATTGTTGATCGACCGCTCGTCGCGGCGCTTCAGCTGCCGGAGGAGCGGGAGGCTGACACCCGCCTGATGTTCAAGAAGGCCGGAATGAACCCGCAAATCCTCATCGTGACCGACAAGCTGCTTACGGGCTTCGACGCGCCGCTGCTGTACTGCATGTACCTCGACAAGCCGATGCGGGACCATGTGCTTCTGCAAGCCATCGCCCGTGTGAACCGTCCGCATTCGGACGCGAAAGGCAATCGCAAGCAAATTGGACTGGTGGTGGATTTCGTAGGCGTTCTGCGCGAACTGAAAAAGGCGCTGGCCTTCGATGCGTCGGACGTGAGCGGCGTGATCGAAGATCTCGATACGCTGTGCCGGGATTTCCGCAACAAGCTCGCAAACGCGAAAACAGAGTATCTGACCGTGGAGGAAAGCCTTGGCGCGGATCAGCAACTTGAGCAGATCATCTACGGACGCTTTCTGGAGCCGGAACCCCGCAAGGCGTTTTTTGAAGCCTACAAGGAAATCGAGGCGCTTTGGGAAATTCTGTCCCCCTCGCCCGATCTTCGCGATCACATACCCGCCTACAAGCAGCTCGCGCGCCTGTACGCCAGCGTGCGCAACGCTTACGCCGGCCGCGTTAACTACGAAGTGGATCTGGGCGAAAAGACGCGCCGCATGGTGCAGGAGAGCGCGGCACAGGAAGGATTAGGAGAGACGCCGAAAACGGCGACTTTTGATGTCGCTTCGCTCAAGGCGCTGCAACAGAAAAAGGGATCGGAGGAGGCCAAGGTGTTCAACTTGGTTCGCGGGCTGAATCGGGAGATCGACAGCGAGCCGGAACTTGGCGCGGTGCTGCTGCCGCTCAAGGAGCGCGCTGAGCGGATCATCCGGGATCTTCAGGAGCGCAAGCAAACCGGGCTTGAAGCGATGGATATGCTGGCCGTTCTCGCGGAGGAAAAGGAAGCGGCCATGAACGCGGCGAAGGAGAGCGGGCTATCGCGGCGCGCCTTTGGGGTCCACTGGGTTCTCAAGGACGATCACGCTCTGAGAACGGCTGGCGTGGCGGCGCTGGAACTGGCCAAGGAAGCGGAAAAACTGATGGAACGCTTCCCTAACGCGGCGGTCAGCGCCGATGAGCACAGGCGGCTCCGAGCGGCTTTATACCTGCCGCTGCTGATGCTGGACGGCACGGAACGAAGCCGCATCGTTGAGCGCATTCTGGGAATCCTGCTGGATGACGGCGCCGGCGAATCGGCCTGAGAAAAAGCGGCAGGCCATCCTGAGGCGCGTGGAGCGCTGGTCCCGGCGGCTGAACGTGCAGCCGAAGCTGATCCGCGTTCAACGCATGACGCGCAAGTGGGGCTCCTGCTCGACTTCCGGGACCGTTACGCTAGCTGCCGATCTCGCCGACCAGCCTTCCGGCTTCCAGGATTTCGTCATCGCGCACGAGTTGCTGCATTTGCGCGTGCCCAACCACGGAAAGCTGTTCAAGGCGCTCCTCGCCGCGCAGGTTCCCGACTGGCGAGGGCACGACATGCGTAAGCGCAAGATCAAAGGTCAGAACAGGTCCCAAGGGTAGTTGAGAGTGGAATCCATCGCCGCGAATATCTTGCCTTGGGTGGAGGGATCGTCGAGCGCTTCGACGATCAGGCCGGCCAAGTCGCTGCGGTTGATGATGCCGAAGGCTTCGCGGTCTTCGCTCAGGTAGCCGTTGCCGGTGGACGGGTCGGAGCGCAGCGCGCCCGGGCGGATGATGGTGTAATCCAAGCCGCTGGCCACCAGGTGCTCTTCGGCCTGCGTCTTCAAGGGCAGCATATCGCGCAGAAATATGCGGGCGGGCCAGGGCGCGGCCTCATAGCTGTCGCCGGCGCCTATCGTTGTGACCAGCAGCATCCGGGCAACGCCGGCTTCGGCGGCCGCGTCGAAGATATTCGCGTTGCCTAGGTAGTCGGGCGGCGGATCGCATCTAAAGCAGCTGACGGTGGTGATAGCCGCCGTATATTCGCCAACTCCGAAGGCCGCGCGAACACTGTCGGAATCGAGCGCATCGCCCACCGCAAACTCCACGCCCAGCGGCTCCAGCCCGGAGCGGTCGGAGCTGGGCCGAACAAACGCAGTGACCCGGTCGCCGCGCGCAACGAGCAGTTTCGCCACCTCCAAGCCGGTATTTCGGGTGCCGCCGAACAGCAGCACATGGTGGCCGCCTTCCGGCGGAGAGGCCGCCGTCATTTCGTAAACGGGGTACTGGGTGATTCGCAGCGACAACAGCACCAGCACGGCGATGACTGCCAGAAAGGCAAGAATAATGCGTTTGAATGTCATGATGGGTGGTTTCCCCTTAAGTGGTTTCGGCGGACCGTTCAACCCGGATATTACGCCACACCCGAAAGCGAATTCCTCTGCCCGATGTTGCTGGCGCGGTCCGGTTGTGTGCCTTCATGGTTGATACGCTTGGCAATACATCAGGCAATTGCAATGGGGGTGGGCAATCGCTACAATCCTCGCGCCTTGCAGCGAGGAAACCAGCTTGCCGACCGTACGGATAAAAGAGAACGAGATTTTTGACGCGGCCCTGCGCCGCTTCAAGCGCGCCTGCGAAAAGGCCGGCATCCTGGCCGAGGTTCGTCGGCGCGAGTTCTACGAGAAGCCGACTCAGATCCGCAAGCGCCAGAAAGCGGCCGCAGTCAAGCGCCAAGCCAAACGCACCAGCCGCGAAACCAATCGCCGCCGCCGCCTCTACTAGCCCCCAACTCCCGCAAAACAGCTTGAACCGAGGGTGCCAACCCTTCGGTTCGTTACTTGCCTCGGAGATGTCAGCAAACGCATCCATGCGGGCTCCGTGGAAAGCTGCCAGCCCTTCGGCTGCTTTCCCGTCCTGCTTCCCCGGAAACGCCGGCAAGCGCATCCCTGCGGGTTTTTGGCGCGTGGCTTGATTCCTCGGCTGCTGGTCTCATTCCCTTGTCCCGGAAACGCCGACAAGCACATCCCTATGGGCTCTGTGGAGGCATCCCTGCCTCCACAAGTTCCGGGACAAGGGAATGAACCAGCAGCCTTTAGCAGGCGCAATCCCCCGGGCCCGCGCCCGCTAAAGCCCTCTGCTTGCCCCCGCCTCGCGGGAGCGTCGGCGGCAGGAGCCGCCGCCGAGCCCCATGGACGGGTTCATGCGTCTCCGGCGAGGCGGGGGCAAGCAGAGGGCGGGGAAACAAGACAGCGCCCCCACCCAATCCCCAAGAACGAGTTCATGCGCCTCCCAAGAGGCAGGAGCAAGCAGAGGGCGAGAAAGCACGGCTGCCAGAAAACCTTGAGCAGCTTGGGGAAGCGGGGCGGATGGTGCAATATGCGCGGTTATGGCGGGGCCCATTCCGAGAGAGTTTATCGACGATCTCCTGGATCGCGCGGATGTCGCTGAAATTATCGGCGAGCGCGTCAAACTCACCCGCGCCGGGCGCGAATACAAGGGCCTTTGCCCCTTTCACCAAGAAAAAACGCCCTCATTCACGGTAAGCCCGGCCAAAGGCTTTTTCCACTGCTTCGGCTGCGGCGCCCACGGCAGCGCCCTGAGTTTCCTGATGCAGCACGACCGGCTGGACTTCCCCGCTGCTGTCGAGGCGCTGGCCGACCGCTACGGCCTGGAAGTGCCGCGAACAGGGCCTTCCAGGCCCTCGGGCAAGGGGCTTTACGAGTTGCTTCAGGCTGCCTCGCGGCACTACATCGAACAACTCAAGAGCCATTCCGCAGCCAAGGAATACCTGCAGGGCCGCGGGCTGACCGGAGCAATCGCGCGCGATTTCGCGCTCGGCTACTCGCCCAAGGGCAACAGCCTGCTGGCCCGTTTAGGGCAAACGGAGGAGGACCGCCGCCGCCTGGTTGATGCCGGACTGGCGATCAGGAACGATTCCGGCGAGCTCTACGACCGGTTCCGCGACCGCATCATGTTTCCGATCCGCGACCGCCAAGGCCGCGTAAGCAGCTTCGGCGGGCGCGCCATGGGCGAGGCGCAGCCCAAGTACATGAACGGCCCTGAAACCCAAGTGTTCCACAAGGGACGAGCACTCTACGGCCTCTACGAAATGCCCCGGGGCAAGGTTCCGCAGTGCGTTCTGGTGGAAGGATACATGGACGTGATCGGGCTGGCGCAGCACGAGGTGAAAGGCGCCTTGGCCACGCTGGGCACTGCGGTGACGCCGCGGCAACTCACGCGGCTGTTCGGCATTGCTCCCAGCGTGGTGTTCTGCTTCGACGGCGATGCCGCAGGCCGCCGCGCCGCTGAACGCGCAATGGAGCGGACGCTTCCGGAGATGCGCGCGGGCCGGCAAATCAGTTTCGCCTTCCTTCCCGAAGGCGAGGACCCTGACAGTTTCGTGCAATCCAAAGGCGCGCCCGCCTTCCGTGAAATCCTCGAGCAAGCCACGCCGATGTCCGAATTCATGATGATGACCCTCGCGCAGAAATGCGATCCGACAACCGCCGAGGGACGCGCCCGGATGGCCGAACTGGCGAGGCCGTGGGTAAGCGGGGAAAGCGCCGCACCCATTGGCGTGTACCGCGACCTGCTTTTTGCGCGCTTGGCCAAGGAGGTGGGCCTTGAGGAGGAAAGGCTGCGCCAGCTCCTGCAAGCGGTGCCGGGACGGCGCAGGAGAGGACAGCGAGGACCGGCGCGACCGGCGGCCGGGCGGCCCGCCGCAACAGGACCCTTCGATCCCTTGGGCGAACATCTGGCCGGACTGATCCTGCACTTCCCCGAGCTGGCTTCCGCCAGCGGCCCTCTGCCGGAATTCACTCACCTCTCCGAACCGCGCGTGGCCCTGTTCAGCGAACTGTTCGAGCAGGCCCGCGCCACGCCGGCGGCCAATGCGGCCAAGCTGCTGGAACGCTATCGGGATCGTCCGGAACGCGAACTGATCGCCCGACTGCTGTCGAAGAATTCCGGACTCAGCCCGCAGCAAGCGGCGCGCGAACTGAGCGGCGGCATCGAAAGGCTCGCCAAGGAGAACGCGCTGCGTCAAATGGCGGCCCGCACCCCGGGCTGAAACCGCCGACGGCCTGTATCATCAACAACCCGCGTTCTTTCGGAGCTTCTTAAATGGCGCAACGCATCTACTTGGGCATGATGGCAGCGCTCTACTTCGCCTCGGCCCTCTATGCCTACCTGGACCCCGCGGCCTTGGGGGAATGGCTCGGGATCGCGTCGCTGACCGACTCGGGCCATACCGAGATCCGCGCCACCTACGGCGGGCTGGTGCTGGGCAGCGGGCTGGTGCTGGCGGCGGGCGTGTGGTCGAAAAACTTCGCGCTGGCCGGTTTGCTGAGCACCGTTCTGGGCATGGGTTGCTTGGTGCTTACGCGGCTGGCGGCGGAGGTGTTCTCGGGCGCCCCCGGCATCAACGCGAATCAGGGCATCGTGATCGTGTTCGAGGGCATCGCGGCGGCGCTGGCCGTGCTCTTTGCCCGCCGCGCGCTGCGCGAGAACCGCAACCTCGCCGACAGCCGCTATTAAAGTATTGACATATGAGGGATAATTGGTTGGTTAACCTTAGCGGAGGCTCCAGCCGGCCATGACCGCAGATTCCACCACCCAGCGCGCCCCGCAGCGCAACTGGCTCAAAAACCTGATTTCGATCGGGCGCCAGCGCTCGTACATTACCCATACGGACCTCACCGACCAGCTTCCCGACGAAATCGTCGAAATGGAGCAGATCGAGGAGATCATCAACGTGCTCCGCGATATGGACATCAAGGTGTATGAGGAAGACGAGGTTCCCGACCCCGACACCCTGGCGCTGTCGGAGGGCGAAGCCAGCGACGACTCCGACATGGAGGAAGCGGAGGACGCGATCAGCGCCTTCGAGGTGGAGCTGGGCCGAACCACCGATCCGGTGCGCCTGTACATGCGCGAAATGGGTTCCGTGGAACTGCTCACCCGCGAGGGCGAAATCAGCATCGCGCGGCGAATCGAGCAAAGCCGCGCGGAAATCAAGCGCCTGATGGCCTACTACCTCCCCTGCGTGCAATACCTGACGGACCGCTTTGCGGACTGCCGGACCGGTCAGATGAAGCTGAGCGACTTAGTGGCCGGCATCATCGACCCGGACGAACCCGAGGATCTGCGGCCGGCCGCCGAGCGCGATCCGGCGGAAAACGCCAACCGCAAGACGCCGCCCGATCCGCAGGAGCTCGAGCGGCGGATGCTGGCGCTCAAGGCCCAGTGCGCCCGTGTGCATCGGGCGCTGCGCCGCGTTCGCGCACAGGAACTGAAGGTCCAATCCGGCGAAGCGCCGGACCATTTCAAGCTCTCCTGCCGCAATCTGAACCATGCCCAGCAGGTGCTCGGCCGAATGCTGCTGGAACTGAAGTTCACGCCCCGGGCCTTCGACGGCATGCTTGATGTGCTGCACAGCGCCATGCGGGCCCCTTCCGACGACCACGATGCCCTCTTCCCGTCGTCGGTGGCCGGCTGCGAGAACCGGCTGCGGCGCATCTACGTGCGCGCCGCGAAGGTTCCGGTCAATGATTTCAAGCAGTATTTCACCACCGATCCCAGCAGCGACAGTTGGCTGGAGAGCTTGCTCGCGAGTGAGGAGCACGGGGCCAAGCTGGCGCCGCACATGGAGGAGGCAAGGCAGCTCACCCGGCGCTTGCGCAGGCTCGAAGACAACTGCTGCCTGCCGATCAATGCTCGCTCCAAAGCCATCCCCAAGGGCGAAGACAGCAAACCGATGCCGATGGCTTGGGGGATCAAGGAGCTGTACCGGGAAATCTCGCGTAACGAGTTCAAGGCCAAGGACGCCAAGAAGGAAATGGTGGAGGCCAACTTGCGCCTAGTGATTTCGATTGCCAAGAAGTACACCAACCGCGGCTTGCAATTCAACGACCTGATCCAGGAAGGCAACATCGGCCTGATGAAGGCGGTGGACAAGTTCGAGTACCGCCGCGGTTACAAGTTCTCCACCTACGCCACCTGGTGGATCCGCCAAGCGATTACCCGCTCGATCGCCGATCAGGCGCGCACCATCCGGGTGCCGGTGCATATGATCGAAACCATCAACAAGCTCAACCGGATCTCGCGGCAAATGCAGCAGGAGATGGGCCGCGATCCCACGCCTGAGGAATTGGCGCAGCGCATGGAGATGCCCGAGGAAAAGGTCCGCAAGGTGCAGAAGATCGCCAAGCAGCCCATTTCGCTGGAAACGCCGCTAAGCGAGGATGAGGATTCGCACCTGGGCGATTTCATCGAGGACCAGAACGCCACCTCGCCCATGGATGTGGCCACCACGCGCGGGCTGGAGGAAACGATGCGCGACGTGCTGGCTTCGTTGGGCGCGCGCGAGGCCAAGGTGCTGCGGATGCGTTTCGGGATCGACATGAACACCGACCACACGCTGGAGGAAGTGGGCAAGCAGTTCGACGTCACGCGCGAGCGCATCCGGCAAATCGAGGCCAAGGCGCTGCGCAAGCTGCGCCATCCCAACCACGCCGAGCGCCTGCGCAGCTTCACCCAGGACGACTAAAAGCCCTAAGGCTGGCGTCGCAGCGACTGCTGTCCCCGCTTCCCGGGAGACGCATAAACCCATCCATGGGGCTCGGCGGCGGCTCCTGCCGCCGACGCTCCCGGGAAGCGGGGACAGCAGTCGCTGCACATAGGCTGCTTCTTGTTCGGTGATCACTGTGCGCCGCGATATTGGCTCCAGCCGAGCCCCACGGATGGGTTCATGCGTCTCCCACGAAGCCGGGGGTAACAGCCGCAGCGCATAGTCAGCTCTCGTGCGGTGCCCACTGTGCGCCGCGATATTGGCCCTGCCTCGTGGGAGCGTCTGGGGCAGGATGCCCCAGCCGAGCCCCATGGATGGGTTCATGCGTCTCCCACGAGGCAGGGCCAATATCGCGGCAACGCCAGCCGCCAACCGCGCTGCGCCACTCTCAGGCGGAGTAGCTGCTTCGCAAGGGGGCGATGCGGTTGAATACGAGGCCGCTGGCGGATGAATCTTCGGAATCGGGCGTAAAGTAGCCGAGGCGCTCGAACTGCCAAGTGCCGCCAACGCCCGCGCTGGCCAGCGAAGGCTCAACGCGGGCCGATGGCACCACCTCCAGCGACTCCGCATTCACTTGCTTCTCAAGCGGCGGCGAACCCGAATCCAAGTCGGGGCGCTCCACATTGAACAGCGGACGATAAAGGCGCAACTCGGCCGGAACCGAATGCTTTGCGCTAACCCAATGGATGGTGCCCCCCACCTTGCGCCGCGCGCCCTCGCCGCCGCTTCGGGATTGCGGATCCACGCTGCAACGCAGCTCCGCCAACTCGCCCGCCGCGTCGCGCACCACTTCATCGCAGCGAATGATGTAGGCGTGGCGCAGCCGAACCTCGCCGCCGGGGCGCAAACGGCGGAAGCGGCGCGGCGGATCCTCCATGAAATCGGTGCTTTCGATATGGATTTCGCGCGAAAAAGGCACGAGGCGGCGACCCATTTCGGGACGCTGCGGATGATTGGCCGCCGGCAGCTCCTCGAAATGGTCCGAAGGCAGGTTGGCGAGAACAACCTTCAGCGGCCGGGCCACCGCCATGGCGCGCGGAGCGTCGCGGTTGAGCGCCTCGCGCAGCACGCTTTCGAGCTGCTCGGCGCCGATCATCTGCTCGGAGCGGGTCACGCCGGCCCGGGCGCAGAACTCGCGCAGAATTTCCGGCGGATAGCCCCGGCGGCGCAAAGCCGAGAGCGTCACCAGGCGCGGATCGTCCCAGTCGTCCACGGCCTTGAGCCGGATCAGGTCGGCGACGCGGCGCTTGCTGGTAACGGAGTGGCCCAGGTTGAGGCGCCCGAACTCGTGCTGCCGCGGACGGGTCTTAAGTTCCAGGCCGCAGTGATCGAGCAGCCATTCGTAAAGCGGGCGGTGGTCCTCGAACTCCAGCGTGCAAAGCGAATGGGTGATGCCTTCGAGCGCGTCGCTCAGGGCGTGGGCGAAGTCGTACATCGGATAAATGCACCAGTCCCGCCCGGTGCGCGGATGCTGCACATGGCGCACCCGGTAGAGCACGGGGTCGCGCAGGTTGATGTTGGGCGAGGCCATGTCGATCTTGGCGCGCAGCACCTGCTCGCCGTCGGCGAACTCTCCGCCGCGCATGCGCCGGAACAGGTCGAGGTTTTCCGCCGGGCTGCGGCCGCGGAAGGGACTGGGCCGGCCGGGGCGGGTCAGCGTGCCGCGATCGGCCGAAATGCGCTCGGCGGAACTGCTGTCCACGAACGCATGGCCGCTGCGGATCATGTGCTCGGCAATGCCGTAGAGGCGCGGAAAATAATCGGAGGCGTGGGTGATCAGCGGCGTGTTGAAGCCCAGCCAGTTCACATCGCGGCGTATGGCCTCCACGTAGGCTTGATCCTCGGCCACGGGATTGGTGTCGTCGTAGCGCAGGTAGCACACGCCGCGGTTTTCCGCCGCAACGCCGAAATTCAGGCAGATGGACTTGGCGTGGCCGATGTGCAGGAAGCCGTTGGGCTCCGGCGGAAAGCGGGTCACCACGCGCTCGTGGCGACCTGCGGCCAAGTCCTCGGCGATGATTCTGCGAACGAAATCCTGCGGCGGCATCTTTGAGTTCAGAGCTCCCAGTGAGTATCCATGCGGCGGGCGCGGCGCTTTCTCACGTTCCTTGCGCCAAGGACACGCATCAACCCGTCCATGGAGCTTGGCTTCGCCATCCTGGCTCAGACAGTCCTAGGTTCAAGGAACGTGAGAAAGCGCACGCCGTCCGTCACTTCACTACGCCGCGGGGGTGTAGTCGCTGACGATGTCGCGGCGATGGTACACGGGGCAAAGGAAGCGACCGGCAGCGCGGAGGCTGGTGAGCCACCGGATGCTGGCGCCATTCCTGCGGTTCGCCAGCACCTTCCCGGCCAGCCAAGGCGTGACCCGCTCCACCTTGTCGCCGAGGATGTTATAGACCTTGCGGGCCTGCGCCTCGCGCTCGGGGTCGCGCCCGGCCGCCAGCATCGCCATGTCGGTGATCACGATGCCAGGGCTCAGCGCGCCCACAATCACCTTGCTGCCGCGCACTTCCTTGGCCAGCGATTTCGCCATGTAGGCGATGGCGCGCTTGGTGGATCCGTAGGGCGCGAGGCCCGCCGCGGTCATGCCGTTGCTGCCGAAGCCCTCGAACACGTACACCGCGCCGCCGTTTTCCTGCTTTCGCATGCCTTCGATCGCGACCCGGCAGCCGTTGAACGAACCGGTCAGGTTTGTGTTCACGACATCCGCCACTTCTTCGGGCCGGAGCTCATCCACGTTGGATCGGCGGTTGGCGATGCCGGCGTTGTTGATCCAGATATCCACCACGCCGAAGCGCTCAACCGCCGCGTCCCAGAGAGCCTGCACGCTGGCGTAATCGCTCACGTCGCAGCCCTGGCCCAGCACCTCGCCGCACTCCGCGAGCTCCGCAGCGGCGGCGGCGGCGCTGTTGTCGCTGCGCCCGCACACGGCAACCCGATGGCCGCGTTTGAGGAACTCGCGCGCCATGCCCTTGCCGATGCCGCGCGTGCCGCCCGTCACCACCACCGTTCTCGCATCCGCCATCGAAAATCCCGCCCTTGTCCCAAAAGGGCGCTAATCTATCATGCCGGGCAACGCGCATTGACCGGAACGGAGGGCGGGCCTAATATGGCCGACAGCTCAAGCGGTCGGCCAACGGAAGGCTGGCCATGGTTCCGCACTAGGAGTTGACAATGAATCCGAATCTTCCCACACGCTTTGCCTTGGCGGCCATCGCCACGGCGCTGCTAGCGCCGATCGCCCCGGCCCAGGACGCCATCGAGGAAATTATCGTGACCGCTCGCCAGCGCGAGGAAACGCTGCGCGATGTGCCGGGAACGGTGCGGGTGCTCACCGCCGAGGATATCGAGCGCTCCGGCATCCAGCGGGCGGAGGACTTCGTGTACATGACCCCCGGCGTTTCCATCGTCGATACGGCGGAAGTGGGCGACACGCAAATCAACATTCGCGGCATCAACGGCGCGCGCGACGCCGAGAACTCCTATGCGCTGATCGTGGACGGCGTGCTGATGACCAATCCGGCGGCGCTGAACCGCGAATACGCGAACCTGAGCCAGATCGAAATCCTCAAGGGGCCGCAGGGCGCGCTGTACGGGCGCAACGCCGCCGCCGGCGCCATCATCATCACCACCGACAAGCCCGCCGGCGAAACCGGCGGCTACTTCAAGGCCAGCGGCGCGGGCGACAACACCCAGATGTACTCCGGCGCCGTGGAGAGCGCGCTGGCCGAGGGCTTGAACTTCCGCTTGCAGGGCGACTACCGCACCACCGACGGCTTCTACGAGAACACCTACCTCAACCGCGATGACATCGTGGACGACTATCGCGGCTACAACCTCAACGCGCGGGTCGCTTGGGACCAGTCCGACGAAACGAACTGGGACTTCAAGTTCCGTTACGGCGAAGTGAGCGGGGCGTCGATCACCTTCAACGCCGCCTTCCACCTGCCGGGATTCGCGCAAGCGTTCAGCGTTCCCCAATTCTTCGAGGACGTGAACGACCACGAATTCGCCTTCCAGAGCAATATCGACCCAACCAACGAACAGGAAGCCATGGAGTTTTCCGCGCGCGTCGATCACGCGCTCGACTGGGCGGACCTGCGCGCCTGGTTCCTGTTCAGCAAGATCGACAACAACCTGAGCGCCGACGGCACCAGCGGCGCCTTCGGCTTCTTCAACGCCAACCAGCACTGCTTGGATTCGGTCACCGAGGCGTTCAACGCCGGAGTGCGACTGCCGGCGCCCACCTATCTCGGCCCCACGCCCACCTTCCCGGTGTCGCTGCTGGGACCCTACACGCCCATCGCCTGCGATGGCACCCAGTACCAGGAGCGCAAGCAAACCGACTACAGTTTCGAGCTGCGCCTTAATTCGACCAGCGACGGCCCGCTCAGTTGGCTGGCCGGCGCCTACGTGCTGGACATCGACCGCGAGGTCGGCGTGAACACCGGACTGGATCTGGGCAACGGCATCACTATGGAGCTGTATGTGCCCCAAGGCGGCGACAACCCCACCGAGCAGCTTGTGCACGACCGCTTCAGCAACCGGGTGCTGGCGGCTTTCGGCGAGCTTTCCTACGAAATAACCGAAACCACCGAGGTGTCGCTGGCACTGCGCTTCGATAGCGAGCGGCGCGAGGTGGAGAACCTGGTGCCAGTAAACGCGATGTCGCAATATATCGATTGCGATGGCCCGCCCTACACCGGCGGCACGCCGATCAATCCGGGACTTTGCCCGGGCTTGAACCCCGAAGGCCGCATCGCCCCCAAGGAGCGCACTTTCAGCCAGCTTCAACCCAAGCTGTCGCTCACCTGGGACGTGGCCGACAACTGGACGATGTTCGGCAGCGCCGGCGTGGGCTTCAAAAGCGGCGGCTTCAATAACCAAGGCGCCAAGGCCACCGTCGATATCTTTATCAACGGCCTCATCAACAACGTGTTCCTAGCGGACGCGGGCGCGCCGCCCCAAGTGCCCGTGGGCATCGCCGACGACGTGGACAAGGAAACTTCCGTGTCGCTGGAAGTGGGCGTGAAAGGCAGCCTGCTCAACGACCGTTTGAGGCTGGAGGCCACCGCGTTCAACGTGCAGGTGGACGACATGCAGTTCTTCGAGTTCATGGTGGGGCCTTTCGGCCTGCTGCGTTTGAACGGCAACGTGGATGAAGTGAGCCTGCAAGGTGCCGAAGTGGGCGCAAGCTGGGCGGTGACGGACATTCTCGACGTGTATGCCGGCTGGGGCTATGTCGATAGCGAGATCGAGGCCAACAGCGTGCGCCCGGACACGGTGGGCAACAAGTCCCCCTACACGCCGGACTGGACCGCCAGCGCCGGGGCCCGCGTGGTGGTGCCGCTGGCGGGCGCTTGGCGGTTCGCCGCCTCGGCGGATGTGTCCGCAGTGGGCGAAACGTGGTTCCATGTGGTCCAGGACCAGCAGCGCGCCACGTTGTTCGAGGGCGCCCCCAGCGATTTCACGCCCACCCGGCGCGACAGCTATACGGTGCTGAACGTGCGCGCAGGCGTGGAGAACGACTGGCTCTCGGCAGTGGTGTTCGCCAAGAACGCCACCGAGGAGGCGTACTTGGAGGAAGTGATCCCGGCGCCCGAGTTCGGCGGCACCTTCATCCACCCGGCGGACCTGCGCCGCGTGGGCCTGGAACTCACCGCGCGTTTCTAGCCCGTGCGGGTCTAGCCCGTGCGGGCGCGGGCATGCAGGAAACCCTTAATCCGGCTCTACCGGAGAATAGGCAAGCGCGCCGCGCCGGTCGGCCTCCAGCCGGTAGGGAAAGTTCTCCGATGCGCAATCATTCATGGCGTGCCGGTTAATCGCGACCCTCCGGGAGGGTTGGCTATCCAGCCCGATTGAACCCATATCGAAAATGTCAAGCACGCTGTTCCTCATGTCGGCCGACTCAGGCGTCTCAGGGTAATGCTGTAACGCGAATTTCTCGTTGCCAACAAAGAAGGCGGCGCGAAAAATCCCCGCGTCCTCTTCGGTGGCTTGCGGCGGCAACACACTGGCAAGCCGGCTGAGTTGCAGCGCTGCATCGTCCGTCGGAAACTCAAAGACAGGCTGCCCGGTGTTCGTGTCCACCACAAAGAGCATCCAGTCCGCCGCCATGGCAGGACGCGAAACCGAACTGGACGTG
Source organism: Candidatus Foliamicus numerosus (assembly GCA_028285945.1). Lineage (GTDB taxonomy): Bacteria > Pseudomonadota > Gammaproteobacteria > Steroidobacterales > Foliamicaceae > Foliamicus > Foliamicus numerosus. The sequence continues at coordinate 25,856 of JAPYNE010000010.1, read as the reverse complement.
CCCGTTGCGAAGAGAATCCACTCTCCGTCCGGGGAAGAATCGAACAGCGTGGCCCGCATGCTGGCGGGGGCCTCCAATTCCCATTCGGATGATGCCGTCCTCTTGTCCCAGTCAAATTTTTTCTTCACCACTCGAAAACCTGAGATTCCCTCAATGCCGCCGTGGAAGAAATAGCCTTCCTCGGAAGACAGGAAATAGGCGCGATCATCGTGGCCCGTGTTCGGCACGGTAATCTTGCGTCCGTTTCCGCCTCCCGCGACCGGGAAGAAATAATGCGATCCAACGCCTTCGGAGAAATCAAAATGATCGGGCTTCAAATGCACTTCCTCGCCATCCTGAGTAAAGGCGGCCTGGTACGGAACGCGACGGGAAGGCACCCGAAAAAGCTTGCCAAGATCATGTTCCGCCAGCGTGCCATCTTCCAGACTCGCAATGACCAGCCGTGAGGAGAACTCCGTTCCCAAGGGTTCAATGAAAAAATAGGAACCCCCGTTATCAGCCACATCAAACAACCAGATATCATCGTTTTCATACGCCACCTGACCGTCCACATAAATTCGCAAGGGCTCCTTCTCATCGTAAAACTGGGACCAGGCGGGATTAAGGTGCATGCCGCCGAAACCGGCAACAACCGTTCCGTTCCGGCTCATTCCGAGCCGGGAGCGATGGGATCGGAAAGGCAGGACATCGGAAAAAAGTGCGCCCGTGCTGTCCAGGACAGAGAATCTGGTCTCGCTGCTGCCTTGCACAGCGACTGCGGCGAGGCTGGCGGCAGCGCCGACACCCATCGTCATCCGGCATGCCGGATTGCCGATCGCCTCTTCCGGAGAAAGCGGAGCGATGTAGCCGGGCCTGCCGGGCGGTTCTTGCAGGATCAGGGGCCGCCGGAGCGTTTGCGCGTGGAACTCCGCTATCCCAGCTCTGCCGGCATCAGGGCTGGCGACCGCACCCGGGTTTTCTGGGCCTGCGCCGCCCCTCCAAGCCCAATGCGCCAAAAAAGCGAAAATAATCAGGGCGGTTGTCGCGCCCAGCGCCTTGCTCCGAAGGAGTCCACGCTTAATGCAGGACACTCCGAACCTCATCCGCCGACTGGATGCGCGCGGCGCGCTCATCCTGCTGCCCGGCGGCAATGCCCTTCTTCAAGTATCGAATCATCTTGCTGCCGAAATCGCCCAAATACCACATCTCTGGCGCTTTGCGCGCTGCTCATGTTCTCGTCCCTGATGTTCTCTGAAAGCCTCGGTCCGGGGCTTTCAGTCCGAGGTTTTCGGCCCACGAGGCGCGGATCGGTTAGAAGCTGTAGCTTGCGTTCACGCCGAAGTGGCGGCTGCGGTTGAGGTTGGCCAACTGGGCATACGGGAAGGTGTTGTTGCCCGTGGTCTGATCGAAGCGGGCGAAGCGGCGCAGGTCGCGGAAGCGGAATGAGCCGGCCAGCGTCAGATCATCGAGGATGTTGTTAACGTAGGCCGCCAGTCTTAAGTTCCCGCTTTCCAGGCCCGCGCGCAGGTTCCACTTGTATTCCCAGCCCAAGTAGGACAGGTTGTAGATTTCCGAGTAGCGCTTCCCGGTCATGTTCAGATCGCTGCGGGCGAAGAAATCCCAGTTGCCGAGCGCCTGCGGCCTGTTGTAATCGACCGAAAGCTGGACCTGCCAATCCGGATAGCGGTACGGCTCGTTGCCGGCCAGGTCCGGGTCCACGCCCAGTTGCGGCGCGAAGGTTTCCTCCACGAAGAACTTGTACTCGGGGTCCGCAAAGGCGATGGAGCCGGATGCCCGCCAGCGCTCCGACAGCACGAAGCTGGACTCCAGCTCGAATCCGTACACCTCGGTTTCGCCCGCGTTGGTGGTGATTTGCGAATCCTGCCCTTGGGTGTCGAGGAAGGTCTGGCGGATCTGCTGGTCCGACCAGTCAAGGTAGTACACGGCAGCATTCAGCAGCAATCGCCCGTCCATCAGCAGGCTCTTGACCCCGGCCTCGTAGTTCCAGATGGTTTCCTCCTTCACGGTGGGGGATATGCCGAGATTTTCCGCGGTTTCGCGGTTGTTGAAGAATCCGGGCTTGTTGCCCTGCGAAATAACGCCGTAGAGGGTCATGTCCTCGTTGGGTTTGTAATCGACGATGAAGCGCGGCAGGGTGCGCTCGAAGCTCTCGGTGTCGAAGGCGAACGCGTCGAGGTTCCTGCTTGAGCCCAGGCGCGGGATATCGGCGGGCGACTGCGGGTCGAACTCGGCGGTGGACTCGCGCACATCGTCCCTCTGCCAGCGCACGTCCAAGCCTAGGGCGAGCTGCTCAGTCAGGCTATAGGCGATGCTGCCGAAAACCGATACGTTCTCGATATGGCGGGAGCTCTCGGCGCGACCGTGGGGGCGGCGGGCCGTAAGCCGCAGGTTGCGTTCCAGAATGTCATGCTCGTAATACGAGGCGCCCGCAAAGGCCGAAAGCTTTTCGGATCCCGGGGCCCTCACCTTCAATTGCAGGCTCATGTCCTGAAAGCCGGTGTGGTTTCTGTTCGCTTCCACGAGGCCCACGGTGCCGAACACCAGCCCGCCTGCGCCGCCGATGCCGTTGGGCAGGCCAACGCTGTCGTCATAACTGGCATCCAGAATGGCACCGACCGTTTGCTGGTTGGTGCCGGCGCGCAGTTCCACTTCCCAGTCGTTGGGGGCGGTGAAATCCAGATGGGCCGTGTAGCGGCGCGTGGTCTGGAGCTGCCCCACCGGTTCGCCGAAACGCTCCTCGACGCGCTTGTTGTTGGCCTTGACCGTATCCAGATCGTCCGGAAGCTCCCCGCAAATGTAGCCCAGAGGGATGGTGGAATTGTAGAAAAGGCAGTTGTCCAGCGATGCGGGCAGGCTAACGGTGGGCGGCGAGCCGTCATCGTCCTCGGCGTAGGATGCGAATAGAGTCAGCGCAAGGCTCTCCGTCGGTTCCCACAGGAGCTTGCCGGAGATGGCCACGGATTCCTCGTCGCCGATGGTGGCGTTGTCCTCCATGGCGGCCACGTTCTTCCACTCACCGCCAAAACTGTAGGAGCGAATGCTCACCATGGCTTTCAGTGTGTCTTGGAACAGCGGGCCGGAAACGGTCAAGGCGATATCGGAGCGGCTATGTTCGCCGAGGTCCAAATTGGCGTCGATTTCCAGTTCGTCGCCCGGGGTTTTAGTGATGTAGTTCACCGCGCCGCCAAAAGTGGCACGACCGAACAGGGCGGATTGGGGGCCCTTGAGCACCTCCACCCGTTCGATATTGTTAAAGCCGAAAGTGGCCGCAGTGCCAAGAACAAAGAATCCGTCCACGAAAACGGAGGAATTCTGGCGGTCAACCACCGGCGTGTTCACGACCAGGCTGCGGAAATACGGATTGGAGTCGCGGCCGCCCACGTTTTCGGTGTAGAACCCGGGCGTGTAGTCGGACAGATCGAGGATGTTATCGACCCCGCGTTCGTAGATATCCTCGTTGGTCAGCGCCGTTACCGTGAGCGGCAGATCCTGCAGGTTCTCTTCCCGTTTTCGGGCGGTGACGATGATCTCCTCTAAAGCGAGTTCCTGCGCGAATGCAGGTGCGGGGTGGTAGGAAACGGCAATCAATGCGGCGCCTGCTATCGACGCGAGCAGCGTGGTCTTTCTTGTAATAATGGCAAGTCCCGTTTGATTTCAATGGGAGGGGATTATATGCACTTGATTGAAGGCATAAATGCAAAATCACGGCGAGCACCCCCGCGAAGGTGCTGATAACGCCGAAAATCTGCCAACCGCTCATAATGTCCCTCTATCGCACTCAGGCTCCGAGTGGAACGATACCCATCATCCCGCAATAGGCGCTTGACCCGACAGAGTCAACGCGCCAAAACATTTCTCTCGCAGCTGGTCTGAGCTTCCTTTCAAAAAAAACCGCCCCGGCGCTTGCGCGGCGGGGCGGCGGTGCGGGATGCCTGGCGGTGACCTACTCTCGCACGGGGAGGCCCCGAACTACCATCGGCGCTGGACGTTTTCACTTCCGAGTTCGGAATGGAATCGGGTGGGACCCGTCCGCTATTGCCACCAGGCGAAAAAGATGGCGCGTCCTTAGTTCGACCTAAGGACGCGCCCAGAATTGTTCCATGCTTTGCTCGTTGAACGTTGGGGAATGCTTCGGTGTGACGTGGTTTAAGCCGCACGGGCAATTAGTACTGGTTAGCTTCACGCGTTGCCGCGCTTCCACACCCAGCCTATCAACCTTGTAGTCTTCAAGGGCCCTTCAGGGATCCTTCCAACGCCCACGGCAGATAGGGACCGAACTGTCTCACGACGTTCTAAACCCAGCTCGCGTACCACTTTAAATGGCGAACAGCCATACCCTTGGGACCTGCTACAGCCCCAGGATGTGATGAGCCGACATCGAGGTGCCAAACTCCTCCGTCGATGTGGACTCTTGGGAGGAATCAGCCTGTTATCCCCGGAGTACCTTTTATCCGTTTAGCGATGGCCATTCCATACAGAACCACCGGATCACTAAGACCGACTTTCGTCCCTGCTCGACTTGTACGTCTCGCAGTCAAGCACCCTTTTGCCTTTACACGCAATGCGCGATGTCCGACCGCGCTGAGGGTACCTTTGCGCTCCTCCGTTACTCTTTGGGAGGAGACCGCCCCAGTCAGCCATCGTTACGCCATTCGTGCAGGTCGGAACTTACCCGACAAGGAATTTCGCTACCTTAGGACCGTTATAGTTACGGCCGCCGTTTACCGGGGCTTCGGTCACGAGCTTCGCCCAAAAGGGCTAACAGGATCACTTAACCTTCCGGCACCGGGCAGGCGTCACACCCTATACATCCTCTTGCGAGTTAGCAGAGTGCTGTGTTTTTAGTAAACAGTCGCAGCCACCTGGTCACTGCGGCCTCCGACAGCTCAAGGAGCAAGTCCCGTTACCGTCAGAGGCGTACCTTCTCCCGAAGTTACGGTACCAATTTGCCTAGTTCCTTCACCCGAGTTCTCTCAAACGCCTTAGGATTCTCTCCCTGCCCACCTGTGTCGGTTTACGGTACGGTCGTCCGCAACCTGATGCTTAGAGGTTTTTCCTGGAAGCATGGTGTAAGCCACTTCCCGGCAATGCCGGTGGTCTCGCATCTCGGCGTTAGCGGCGCTCCGGATTTTCCAAAAGCGCCCGCCTACTTGCTTTCTCCGGGACAACCAACGCCCGGTAAGCCTAACCTTCTCCGTCACCCCATCGCAGTTGCGGCCGGTACAGGAATGTTGACCTGTTTCCCATCGACTACACCTTTCGGTCTCGCCTTAGGGGCCGACTCACCCTGCGCCGATTAGCGTTGCGCAGGAAACCTTGGGCTTCTGGCGTGCGGGTTTTTCACCCGCATAATCGTTACTCATGTCAGCATTCGCACTTCTGATACCTCCAGCGCGCCTCGCGACGCGCCTTCACTGGCCTACAGAACGCTCCCCTACCCCCGACGCGATCCGAAGAACGCATCGAGCCGCAGCTTCGGTATACGGCTTAAGCCCCGTTAAATCTTCCGCGCAGGCCGACTAGACCAGTGAGCTGTTACGCTTTCTTTAAAGGATGGCTGCTTCTAAGCCAACCTCCTGGCTGTCTGGGCCTTCCCACTTCGTTTACCACTTAGCCGTAATTTGGGGACCTTAGCTGGCGGTCTGGGCTGTTTCCCTTTCCACGACGAACCTTAGCACCCGCCGTGTGTCTCCCGTGCTGCACTTACCGGTATTCGGAGTTTGCATCGGTTTGGTAAGTCGGTATGACCCCCTAGCCGAAACAGTGCTCTACCCCCGATAGTGATACACGAGGCGCTACCTAAATAGCTTTCGGGGAGAACCAGCTATCTCCAGGCTTGATTAGCCTTTCACTCCTATCCACAGCTCATCCGATAATTTTTCAACATTACCCGGTTCGGGCCTCCAGCAGGTATTACCCTGCCTTCACCCTGGCCATGGATAGCTCGCCTGGTTTCGGGTCTACTCCCAGCGACTCAATCGCCCATTTAAGACTCGGTTTCCCTACGCCTACCCTATACGGTTAAGCTTGCCACTGAGATGTAACTCGCTGACCCATTATACAAAAGGTACGCGGTCACCCGGTCCGAGGACCAAGCTCCCACTGCTTGTACGCACACGGTTTCAGGTTCTATTTCACTCCCCTCACCGGGGTTCTTTTCACCTTTCCCTCACGGTACTGGTTCACTATCGGTCGGCAGAGAGTATTTAGCCTTGGAGGATGGCCCCCCCATGTTCAGACAGGGTTGCACGTGCCCCGCCCTACTCTTCGTCACCCACACATCGCATCCTTTCGCATACAGGGCTATCACCTTCTATGGCCAGACTTTCCAGTCTGTTTTGCTAGGTTTTGATGTGATTCCGGTGAACTGGGCTGTTCCCCGTTCGCTCGCCGCTACTAGGGGAATCTCGGTTGATTTCTTTTCCTCCGGGTACTTAGATGTTTCAGTTCCCCGGGTTTGCTTTAGCGCACCTATGTATTCAGTGCGAAATGACCGTAAAACGGTCGGGTTTCCCCATTCGGAAATCCCCGGATCAAAGCCAGTTTGCAGGCTCCCCGAGGCTTATCGCATGCTACAACGTCCTTCATCGCCTTCTGCCGCCTAGGCATCCACCATGCGCGCTTGATTACTTAAACCACGTCACCCGAAACATTCCCGTTTAGAGACTGTTCGGGGCGCTTGAAATAACCACGCGAATGCAGTTCCCACAAGTTCAACATTGCCGGCGGGAATCCGCCCATTGGGAGCTGACTCCGCCTTTGTTGGCAATGGAACAATCCTGTTTTTAAAAGTGCCGCGCGGCGGCAAGGCCGCGCGATTGAATCTGGTGGAGCTGATCGGGATCGAACCGACGACCTTCTGCTTGCAAAGCAGATGCTCTCCCTGCTGAGCTACAGCCCCGGGGGAGCGAGGCCCGGGAATGGAGGCGGGCAAAGCCTCCGCGCAAGAATCCCGCAAAAGACAGCGTATCCTCTCTCCCGGCCACTCCTTCAAGTGCGGTCTGCGATCAGTTAGATGGTGGGTCTGGGAAGATTTGAACTTCCGACCTCACCCTTATCAGGGGTGCGCTCTAACCAACTGAGCTACAGACCCGCGCACGATGCACGCTTCTATGCCGGCCCGCCGAGGCGGACGCGCGAAAGATGCGTGCCGAATGTAAAAGAACAAAACCCCGCAGCGCGCCCATGCGCCGGGGGATTGGCAATTGTATGGCAATTCCACCGTCCGTCAATAGATTGGCAGCCTGTTCAGCGAAAGCGCCTCATGCCCCAATAGGGGATGCCGGCGGGAGCGGCCTTTGGCATCCATTCCTCGGCATCGGAAGCTCGTCAGTTCACCACCTCGAAGGCCATCCTGCGTCCCCGGCCATACCGGAAAACCGCGAAATCCCTGTCGAACGACAGCGCGCGCGATATACCCAGCCGCCGCATAAGGGCAAACGAGGTTCGGTCAACAATGGAGAAGTCCTGATCGGGGAATTGCTCGCCAATGGCCCATGCTTCGGCCAAATCCGCCTCCGTGGTCTGCTCCACGGCCGCAGCGCCCATTCGGAGACCGTCCCAAAACTGATCGGCAGCCCGGGGAGAGAGGAAATGGTGTATCAGCCGCCAGCTTTCAATCAACACGTGGTCGCTGATCACTAGCGCTTCCCCGGCGGACAGAAGTTCTATTGCGCGGGCGTTGCTGGCATCGCTGCGGTCTGCGGCGGCATACCACACCGACGTGTCAACGAATACGCGCACGGATTAGGGTGCTGTCCGTCGAGCTTTCTCAGCGCCGACCGCCTCGGCGGCCATGCGATCCTTATTGGTCGCCACATCGGCACCGCCCGAAGCACCCAGATTGAAAACGACCGATAAATCCATGTTCCGCGTCGTATCAGACAGGTCCCGCTCCACAAGTTGGCGAAAATACTCCGCCATGGAAATCCCCAGCGCCCTTGCGCGCGCGCGAATGCGCGATCGAAGTTCCGCCTCAATGGATATTTGCGTTTGAACCATCATTGTGGCGCCATTATAACTTCGCATTGCCCCGCGCCACGCACTGCCGCTTGCTGCCAACAGCGAATGGGAGGATTTCCGCAGGGAGCGCATCATTCGTCCGGGTTAGGATGCCTGCGGGAGGGGCCCGACGGGTGATGGAGGGGCGGTTTCCGCCCAAATGCGCCGGGGGAGGAGCGGAGGTTTGTGGCATCCTTTCCGGACAGGACACTAAGGCTAAGCGATGCGATCCGGGAAGGCTTGGCGGCGCGGCCGGACCCGGCGCCCGGCTATGCCGGGGGGCCGCCGCCGCATCAGGACGGCGCTTCCGTTTCGTACATCGCCTGCATGGCGCGGGACTGAGCGGCGAACTCCTCGCGCAGCGAGGCCGGGCTCAGAACCTCCACCGCGCTGCCGAAGCCCAAAAGCCACCAGCGAAGCTCCTGCGTGTTGGCGACGCTTGCCTCGACTACGATGCGCCCATCGGCATGGCGCGCAATGCGCTGGTCGCCGGACAGCCGGCGTTCAGCGAGGTGCTCGGCCACTTCCGGCGACACGGCGGCGCGCAGCGGGATGTTGCCGCTGGCCAGCGGATAGGAGAACCGCAACTCGTCGCGGATATGGCTGGCCAGCCGGAATCCCGGCGGCGTTCCGGCGGGTTGATCCAGCAGCCGCGGCTTGCTCATGCGGTGCAGCGCATAGTGGCGCACATCCGGGTAGTGCCACGCGCTGGCCACTAGGTAGGCCACGGTTTCGCGGAAAACCAGGCCCAGCGGATTGAGCGCGACCCGCTGCGAGCGTTGTTGCGAGCGGCTCCGGTAGTTGATTTCCAACAGGCGGTCGTTCAACAGGGCGTTGTAGGCCGCGCGCTGCACATCCTCTTTCACCGGCGGCGGCGTGAGCAAAGGGCCGCGAGCAACGATCCGCGCGCGGTTGGCCCAGCGGCCCAAGGCGGAGCCTTTCAGCAGGCGATTGGCGTGGTTGAAATAGCTGTCCAGCAGCCGCAGCGTGGCGGGCGGCATGAGCGGCCTTAGGTATTCGTTGGCCAAGCGCAGGGCAAAGGCCGTGTGCTCGGTCATGGCCGGCAGTTGCGTCATGGCGTGGCTGTCGATCCAGTACCAGTGATTGGTTCTGCCCACGGTTTCGCAAGTGATGGGGAAGCGGGCGGACAGCTGCTCCAAGCTGCGCTGCATGGAGCGGGCGCTCACATTGAATTCGGGATCTTTTTCGCGCAGTTCGGCGAGTATCCGCGTGGTGGTTTTGCGCGCCGGATGGGCCGGCACGCATTGCAGCACCGCCAAGTAGCGGAACACGGTGTCCACGGCTTTTCGCATGGCGCCATTCTATCCCGCAATTCTCATGCGACGCACTATGTCGTATTAACCCCATACCATGCACAGCGAATCCAAGACGCGGAGAATATGCATGCTTACGCCTTACGAAAGTCGCCTGGGCCTTTTATGGATCGCCAATGCCGCCAGCCGCATCCGCTGGCGCCGCCCGGAGGCCGCGTCCCTGGCCGAATGGGTGGCCGAAAACGCGGAAGTGCTGGAGGCTGGCCTTGCCGGTCGCGGCGGCGGCATACACGCCGCAGTTATCGCTGAAATCGCCGGAGAATGCGAAGACCTATTGACAAACCGCCGGCGCTTGGCGCACGCAGAACAAGCGGAGGAGGATAGCGGAAAAAGCGGCCGGCAGGTCTGGCAGCGCCTAGGCACGGCATTGCGCCGGGCTAGCGACGCAAAGCAAGCCATCAAGCCCGATGCGACCGCGCTGCGGCTGCGGCAGTTGGCTCATATTACGCGCCTGGAAAACACGGACTTGCAAATTGTGGAAATGCTGCTGCGCTACCAGACCCAGCCGGCGCTGGAATCGCTGCTTGACAATGTGTACAGCAGCGAGTCAGGAAGCTTCAGCCGGGGTGTCAGCGGCCAAAGTCTGAAAAGCGCCGCGTTCGCGGATCTGCTCGGTATTTCCCGGAACACCCTTTTGTCCCGTTGCGCTCCTGACGCGCCGCTGGTCCGCTCCGGCCTGCTGGCGGTGGACGATGATGGCGACATGTCCGTGGCATCGCGACTGCGCCGCTTGGGCTCGGCGCCCGATGAACAAGCCGATCCGCTGCCGCTGTTGCTGGGCGCCCCCGCGCAAGCCGAACTTCAATGGCAGGACTTCGACCATCTGGGACAGCGGCGCGCCGATGTGGAGGGCATCGTTCGCGGCGCCCTCAGCAAGCGCGCCAAAGGCGTTAACGTGCTGCTGTACGGGCCGCCCGGCACCGGCAAGACGGAGTTCGCCCGCACCTTGGCGGCCCGCTTGGGCGTTGCGCTGTTCAGCGTGGGCGAAACGGACGAGACCGGCGACGAGCCTTCGCGCAGCGAGCGTCTGGCAGACCTCAAGCTGGGGCAGAGCCTGCTGCGGCGGGAAGCCGGCGCCATGCTCCTGTTCGACGAAATGGACGACCTGCTCAGTCAGGGATCGTCCTCGCCGTTCAGCCTTTTCGGCTTTCCGGGGCCACGCAGGCGCACCCGGGCACCATCGCGGCTGTTTATGAACCGCCTGCTGGAAGAAAACCCCGCGCCCACGCTGTGGACCGTCAACGAAGCAAGCAGCATCGACCGCGCCATCTTGCGGCGGATGATGTTCGCGATCGAATTGCGCCAGCCGCCGCCTTCGGTTCGCCAGCGCATCTGGGCGCGCCAACTTGAGCGCAACGGCATCCAAGCGAGCCCGGAGGATGCCCGTGAGCTGGCCTACGAATTCGATGCCACGCCGGGCGTGGCCGCCGGGGCCGTCTCCGCCGTGGCTTTGCTGCGCGATGGCGACTTAGGCGCCGTGCGCCGCGGCGTGCAAAGCCTGTCCCGGCTGCTGGGTTGCGAGAAGGCCTGTCAGGGCGTTCCAAAGGGCTTCAACCCAGCGTTTATGCGTTCGGAGGAGGACTTGGAAGCGCTTGCCGACCGGCTGTGCGCCACCGGCAAGCAGCGCTTCTCGCTGTGCCTTCAAGGTCCGCCTGGCACCGGGAAGAGTGCTTGGATCCGCTATCTGGCCGACCGGCTGGGCCTGGAGGTTACCCAGAAGCGCGCCTCGGACCTGATGAGCATGTGGGTGGGCCAAACCGAGAAGAACATCGCCCGGGCGTTCCGCGAAGCAGCCGACGACGGCTCCTTTTTAGTGTTCGACGAAGCCGACTCGCTGCTGGCCGACCGCAGCGGCGCGCAGCGCAACTGGGAAATCAGCCAAGTCAACGAAATGCTCACTTGGATGGAGCGTCACCCGCTGCCGTTCGCCTGCACCACCAACCTGATCGAGAAGCTCGACCCGGCCACCCTGCGCCGCTTCGTCTTCAAAATCAGCGTGGGCTACATGGATGCGAGCCGCGCCAACGCCATGTTCCGCGCCTGGTTCGACCTGCCGCCTCCCGCGGCTTTGAGCTCGCTGCAAACCCTAACCCCCGGCGACTTCGCAGTAGCCCGCCAGAAAGCCGAAATCCTAGGCCAGCTCGACAACCCGTCCGCCCTCTACACCCTCCTCAAAGCCGAGTGCGAAGCCAAACCCAACCAACCCCGCGCCATCGGCTTCGTGCATTGACTTGCCCCCCCCCTATATCTTCAACCCTCACGGGCGCATCCCGTTCGGTGCGCTCCACCCGCTGAAATAAACAAGGAGAAAAAAATGTATTACAAAATTCACGGTCCCTATGAAATTCCCTTGCAAGAGGGAGAATTTAAGAGAAGGATTGACAAAAAAGACATTGAGAAATTTTGGAATAGTGCTGATGCAGGTTTGGAAGGCGCTTGCGGGGTGTACGTTTTTTCAATTGAGAAAAACTCCCAAGAAAAGCCTTGGTATGTTGGCAAGGCGAAGAACCAGAGTTTTTCCAAAGAATGCTTCACTTCTCACAAAATTGTTAGGTATCACGAAGCACTAGAAATCAGCAAAGGAACGCCAATGATGTATTTCTTAGTGCGGATGACACCGGACAAGCGCCGCATGTCAAGCCCCTCCAATAAAGATGGCCATGCTTCAATTAACCATGTAGAACAAATGTTTATAACGATGGGATATCAGAAAAACAACGATATTCGAAACAAGCAAGGCACCAGGAATGCACGTGACCTCGTTGTCGAAGGGTTCTACAACCATCAGGATCGCCGCAGAAAAGGAGTTAGCAGACTATATGGCCTATTGGTTAGTCAATAGCCTGCTTATTCCGCGCGCCAATCACCATTGATTGGTTAGATTGGGAGACGAGACGACGCGACGCTCAGTTCCGCTTCCAGGCCGTCGAACGCCAGTTCGTTCAGGAATTGCCTTCCCATCAGATGGCGGCGGTCCGCAGCGCTGACCTGAGCTTCTTCGCATACCGCGTCGAAACGCCGGGCGATAACGCCGATTTGCTTCTCCATGATGGACAGGGCCTGCTTATTGGACAGCAGGAACTTCGGCGCGGCATCCAAGCAGGTCGCCAGTCGCGCTCGCCGGTCCTGCCCGCAAACCAGCATTGCCTGAGAGGCTTCCCGGCCCACGCGGTTCTGCGGAGCGATGTCGTAGGCGGGCGCTAGCACCAACCGCCCGCCATCCCAAAAGCAGGCGTGATTGCGGGCGTGGTCGTCAGTATTGCCAACCAGCACATTGAAGGCCATGCGGCCGAACAGCTCGGCCAGCGTCGTCTTGGCGGATCCGGCACCGCGTACGCGCAGAATTTCGGCGAAATCCTCGTAACTTGCATAGCGCGCAAGCATTTCATCCAAACCTAGCAGGGTCAGCGCCGATAACGCCATCCGGCGCTCGCCGTGATCCATCTCATTTGAGGAGCCGGGCCGGTCGAACCGCTCCACCAGCAGAACATCGGTGTCCATCGCGCTATCGAGGCGCACTCGCGAAACATCGAGGCCGGCCTCGAACGCCAGACGCATTGCCACATACTCGGCCTTGACCGGATTGAAGGCATCGACATGCGAGTCGGCCCGCCCGAACTTGGCGATGTGCTGCGCGTCTTCGCTGCGAATCTGCGCCTTAGGCATCGCCCCGCCAATCGATGTGGCGTGCAGCAGGCAGGCGGCCAGATCGGGCGCCATAGGCAGGCCGCGATCGACCCGCTCCGCCGCGCTCGCCAGATGCGCGAGCGGCGTTGGCTCAGCCTCTCGCGGTATGTAGTGCTCGGCCGAGCACTGAAAATCCAGCGCTCCGAAGCGGTTGGAGCCGGAGCGGAGCATGAAGGCCAGCTCGTCGATTTCATCAAGCGAGTCGGCGGCCCCCCAAGCGGCTTGCGCGCCACCTTTCCTGGCCGCCCGCTCAAGCCGCATGTCGTAGGCGATGACCCGCCGCCCCCAAGCATCCGGCATCGCATCGCGCAACGCCGAGGCCAGCGCCAGCGGGGGCCGCGGCAGCTGCGGACCATCTTTCAGCGGCAGCTCGGGCGTATATATGGAAATCGCATCAGGACGCTGAAGGTAGGCGGCGCCGTACGCGAAGCCATAGCGTGAACCCGTTTTGACGATGCGACCGACCGGCACGGGTGAAGCCTGCTCGGGCAGCCAAATCCAAACATACGCACCCTTGGCGGCCCGTGGCGGAAGGCCCGCCGCTTTCGACCGACTATCCATCCCGCCAGGACTGCTAAAACCCGGGGTCAAAATCCGTTCCCGGACCGCCGCGCACCGATGTCGGCAGCAAGGCCAGCTGATTGCGGGCGTGGTCGATTTGCGGTGCGAGCGTGGTGGCTTCGGGCACGAACAAATCCACGCCAGTCAGCGCCGCCGCCTCCAGCACACGGCCGATGGCCACCGAGGGCGCGCCCTTTTCGATTTGCCGCACAGTGCGGCGGGTGACGCCCAAGCGGTCGGCCAGCTCTTGCTGGGTCATGCACAGACGCCGACGATGCAGACGAATCCGCATGGCGAGCAGTTCGAGCGCTTCCTCGGCCAAGCGGGTGATGGGCTTATCGGGCATGAAATGAGAATTATAGTGCGCCTGAAGTCTCTTCAAGCGCACTATTGTTTTCATTGTTCAGCACAGAACCACCCGGGGAGGGCGGATTGCGAAAGCAGCAAGGATGGCGGGCGGAGCATGGCTCCGCAGACAGCCGAAGGGCTAGCTTTGCGCCGTGTGCTACGATGCGCAGCACCAGCAGCCGGTTTTTCAAGGAGTGGAATCTCATGGCCAGCGATTCAAGCGACTATCCAGAAGCGCCAGACCGCTTGGAGGCATTCGCGCCGAGTGCGCGAAAATCAAAACACGGGGAAAAGCGCGCCACCTACCAGGATGTGCTCGACGCGCCGCCCAATAGGGTTGCCGAGGTGCTGGGCGGCGCGCTCCACACCCGTCCCAAGCCCGCTTCGCCGCACTTGCGCGCCGCATCAAGGCTGGGCGTGCGGCTCGGCGACCCTTTCGATTCCGATCAAGGCGATCCCGGGGGCTGGTGGATTCTCGACGAGCCCGAGCTGCATTTGAGCGAAGACATCGTGGTGCCCGATCTGTCGGGCTGGCGCCGGGAGAATATGCCTGAACTTGCCGACACGCCCTATTTCTCGCAGCCGCCGGATTGGGTATGCGAGGTGCTTTCGCCGTCCACCCGGGCCTTGGATGAAGGCCCAAAGCAGCAAATCTACGCCCGCGAAGGCGTGGCGCACCTGTGGCTTGTCGATCCTAAAGCCCGCTCGCTGGCCGCTTTCGCTTTGCGCGGTCGCCGCTACGCCCTGCTACGCAAGCTGGTTGGCGATGCCGATGCATCCTTGCCCCCCTTCGATGCCATCACATTCAGCCTCGCCGACCTCTGGCTTCCTCCCGGCAACACCTGACCGGCTGCGTTGAAAAGCCTGATATTCGCCGCTTCCGCTTCGAGGCGCAGCGCCTTTTTCTGGCCACCCATGCGGCAGTTTTCAGGCGACGCATTTTGTCGCATTGACTCCATATCATGCATGGTGAACTCAAGCGGCGGAGTGCTGAAGCTCCTGCTTGCCTGAGGAAATGGCCCTGATCGAGGACATCAGGGCCGCATCGCCAATAGCCGCTTAAGCCTGCCGCTCGGCGGGAAGAAAGCGCCAACAACAAAATGAGGAGAACCAGAATGGCAAAGAAGCACTACGCCAAGATACGGGTACCTGGAACCGCTACTCCGGTATGCGTTGCAACTACCGCCGGCAACCCTTCCGACGCGAAGAAAATGATTCAAGCCCAATACGGCAAGAACGTTAAATTCGTGTGTGGGCCTACAGGCACACCAAAGCCTCCGGCTTGGTTCAAGTAATTTAGTCAGTGATGACCGCCAAGGCCGCTCAACCACTGCGGAAGCCGGGCAGCCCACGCATGCAGGCCAGCGAGATTCCCGATCTGGCCGCATTGATCCGCCCGGCGTGCGAGTTGGCCCGGGAAGCGGGCCAACTCGCACTGCGCTTATGGCGGAAAGAGGGCATCGAGGTGGATTACAAATCCGACAGCAGCCCCGTCACCGCTGCGGACCGCGCCGCGCACGAGCACATCGCGGCAGGGCTTGGGCAGCTTAAGCCCGCCATGCCGGTGCTGTCGGAGGAATCAGGCGACGCTCCGAACGGCGGGCAGCGGTCGAATTGGCCGCGGCACTGGCTGGTGGATCCGCTCGACGGAACCAAGGAGTTCGTGCGCGGGGGCGAGGAATTCACCGTCAACATTGCGCTGATTCAGGCGGACCGGCCGGTGCTCGGCGTGGTGTACGCGCCAGCCAAGGAGGAAATGTACTTTGCCCGCGAAGGCGGCGGCGCCTTCCGTTGCCGTCCCGGATTGGCCCCTGCCGAGAGGATTGGCGTTCGCCGGCCGCCCTCAAGTCCGCTGCGGGTGCTGTGCAGCCGTTCGCATGCCGACTCCGAGGTCGAACTCTACGATCGCTACGTGGGCGCCTTGGGCGCGTCGCGGCAGCGGGCCATGTCCAGCTCCTTGAAGTTTTGCCTGATCGCGTGCGGCGAGGCGGATGTCTATCCGCGCATGCTTCCCACCTCCGAATGGGACACCGCCGCCGGCCAAGCGGTGCTGGAATGCGCCGGCGGCGCGGTGATCGATTTTCAGGGCCAGCCTCTCCGCTACCGCAAGCTATCCACCAAAAACCCGCCATTCATCGCCTGCGGCGCCCCCGAACACGACTGGCTCCAATACCTCCCCTGATCCGCATGGCACTGGCCCGCCGCTTACCTTTCATCACGCAGTGGCTCGCCAACACCTCAATCAACGAAGGATGACATGTCGAGAGTGAATGATGGGCTGCTGAAGCTGCTTGGTTATGCCGGATTCGTCTTCGGTGTGACCAGCCTTTGCGCGTTGATCTTTGGCGCTACCGCAGGCGCGTTCGTATTCGTTGCGTTATTACTGCTGTTGGGGTTAGGTGAGCTGGTGCAACTCGCAACTCGTTTCATCAGCAAAGCCGGCAACAGCGAAATCAGGCGCGCTCTCTTGCACGGTCTCATCATCAGAAAGATCACTCGGAGGAAGTAGTTAATCGCCCCACTTTATAGTTACTTGCTATTGCTAATTCTGGAGACCCAACATACATGACTAACAAGTTTGGCAATTGGATAAAGATGTCCCGCCTCCAAGCCGGTTTGACGCAAGCCGCAGTTGAAAAAGAAATTGATGCGAGCTCGGGGATGGTTTCCCATTGGGAGAATGGTAAATCGCCGAGCTCAGAATATCGGAAGAAACTTGAGAAACTGTTTGAGCCAATTGATGCAGGAAGCGGCTTTGATGGCGAGAAGTTCGGCAAGTGGCTTGATCAAGAAATGAGAAAGAAGCCCATTAACCGCATCAAATTGTCTCAGAAATCAGGCGTTCATCCAGCCACAATCGACAACCTCATTATGGGCAAGGTCGCAAATCCCCGCAGCGAAACGATGAGAAAGTTGGCTGAAGCCTTGGGACATAGCCAGAAAGACAGCGTAGCAAGCGAAGTGATCGAAGAAACGAAAAGAAACAACGAGATTCCCGGTTTAGGCAGTTTTGAGAATTTCTCACCGCATGTGAAAGACGAAATACCGGATTGCGCGGGCGTTTACGTCCTGTACGACATAGCCGATCGACCGATTTACGTTGGACAGTCGGAAAGTATCTGCGACCGCATCAAAAACCATCAGGATAAATTCTGGTTCAAAGAACCCATCGTTAAACAGGGTGCCTACATTAAAGTGCCCGATGATGATCTAAGGAAACAGCTGGAGAAAATTCTTATAAAGTTTCTGAAGAGCAATGCAGTACTCAACCAGCACTATACGGAACGATAGGCCACCGCGCCATCCTAGCGCCTTCACCCATAAAATAAACTGTCTGTGCGGATTCGACCTTGAATCGCAATTCTTCATGCCTTTCACGGCATCCAATAATCCTGAAAAGATACTGGGGTGCAATTCGCTGACGGGAGAAGAAAGTGCCAGTGAGGAGGCAATGCTATGATCGAGGCGGCTATGGACAACAAAGTCGTACAGTCGAATCCCAACATAATGCATGGTGCTCCGGTGTTCATCGGCACACGTGTCCCGGCCCGGAGCCTGTGGGATTATCTGGAAGCGGGATATAGTCTGGAAGAGTATCTGGACCAATTTCCTACGGTCAAGCGGGAGCAGGCAATGTGGCTGATCCAGCAGGCTAACAAGCGATTGTCGGAGCCAACCATTGACCCCGTTGCCGCCGAAGCTGCTACTTGACGAGTGCGTGCCAAGGAAACTGGCTGCCAGTTTTCCATACAACGTTGAGGTCACAACCGCGCCTAAGATGGGATGGGGCGGGTTGGAGAACGGAGAATTACTTCAGTGTGCCGCGGACCACGGATTTACCGCGTTCATCACGATTGATCGCAATATCCGGAGCCAACAGAATTTAGGTCGTCTTCCAATCGCGATTGTGCTGCTGGAGGCACCACCCAATAATTTGCTTGAAGACCTGCAGCCGCTGGTTCCGAAGGTTGTCTCAGCGCTGAGGAGCAACCTTGGGAAAACGCTCGTGAAGGTGCGGGCGGCTTGAGCCGAGTTCGTTAGGACAGGATCGGTTCTTTGAAATCAAAGAGTGAGGGCCATGCCGTTAGGTTTGGCAAGACCTGCGGTGGGGGCGGCGGAGCGTTACGTGAGGCTGGCGGCGGGAAGATTGACATCAGGATTTGATAGCGAGTTTACGCAGGAAATCTTTTGCGTCGCGGCAGGTGAGGGCGGCTTGTGTCACAGCCGCAGGGGAAACGCCGTTCATCCGCTCCATTTGCTTGAGGATGGCGGGAGTAGCGGTGAGGCCGCGCGACTCAAACACTTGCGCCACAACGGTTTGAAGCATTTCAATCCGCCCCCGGGCGATGCCTTCCGTGCGGCCTTCCGCACGTCCCTCGGCGCGCCCCTCGGCCCTTTCTTCACGCAGGAACAGATCATCATCCGGCCCGGTGCCTTCGGCCTCGCCCATGGCCCGGCCCACCCGGCGCAGGGCCGTCGCCGTCTGCGCGGATAGCGTCGGCTCATTCAGTGCCGTATGGATTTCCGCAGCGGTCCAGCCGGGAAAAGCGCGGCTCGCCGGCGACTGCCGGAAACCGCTCTCGGAGGCGAGGTGAATCGTAAGGCCCGGGCGAAGCGAGGCCGGACGGCTCGGCGCGGAATGCTCCGGCACTTCCACCCACACCTCCGGGAAGCCCCAAGCCTCGTACAGGCCCAGCTTGCCCCGCCGCGCATCCGTGGTGTTATCCACCTCCAGCGCCACATCGGGAAGCCGGTCTAGCCCCACTTCCACGGCCAGCGCCTCCGGCTCGGATTC
This sequence comes from Candidatus Foliamicus numerosus, assembly GCA_028285945.1. Classification (GTDB taxonomy): domain Bacteria; phylum Pseudomonadota; class Gammaproteobacteria; order Steroidobacterales; family Foliamicaceae; genus Foliamicus; species Foliamicus numerosus. Next base: position 7,130 of record JAPYNE010000010.1, on the reverse strand, counting down.
CTGTTGGTTGAGGAACAGCATCTGATCCGGCTGCATGATCCGCCACCACTCGCGACGGGCGTTGCGCAGCAGCAGGTCGGACGACCCCGCCGCCTCGATCTGCGAACCCCGCGCTGCGGCGATCAGCCCCGCCAGCCGGGCCAGCCGCTGCCCCGGCACTTCGTGGTACCAGGTGGTGGGTTCGCACACCATGGCGATTTCGGTGTCCGCGTCCCAAAATTCGATGCGGCCTTCCCAAGTCCTGATTTCGTCGCGCGAAATGCGAACCGGATGGCAGCCGGGAAACTGGGGATGCTCCGGCCCGCCGGAAACTGCGGGCCGCGCCACATCCTTACTGTGGAGCGCCTGATCCATGCCCCGGATCATATACGCCAACCCGCAACGGCGCAAATCAAAGCCAATGCGGCGCCCGCATTCTGCTTCAGACTCATGTCCGTATTGGATTACGCTCTCGCATCGCCCGCACGTTCTTCACGGCGGGCGATGATGAAGGAACCGGCGCCGCCGGGCGGCAACGAACCGCCCCCGCATGCTCACATTGCCTTCAGCCGCGAGGGGCTAGCCCGCCGATCTTGGCGCGGAAGCGGAACGGGTCCGCAGCCATTCAACGGTGAGCAGGGCCAAAACGGCGAAAGCGATCAGGAACACGGCCAAGGCCAGAATCGCGGGGCTGATCTGCTCGCGGATGCCGGCCCACATCTGGCGCGGTATGGTGCGCTGCTCCAGTCCTCCTAGGAACAGCACAACGACCACCTCATCGAACGAAGCGGCGAATGCGAACAGGCCCCCGGAAAAGACCCCCGGGGAGATGATCGGCAACTGGATCCGGAAGAAGCGGCGCATGGGCCCGGCGCCGAGACTGGCGGCCGCGCGCAGCACGGTGCGGTCGAACCCGGCCAGCGTGGCGGTCACGGTGATCACCACGAACGGCGCGCCCAGCGCGGCATGGGCAAGGATCAATCCGGCGTGCGTCTGACCCAGACCGAGGCCCGAGTAGAAGAAGAACACGCCCACTGCCACAATGACGATCGGCGTGATCATGGGCGATATCAGCACCGCGGTCACCAAGCTGCGCCCCGGCATGGACGGGCTGGCCAGGCCCAGCGCCGCGAGCGTGCCCAAGGCGGTGGCCAGTATCGTGGATGCAACGCCGATCAGCAGGCTGTTGACCAGCGCCCGGCCCCACGCTTCGTCGTTCAGGACGGCGTTGTACCAGCGCAGGGACCAAGCATCCGGGTCCAGGCGCAGCATGCCCTCGGTGAAAGTAAAGTAGGGCTCGGCGTTGAAACTCAGCGGCACGATCACCAGGATCGGCGCCAGCAGGAACACGAAGCCCGCAACGCAAAGCGCATTGAAGCCGTAGCGGCCCAACCGCCTGCCTAGGAACGAAGGCGCCGCAGCCTTCGTGGAGGGCGGGATGCCCTCGCTGCCAAGGCTCTTGCCTGCGCTCGGCGCGCTCCTCATCTCAGCCCAGCCTCATGCGCTCAATGCCGACCACGCGGCTGTAGATCAGATACAGGACGGTCACGGCCACCAGCAGAATGCTGCTCAGCGCCGCCGCCAGCCCCCAGTTCAGCGAGGTCTGCACATGGTAGGCGATCTGGCTGGAAATCAACTCCCCGGTGCGCCCGCCCACCAGCGCCGGCGTGATGTAGTAGCCGATCGCAAGAATGAACACCAGCAGCGAACCGGCGCCGATTCCGGGCAGCGTCTGCGGCAGATAGACCCGCCGGAACGCCTTAAGCGGCGAAGCGCCCAGTGAAACGGCGGCCGGCATGTGCGACGGCGGAATGGACCGCATCACCGAGTACAGCGGCAGAACCATGAACGGCAGCAGCACATGGGTCATGGCCACGAAGGTGCCGGTCATGTTGTAGATCATTTGCAGCCGGGCATCGTCGGGCAGGATCCCGAGGCCAACCAGCAGGCCGTTGATTACGCCTTGGCGCTGCAACAGCACGATCCAGGCCGTGGTGCGCACCAGCAGCGAGGTCCAGAACGGCACCAGCACCAGCAGCAACAGCAGCCGGCTGCGCTTCGGCGGCGAATTGGCGATCATGCAGGCGATGGGATAGCCAATGAGCAGGCATAGCAGCGTCACGCCCAGGCTCACCAGCAGCGTGCGCCACATCAGCGGCGTATAGACGCGGCTGTCTTCCGGGCGAAATCCGATGCTGCCGTCCTCCTTGCGCTCAAGGTCGAGGGCTTGCAGGTAATGCCGCAAGGTGAACGGCGCGCCGGCCTCCCGGATTGCGAGCCAGGTGCGCGGCTGAAGCCAGTCGCCGCTGATTCCGGCCAGCGTTTCCCGCCAAGTGCCGGCGAAATCGGTCCGCGCCAGCCGCCGCGCGGTCAGATTGAGCACTCCGCGCATGCCGCCTTGCACACGATTGATAGCGCCGCTTGCACGCGGCAGCGCGCGCTCGTCCAGCGCCTTCGCGAGCTCTCCGGCCATGGCGGCGAAAGCGGCCTCTGGAGGCAGCCCTTCGCCGTTCCACCGGGCGAGCACGTGCATCGTCTCCGGAAAGACCTCCGAGACTTCCGGTTGGTACGCGCTCTTGCTGAGCAGCGTCGCCAGCGGAACAACGAAACTGAGCGTCACGAAGGCCAGAAGCGGCAGAACCAGCGCCAAAGCGCCCAACGGCGGCGCCGCCTGGAGGCTGGGCAGCAACCGTTTCAAAGCGGGTTCAGCGGGCCAGCCAGGCGCTGAAGCGCTCGTGCATTTCGTCGCGGTTCTCGCTCCACCAGCGCCAGTCCAGCTCCAGGGACCGCTTCAGGTTCTCCGGCGAGGTGGGCATGTGCGGCTCCATAACGATGCCGGTTTCGAGATGCCTGTCCACCAGCGCCCGGGCGGAAACGCGCACCGGGCCGTAGGAGATGTAATGGCTGATATTGCTGATCGAGCGCGGACGGCTAGCGAACAGCACGAATTGCCTGGCTGCCTCGTAGCGCGGCGTGCCGGCAACGATCGCCAATAGCCCGCTGTCCAGCACTTGGGCATCCCACACAATCACGAACGGCTGGTTTTCCAGCACCTGGGCATTGAAGATGCGACCGTTGTAGGCGGTGCTCATCATCACTTCGCCGTCGGCAAGCAACTGGGGCGGCTGAGCGCCGGCTTCCCACCAAACCACCTGGTCCTTGATCGTATCGAGCTTGCGGAAAGCGCGGCTCAGGCCCTCGGGCGTATCCAGCACCGCGTACACCTCGTCTAAGGACACCCCGTCGGCCGCCAGCGCGAATTCGAGGTTCACCAGCGGCGAGCGGCGCATGCCCCGGCGGCCGGGAAACTTCTCCAGATCGAAGAAGTCCGCAATGGTTTCCGGCGCAGGGCCTTGCAGGAAATTCCGGTTATAGGCGAAGACCGTGGAGTAGAACAGCGATGCCGCGCCGCACTCGGAAACCGATTCGGCCGGAAAATCGTCTTCAGGCGCTTCGCCGTTCACGCCCGCCGGCAGATCCGCAAGATCCATCAGTTCGATGAGCCCCTCGTCGCAGGCCAGGCGCGCATCCGACATCTCCATATCGACCACGTCCCAATGCACCGCGCCGGCATCCACCTGCGCGCGGATTTGCGCCAATCCGCCGTTGTAGTCCTCCAGCAGCACCTCGATGCCGGTTTCATCGGCAAACGGCTTGTGATAGGCCTGTTGGCTGGCCCGCGCATACGAACCGCCCCAGGAAACCACCGTGATCGACTGCGCCGAAACAGCGCCTGCCGGCGCCAGCAGGAACAGCGCCAGCCAAGGCGCCGCCGACATCGCAGCCCCCGGCCGGAAAATTTTCAGCAAATGCTCATTCATGCCATGCTCCTGTCTTCTTCTCTTCAATAGCTTGCAGCCTCGAGCGCCCGGCAATCCAGCGCGCCCCAGCCGATTCGAGCCTGGTCGCCCGGCAGAATGCCGCCATGCCCCACGATGTTGGGGATCTTGGCGATGAAATCCGAATTGCCGCAAACCTCCAAGCGAACGCGCAGATGATCGCCGAGAAAGCTGATGTCCTCCACCAGGGCCTCGAACTCGTTGGAATACCGCATCGGCAGCGGCGCGATGTTGACCCGCTCCGGGCGAATGGCAACCAGCGTTTCGCTGCCCGGAGGCAGATCCGAGATATGGGCGGCCTGCAAGCGCTGTCCCGCCACTTCCACCTCGCAGACGCCGCGCCCAACCGACGCAATCCGACCCTTCAGCAGGTTGTTCTCGCCGATGAAACTGGCCACGAAGGGCGTTTGCGGTTCTTCGTACAGAACCTCCGGAGTGGCCACCTGCTCGATCCGACCGGCCCGGAAAACGGCCACGCGGTCGGACATCGCCATGGCCTCGGTCTGATCGTGCGTCACGTACAGCACGGTCACTCCAAGCTGCCGCTGAATGCGCCGGATTTCGTATTGCAATTGCTCCCGCAGGCGCCGGTCCAGCGCGCCCAGCGGTTCATCCATCAGCACGAGTTCCGGCTCGAACACCAGCGCCCGCGCAATCGCCACGCGCTGCTGCTGCCCGCCGGAAAGCTGGTTCGGCCGGCGGTCCTCAAAGTCCTCCAAGCGCACCAGCTCCAGCGCCCGCGCGACGCGCTCGCGGCGCTGGCCGGCGCTCAGGCCGCGCACCTCCAGAGGAAAGGCCAGGTTCGCGCCCACGCTCATATGGGGGAACAGCGCGTAATTCTGAAAGACCACGCCGAGGCCGCGCTTGTCCGGCGGCAGCCCGGCCACCGACACGCCGTCGATGCGAATATCGCCGGTCGTGGCCGGCTCGAAGCCGGCCAGCATCATCAGGCAGGTGGTCTTGCCCGAACCCGACGGGCCCAGCAGAGTGAGGAACTCGCCGCGATTCAACTCAAGGTCGAGGTCGCGCACCACCCAGTCCGAATCCGCGTAGCGCTTGTGAACTGCGAGGTACTCGACATGCGGGGCAGGCTGGCTCATTGCGCTGTCAGAAAATCCTTATCGGCCCGGCGGCCCTGGATTCAGGAACCCTGTTGCACATGGAAAACGCCTGTGGAAGTGGCGCGCCGGCACGCAGCATCGACCGAGGGCCTCCTTCGCTCAGTCCCAAGCCTTCTCGGCGCCGCCCTGCTGGCACCCCGGGCGGGCGCCATGGCAAAAAGGCGGTTAGCTGCCCTCGAACAGGCCCACGTCGTAGAGGCCGGTATTGGCGCGCAGCGGCTTGAGCACCTCTTGGTATTCCTCGCTGTTCCAGAACGCCTTGGCGGCTTCCAGCGAGGGCCAGCGCGATATGACGCAGGGGCGCTGGCTCCACATATCGCCCTCCAGAACCGTTTCCGCAGGACCGCGCACGATGTACTCGCCCCCGCAGCGGCGGGTCAGTTCGCCGGCGCGCCTCGAATACTCCATGAATCCCTCGGTGCGCTTGTCCAAGCGCGCCGCCACAACGATGTATGCAGACATTCGCATGCTCCTTATCGGCAATAGCGGCGCAAGTCTAACGAAAATGAGGGCGAAGCACACCGAAACCCAAGGCGGGCAAACGCCGGATTCGAGTCCCTCCTTCAAGAAGGCGGGCGCCCGCTGCCAACGGGCGCCCGCTCATGTTCACCAGCGACCGTGAATCTCGAATCCGATCATGTGCTCGGGCGCATACCCGCTGCTTTCCCGGCGGGTTGCCGTGAGCCCGAACGACAGGTCGGGCGCGTTGGCAGCTTCCGGCATCAAACGCCAGCCGATGCTGTAGTCGCGCGACAGATGGGAGTGCCCGAACCCTACATGCGGGCTGGCGGCGAAGCGGCCGCCGAAGGCCGCGAAGCCCCAGGCCGCCTCCATCGCCCAGCGCCTTGCCGCCGCGAGGCCCGCGCGGTGCTCCAGAGGCGCCGATGCGAACAGGGCGTCCAGCCCTCCTTGCGACAATCCGCCATAGTCCTGCCGCAGGCTGAACGACGGCCCCGCGCCCGTCGTCGAGTCCGGATCGAAGAACAGCGCCACGGAAACGCCCGAATCCTTAAAGCCGCTGTTCTCATGCATCAAAAGCGTGCGGCCCGAAACATCGAGCGCGAGGCCGAGCGACGGCGAGGTCCAAGCGAATCCGCCGCCAATCTCCACCCCCAGGCCGGTCTCGGCATCGCCGCCGTCATGGCGCAGGCCCGCCTCCAGCTTAGGAACGAATCCGGCGCCGCCCGCCAGCGCCATCCGCCAGCTGCTTTTCAAGCCGAACCGGAATCCGGTCACGGCGGCATCCGACCCCGCAAGGCCCGGCGCCTCCTCCGAGGAGGTGCGCGTCCACAGCGCGTCCGAAACGACCGCCAGCGCCAGGCCGGAGGACGAAGCCGGCATGAGGTCGCCGCGCAGGCCCGCCGCAGCCATGCGCCAAGCCATGCCAGCCTCGTAGCCGCTACCCGCCGCAGGCGCGAGTCGAACCTCGCCCGCGCCATGCCCGAGCGCGCCCCAAACCGTCATCCGCTCCGAAGCGCGCATCGACGCGTAGGGAACCACGGCCGTTAGCGAAGCCTCGACCCTGCCGTCGCCCTCTCCCGATGCCGCGCCGCAGGCGGTCGGCACCCAAGGAGCCGTCCCAAGGCAAGCGCCGGGGAATGCGCCGGCAACGCGGTGGCCGCCCGCGCTTGTGCTGCGCGTCACAGCCAAGCCAGACAGCCAGCGACCGCGCGCATAGTCCGCGCCCAGCATCGATGTCGTCGTCTCGCCGTCCAGCCACAGGCCGTCCTCGCGGCCCGAGAAACGGCCTTGCGACGACCGGCCCCACAGCGCGAAGCTGCCGCCGGAATCGCCGCCCGCGCCGGTGAGCGTGAAACTCGATGCGAGCAGCGCCTCGCGCAGCGTCATGCTCCGCGACCCCGCCGCAGAGCCGCCGCGCGGATATCCGCCCCCGAACGCGCCATAGCCTCCCGGGGAAACGAATCCGCCCCCGAAGCCAACGCCCGCCCCGTGGCCGCTGCCTGCGAAACCGGCTGCGCCGCCCGGCGGCACGGACGCACCGCGCTCCGCAGCGCCGGTCCGCTCTGCCGCCGCGGCGCCGAAGGCCAGCGCATGGCCGGCGAAGCGGCCCTGCATCCCTGGCTCGCGCGGCGCCGCCATCCTGGCCGCCACGCCGCCTAGCGCCTGCTCCGCCGCCGCGCGCCCGAACCGCGCCAGATACGCCCCGGGCAGCGGGTCGTCGTTGGTGATC
>JAPYNE010000001.1 GCA_028285945.1 Candidatus Foliamicus numerosus | reverse complement strand
TCCGTCATGGGCAAGGGGTCTCCCGCAAGTTCTCTAACACACTGAATTATATCGGGAAACCAATACCTTGCCCCCTTCACTCATGCAATAGGCGGGCTAACGCCGCAAAAGAAGCCTGTGCAACCGCGCGAGTCGCGGATCGTTTCGCTGGTGGCTCTGGCGGAAAGCAAGGCGCTCGATATATCCGGCGCCCGGAAGCCGGTCGATTTATTGAAGCGCACGGCAACGGCCTCCGCCGGCCGCCACACGATCCCGGCGCTCCACACATTGCTTGAATACCGGCTGCCCAGGTCCGCCGAGGCGCTGCTCGAGCCTGCGGTGCTCTCGTGGCGCCCGCTTAGGGTGATGTTCAGGTCGCGAAGGCCCGCCGCGGCATTGGCTTCGCTGAATAACGGCACGAACAGCTCGGCAAACGCCGCCCGCAGGCGGCGACGGGCCTTCTCGGCGCTGGGCGAATCGTCCCCCAGCGCGAAGCCGATCGGCGAATTCCTTGAAATCACGGCTGCGGCCCATTGGGTGTTGCCATAGCTCATGTCGAGGGAATTCCGCCGCCACTCCGCGCCGAACACCGAGCGGACCGCGCCGCCCGGCAGCCGGATCCAATCCCGCCGCACGATCAATTCGCTGCTGGCGATCTGGTTGACGCTATCGTTGCGGTCGTACGGCACTTGGAAGTTGGCGGCGGCGAGAATGGCCGCGTTATTGCCGTCGGTGAGCAATGAATCGCCAAAAACATTGAGCGCCTGCGAAGGATCGTCGCTCATCGCCAAAGCCACCAGCGCCGGGCGGTTCACGTGATTGATCGATTCGGACACCACGTCGCGCTGCGAATAGCGAGACCGGAGTTCCCAATTCCAGCCGCCGCCCAGCGTGCCGGAAAAATCCAGATCCGCCGTCACGCTGTCGCGCTTGCCATTCACTTCCTTGGTGCCGAAAAAACCGGATGCGTCCATATCGACGTTCACAAAAACGCCGAACGGGTTGTACGGATTGGCGGCCGGAACCGGAAAAGTCGTCACGCCTTGGGCCGCGCCGCTCCTGCTGCCGGTGCGGCGGGCGGCCCAGGTGAGCCCGCCGGATACCTCAATACCGCCGAACTCATGGCTGGCATAGGCGCGCAGCGTATTGCGGTTGCTTTTCGGCGCAACGGAAATCTCTTCCATGCGGCCTTCGTTGGTCCGAAAGGCGTTAACGTTCCAAGAGGACACATCGTCGAGACTGAGGCCGGTGCCGTCCTGGCCGGCGGGAAGCTGCACCAGCCGGACGGTTTCATCGGCCTCGATCAGGCCTGCATCAATCGCGGCCTGGGTGAGCGCCGGACTGATCTGGGATCCGAAAAACGGGCTGAACGACGGATTGAACGCCGTGCCGAAGCGCGACCTGACCGTGCCCGGATAGCCGTAGGGCCGAACCGACAGGCCGAGCAGGCTGGTGGTGCTCACATCCTGATCGGATGCCCGGTAGCCGTCCCAGCTGAAAGTGGCGTAGCCCCCGTCCCAAGAGAAGCTGTAACTGGCAGTGGCGTTGTCCTCGGTCAGGCCGCCGCCGGTGCGCGCCGTGCGCCGCAGGCTCACCCGCGCCAAGTCGAAATCCTTCTTCAGGATAACGTTCACTACCCCGCCGATCGCGTCGGAGCCGTACACGGCCGAAGCGCCGTCCAGCTGGATTTCCACCCGGTCGATCATGCTCACCGGGAATTCCGAAATGTCCGTGAATCCGCCGAGCAGGCCGCTTTCGCCGGCGCGCTTGCCATTCACCAGAATCAGGGTGGCGGATTCCCCCAAACCGCGCAGGTTCACCGTCGATGAGCCGTTGATGTTGGCGGTGCCGAGCAGGCGCCTCGAATCGGCAGGCGCGTCGTCCGGGCTGTACAGCCCCGCGCCCCCGAATTCGGTGGTGCCGTTGATGTTTTGCGGCAATTGGCGCAACGCCCGCTCCAGCGTGGGCTCACCGGTGTTGAGCAGATCCTCGGCGCTGAAAACGATCACCTGGCCGGGCGTTTCCCAGCTTGCTCGCAGCAAGCGGGTTCCGGTTACGATCTGGTCCCCAAGCTCCAGCGCATCGTCTTCCGCCGCGGCGGCGGCATCGCCTTCGGCATCCGGCTCCTCGTCCAAGCTCCCGCCCCGCGCCGGCTGCTGCGCCAGCAAAACCGGCTGCGGTCCCGGGCCGCTGGCGGCGCGCGGCGAGGCGCGCTCCGGCCCTATCGCCACCGTTCGCGGGTTCACGAACTGGTAGGCAAGGCGCGTGCCTTCCAGGATGTCCGACAAAGCCGCCGCCGGCTCGTCCCGGCCTTGCGTGCCTTTGGATGCCTTGCCTTCGGCCCGGCTGGCCAAGTAAGCGATCTGCAGGCCTGTTTGCTCGGAAAAATCCATCAGCGCCTGCGGCAACTGCTGCGCCTTCACCTCAATGCCCTGCTCCTTGCCGCTAGCATCCGCCGCAACACCCTGCGACACCGCAATGAGGGCGGCTGGCAATACAAGCCACGACCGCTTAAGGTCCAACTTCATGGCGCATATCTCCTGTTCCAAAACCAAAAGGGCGGCGCATAAAACCAGCCGCACAGGAAGTTAGAGCGCCATTCGGCGAAAAACGGGCACTCTGCGAAACCGCAGGAGTGCCAAGCAGGGAAACCCGCCGTCGCTGGCCATAGGTCTTATGGTGCCGTTTGGCGGCGCTCCACGGCGCTCAGCACAATCACGCCATCCGGCTGCGTGGAATGCTCGGCAATGCCCATCTGAGAGAGAAACTGAAGGAAGGACTCGCGGTCGTCGGAGCGGAACACGCCGCTAATGGGCAGCTCCGCCACGGCAGCGTCGGCAACCACCACCGGCGGCGCCTGATAGCGATTGAATTCCTCTATCACCGCCCGAACCGGCAGGGCGTCGAAGACCAGCCGCCGCTCGCGCCAGGCGATGGCCGCGCCGGCATCCCGATCCACCACGACAATCCCTTCGTCCGCCGCCCGGGCTTGCTGGTCCTCCGCCACCCGCACCGCCGCCGCTGGCCGGAGGCGCGCGGCATTGCCGGAGGAACGCTCCGCGGAAACATCCACCGCTCCCTCAAGCACCGTCACCACCACTTCGCCGGACCGCTGGCGCACATTGAAACGGGTGCCCACGGCTTCGATCATGGCCCCTCCGGCAAACACCCGGAAAGGGCGCTCAGCATCCTCCGCGGCCTCGAACAGGGCCTCTCCGCCGCTCATGCGCACGTCGCGGTAGCGCGGCGAATAGGCCACCTCAAGCGCCGAGCGCGTATTCAGCGTCACCACCGATCCGTCGGCAAGCGACACCGAAAGCTGCTCTCCCACCTGCGTGGCGTACTCCATTGGCGGCGGCTCCGAAAAAGGCGCAAACACGCGCAGCGCCGCAGCCAAGGCAACGGCCACGGCGGCTGCCGCCGCCCAGCCGAGCCGCCGGCGCCCAAATCGCCTTGCCCCTTTGCCCGCCTCCCCGCGACCGGCTCCGCCCAGCGGCAGCACATTGTCCGACTGCCGCGCAAGACGAGCCAGCGCCTCCGCGGAAGGCTGCGAGGAAACGCCCGGCAGACTGTCCCAAACCGCCGCCGCCGCCAGGAACTCCCTAACGTGCTCGGGCGAGGTCCGCAACCACTGCGCGAACTGCTCGCGCCGCCTGCGGTCCGCGCCGTCCAGCACCGTCAGCCATTCCGCGGCTTCCGCAGCCAGCAGTTCGCGGCGCTTGCTCACCTTTCGCCCCCGGAAAAATCCGCGCATGCCAAGCGGCAGCAGGCCAGGCCGAGCGCCAAGTGCTTCTTCACCATGGAGGCTGAAATGCCTAAGGCGGCGCCGATTTCCTTGTAGGTCATGCCGTCGCGGCGATGCATCAGCACCACCGCGCGGCGCTTGGGCGGAAGCTGCCGCAAGGCGCTTTCAAGGCGGTCCATGTGCTGCGCCAAGGCCGCCTGCTCCTCCACCGCCATGTCGGACGAGGGAGCGCTGCCGCTTAGCGGCTCGCTTGCCGGCGGCAACGACACATACCATTCGTAAAGCAAATTCCGCGCAATGCGAAAAAGATAGGCGGCCGGATCCTCGATCAGGCGGGCGCGCGTGGCCCGGAGCAACCGCAGGTAGGCCTCCTGAGCCAGTTCCCGCGCGTCCTGCTCGTTGGCCAGCCGCGCATTGAGAAAGGCCAGCAGCTTGGCGTGCTGGCTCACGGAAAACACCGGCGGGCGCTCCGGCCTCTGCCCGGCGGGCGCTTCACGGGCGGGGCTCATGGGCGGCTTGCTCCTCTTCCCTCTGCTTACCGGAAGTTGAGTGGAGCCAGCGGCAAAACGGGCACCTGCATCCGGCTACTCGGCGGGCAAACGCCAGTACACGCGGTCCAGAAGCCGCCCCCGGCGCCACTGCGCCGGCATCCATTCGGCAGGCGGGGCGAACGCCCCAAGATGCGTGTCGCCGCTCACGGCCATCCGCGCCCGGGCATTGCGTGCCTCATACCGCTGCGTCCCGAACCAGGCCGAAACAAAGCCATCGCCATCGGCGGCGATAGCCGATGCGGACCGCTCCGGCCGCCAGCCCCCCGAAGCGAGCACCTCAACCTCGATGCGCCCCGTCGCGCCGGGAATGGCGATGGCCACGGTTTGGCGGTCTTGGCCCGCGACCCCCGCGAATTCGAACGTGGCCGGGCGCGTGTCGTAGGCGAACTCCGCAAACGCATCAGCCGCCGCCTCGCCCGCGATCATCCCGCGCAGCCTGAACCAGCCGTCATCCGGGATTCCGGTAATCGCAACCGGAGCATCCGCCGCCCGCATCGGCGACAGCAGCAGCGAGTACGCCAGCGCATTCGCACGGCCCTCAAGCGCGGCCTCAGGGCGGCAGCGCGCGATCTCAAGCCGGACCGGCCGCGCAGGGGCAGCCGATGTTCCGGCGGCGCCTGCGCCGTTGCCGGCGCGCACGGCATCCCATTGCATGGCGAGCACCTCGCAGGGCCAGTCCATCCGGGAATCCAAAGCGCGGGCCGGCGCCACCGGCGCGGAACTGCAAGCGGCGGCAGCCACGCAGAACGCGGCAACGGCGGCGCGGAAGAACCACAACGGGCCTTGGCTTGGCAATAACTCGCGCATACCCGGATCAAGCACCCCAACCTGGACCGCGCAACATTCTATCGCCGCGCGCACCGCATCGCCTGACCGCAGGCTGAGCGAGCGCTCTTGCTCATGCAATATCCGGGCTGGGAGCGAAAGGGGCAAGCCGGCCTGTAAGCCGGGTTCTGTCGAGGGCAATCATTCATCTAGGGCCACCGTCGCCGGCAGCCTCAAGCAGCATACCCGGAGGCGCGCGCGGACATACGCATAGCCTCCCTATTCGCCTTGCTCCGAACGGGGTTTACCCTGCCGCGGCTGTTGCCAGCCGCGCGGTGCGCTCTTACCGCACCTTTTCACCCTTACCCGGCGCCGAAATGGACCCCGGGCGGTCTATTTTCTGTGGCACTTTCCGTGGGCTTGCGCCCCCCAGGCGTTACCTGGCGTCCCGTCCGCCGGAGCCCGGACTTTCCTCCCGCCGCGCCGGATCAACCCGCGCGGCCAGCGATTGCCCGGCCGGCTCGCCCGCGCACAAACTAGACCACAAAGCGCCCTTTTGCAAGGCGGCTGGCCCGGAACCGTTCCTCACAGTGCCGCTTTGCTCGCCGAAGCATCCAGCGCCGGCACATCGAAGGGAAGCTTGCGCAGGCGCCTGCCGGCAGCGGCAAAAATGGCGTTGCCCACCGCCGGCGCCGCCGGCGGCACGCCGGGCTCGCCGATCCCGCCCAGCGGCTCTCCGCTATTGACAATATGCACCCGGATATCGGGCGTTTCATGCATGGTCAGCATTCTGTAGCTGTCGAAATTGCGCTCCGCGAAACCGTTGGAGCCGAGGCTCAGCTTGCCGTGGAAAGCGGCGGTCAAACCGTAAACGATTCCGCCGCTGATCTGCGCCCTGAGTGTTGCGGGATCCACCGCCAGCCCGCAGTCCACGGCGCAGTCTATGCGGTCCACGCGCGGCCGCCCCTGCGCCAGCGAAACCTGCGCCACCTGAGCCACGAAACTGCCGAAACACTCCGAGCAGGCGATTCCACGACCGCTGTCCGGCGGAAGCGGGGTTCCCCAGCCCGACTCCTGGGCCGCCCTCGAGAGCACCGCCGCCATGCGCGACGCTTCAGGCAAGAGCGACAGGCGGAATGCATAGGGGTCGCGGCCCGCTTGGCCAGCCAGTTCGTCAACAAAGGTCTCGACAAAAAAGCAGGTGTAGGAATGGGCCACCGAGCGCCAGAAACCCAGGTTGACCGGCGCGCGCGGCGCGGCGTGGGAAACTTCGATATTGGGCGAGTGGTAGGGGAAGTTCACTGCGCCATCAAGTGCGGAAGGATCCGGATTCATCTCGACTCCGCGCATCTGGCGGAGAATCGACGGGGCCGAGATGCGCTGGCGCCATGCGAGCAGCCTGCCAGCGTCATCGAGCGCCGCGTCCATGCGGGTGATCGCGGCCGGACGGAAATAGCCGTGCCGCATATCGTCTTCGCGCGTCCACACCACCTTCACGGGGCGGGCCGCATGGCGCGACGCCAACACGGCTTCGGCCACGAAATCCACCTCCAGGCGGCGACCGAAGCCGCCGCCCAGCGGCGGCGTGTTGATGCGCACCGCATCGGGCGGCAAGCCAGTCAGCTTGGCGGCGGCCTGTTGCGACTGGCTCTGGACCTGCGTGGGAGCCCACAGCTCGCACCGATTGGCCCGCACATCGGCGGTGCAGTTCATCGGCTCCATGGTTGCGTGGCTCAAAAAGGGAACCTCGTACTGCGCCGTGTGGCGGCGCGCGGAGGACCTGTCCAGGACGGCGCCCGCATCACCCTCGCTGCGGACGGGCGGCGCGGTCGCGTCCAAGCCGCTCACCAGCCGGCGGCGGAAATCCGCGCCCGGATCGCTCGCTGCGGGAACATCCGGGCCGAACGCCACCCACTCCACGCCCAAGGCGGCGCGCGCCTGCTGCGCCGCCCAGAAATCCCGCGCCAGAACCACAACTCCGGGCGGGCGGTGCTCATCGCCCGGAATTTCGAAAACATCCTCAACGCCCGCAAAGCCCAGCGCCGCCTGGGCGTCATATACAGGGCGCATGGGCACGGCGCCCGGCCACGGCGAGCGGGCGATAACGGCGGTCCGCTGCCCCGGCAGGCGCACATCGATGGCATAGCCTTCCGAGCCAAGCACCTTGCGGGGAATATCCGGCCTTAAGTACGACCTGCCGATGAGGCGAAATTCCGAGGAGTCCTTGAGCACCGGATCCGTCGGCGGGTCCAGCCTTGCCGCTGCTTCAACCAGCGCCCCGTAATCGAGCCGCGCTCCTGTTTGCAGGTGAACGACTTCACCCTGAACGCAGGCGCACTCGCCGGGATCGACGCCCCATTCGCCGGCGGCCGCCGAGCGCAGCATTTCCCTGGCCGAGGCCGCAGCCTCGCGAAGCGGCGCAAAGGAGTGGCGCACCGAGGCGCTGCCGCCGGTGCCCATGGGGCGCGGCCAAGCGGCGGGATTGTCCGGCATGCGCGTGAGTTTCACGCGCTCCCAAGGCGCCTCCAACTCGTCGGCAACGATGCGGGCCAGCGCGGCGGGGCTGCCCTGCCCCATATCGGTGCGGTCGCAGGTAAACAGGATGTCGCCGGAGGGACTGACCTCGATCCAAACGCTGGGCCGGAATGCCTCCTCCGCGCGGCCCCGGCCGGCAGGCAGATACACCGCCAGCGCCAGCGACCCGCCGGCCGCGACAAAGGCCCGGCGACTCAGTCGGGTATTGCTCAAGGCATCCAAGCCGGCGCTTTCGTTGCCGGCCAATCTGGCGGAGAGGGTGGCTGCTGCCGCATCATCCCGTAAAACACCCTTGATTTCCTTGAACTTCCCGGAACCCTTGCGGCGCTTGGCTTGCCACCGGCTTATTGATTCCACTATGCCCGTAGGGATGTTTTGCCCACCGCAAGTTTTCGGGCGCGGAAAACGGCTGCTAAATCCGGTGGGAGGCGATAGAAAACATGGCTCATAAACTCACCGGCGCGCGGTGCCGAAACCTCCGGCATTCGGGGCAGACCCGCAGCGAAGAGCAACGGGGCGACGGAGGAGGATTATACCTGCGCGCCGACCCCGCCTCCCAAAACTTGTCTGCTGCGCACCATACTAGATTATTCTTTGAGGTTACGCCGCAGCTTGTAGCGGGTCTCTAATTCAACCTTCGTCGGTGTGCGGTTCACAGACCTCGGCTGCTCATCAACCTTCGCCGTCAGCACCGCGCCTTCATGACGCCCTCGAAACGAACCGGGAGAACCCCGGCTAGCAAGGCTTGCCGAAGCGGGTTGAGAGGCATGCCCCCTTAAATGCTGTCGCGCATGGCCACAACCGGATCGAGACGCGCCGCCTGCCTCGCGGGGTGGTAACCAAAAAAAAGGCCGGCCGCGCAGGCGGTTCCCAAACCTAAGGCCAGAGCCCATGCCGACCATTGCCAAGCCCATCCCGAATACAGGCTAATGCCGACAGAGGCGCCGATGCCAAGCAACGCGCCGAGCGCGCCGCCAACAAGGCATAACAGCACGGCCTCGGCAAGGAACTGACGCTGCACATCGCCGCGCGTTGCGCCGAGGGCGCGGCGGATGCCGATCTCAAGCCGACGCTCCCTGACCGACGACAGCATGGCGTTCATCACCCCGACACCGCCGAGCACAAGCGAAATGCCGCCGACCGCGCCGAGCAGCAGGGCGAACAGGCTCATTTGCGCCTCCATCTGCTCGATGAGCGGCACCGGACTGTCAACGCGGACATTCATTTCGGGCGCGACCAGCGCGAAGTACCCCACAATCTCATCGGTCGCGTCCAAGTAGTGGACGTCGGGGCCCATGCGCAGGGTAATGCTCTGCACTTCGTCGCTCGCCCGCTCGCGAGAGGAAAGTTCGATCGGCAGCATCATAATGTCGTCGATGCGCATGCCCGACATGACGGCGACGTTGGAGGGGGCGAGCAACCCCACCACGAGGTAGATGTTCTGTTCGATACGGATATGCTTGCCGACCTCGGGGCTAAGGCCGCCGTCGCGCATCTGCCGCGCAATGCCCGAGCCGAGCACGGCGAACGCATTGAGGCCGTCGAACGGCGAGATGAACCGTCCCTCGGCCAGCACCATGTCGTGCATGTTGGCGAAATCGGCGGTGACGCCAACCTTGGTCACGTGTATGGAGCCTTGGTTGGGCAGCGGAATAGTAGCGAAATCCAGTGTGTGGGGCGCCGCCGAGACCACCGTCGGCAAGCCGGCAAGCCCGATGGCATCGGATGCTCCCAGCACCCGCCGCCGTTCATCCAACCCCTGCGAGCTGGTGTCAACGACGGACACCATGTCCGTGCCCAGCAAACGGAACTGTCTCAGGGCCTCGGATCTGGCGATCGAGCCCGTCGTCAGCAGCGCGATGACCGCGCCGATGCCGATGACGATGCCGGTTAGGGCGAGAATCGTTCGCTGCTTGGCGGCGCGCAGGTTGCGTCCGGCCTCGCGCAACTGCGCGGTCGCGGACATGGTCATGGCGCGGCCTCGGCATCCGGCGCAACGGTCCGGGGCGGGGGCGGGGCGGGCGCGCCGGCGGCAGGATTGCCCGCCTGCACGAGCCGCCCGTCCACGAGGCGCATGTTGAGGGCGCACTGGCGGGCGACGGCGAGGTCGTGGGTGATGATCGTCACCGCAATGCCGCGCGCGGCATTGAGGTCAATGAACAGACGCATGATCTCATCGCCGGTTTCCAGATCAAGCGCCCCGGTGGGTTCGTCCGCAAGCAGCATGGCGGGCGAGGTCACCAGCGCCCTCGCGATGGCAACCCGCTGCTGCTGCCCGCCGGACAGCTGATCGGGCCGATGCTCGGCCTTGTCGTCCATCGCCACTCTCTTGAGCATCTCTTGGGCACGCTCACGCGCCGATGCGCCGTCAAGGCCGCGGTAGGCGAGCGGCAGGGCGACGTTCTGCCAAGCCGTCATGAGCGGCAGCAGCCGGAAGGACTGGAAAACGAAGCCGATGCTGAGGTTGCGGGCCTCGGAAATCTCATCGTCGTCCAAGGCCGACAGGTCG